>MEKT01000174.1:0-12691 GCA_001767435.1 Acidobacteria bacterium RIFCSPLOWO2_02_FULL_65_29 | reverse complement strand
GCCGCAACAAACACGGCAACGAAGGGGTAAAGCCGAGGGGCGCTGGCCCCGATACGGCAAGGTAGCGCAATGGAACTGAGCCTGACAAAACTTCCGTGGTACGCACAGATTGGCGCGTTCGCCGTGCTGGGCGTGGTCGGCATCGGCCTCTTCTATCAGTACTACGAGGTGCCGACGCGTGCAGAGATGACCGGACGCGAGAGCCAGTTGAAGGCGCTGCGCGCCGACATCGCCAAGGGGCTCGAGACGGCGAAGAAGCTGCCTGAGTTCCGCGCGCAGGTGGACGACCTCGAAGGGCGCCTCTCGAATCTTCGCGCGGTGCTGCCCGAGGAAAAGGACGCCGGCGAGCTCCTGCGGCGTCTGCAGACGGTGGCGACGCAGTCCAACCTGCAGATCCGGGCCTTCAAGCCGGCCGCCACCGTGACCAAGTCCCTGCACGCCGAGTGGCCGATTCAGCTCGAGCTCGACGGGACGTTCCACAACCTGGCCATCTTTTTCGATCGGGTCGGCAAGTTCACGCGCATCGTCAACATCAGCGGCGTCGACATCGTGGGCAAGACCCAGCCGGCGCCGAACTCGACGATCACCGCCCGGTGCGTGGCCACGACCTTCGTGCTGCTCGACAAGCCGGTACCGCCAAAGCCGGGCGCGGCCACGCCCGCGGCCGCCGCGGCGGCGAAGAAGGCGTGAGATGCGAACGTTGATCGTGATCCTCGTCGTCGCGCTGGCGGTGCCCGCCCTCCTCGGAGCGCAGGGTGCGCCGGCGCAGGCCAAACCCGCGACGGCGCCGCCCGCCCCAGCGGCGGCGCAAGCGAAGCCCGCCCCGCCAGCCAAGCCCGCTCCGGTCGAAGCGCAGGCGCCACCGCCAGCGCCGGCGGGGGGCCAGCCGGCCGACGCGTACAACTACGAGGCGTTGGGCCGTCGCGATCCGTTCCTGACGCTCATCACGTCCGGCGCCAAGCCCGTGACTTCGGTTCGCGGCGAGGGCATCGCCGGGTTGTCGGTGAACGAGATGTCCGTGCGCGGCGTCATGCAGAGCCGCGGTGGGTTCATCGCCGTGGTGGTCGGACCCGACAACAAGACCTACATGATTCACCAGGGCGACAAGCTCCTCGACGGCGTCGTGCGGGCGGTCAACGCCGAGGGGCTCGTCGTCGTGCAGGAAGTCAACGATCCGTTGTCGCTCGTCAAACAGCGAGAAGTCAGCAAGAAACTTCGATCGCTTGAGGCCAAGGAATGACTGTGACGAAGGGCCTTGCCCTTTCCCTGACGGTAGTGATTGCGTGCGCGCTGGCGGACTTCCGAGGGTCCGCGGCCGAGACGCCCGACGCGACGAGCGGCGTGCGGCTCAAGGCCATCAGCTCGCGCGTCAACGCCCAAGGCGCGTCCCTCGTGATTGAGGCGACCGAGCCGGTGCCGTACGTCTCGACGCGGCCCGACCCGCTCACGGTCGCCCTCGATTTCCGCAACGTCGGAACGGACGGCCTGGCCAACTCCATCACGCCGAACGCGGCCAGCCCCATTACGAGCGTCGCGGTCGAGCCGTCGGAGATGCTCGGCGTCCGCATCGCCCGCGTGAAGGTCGGCCTGGCGCGTCCCGTCGGCTACCACGTGCGCAGCGAGCGGAATACGGTGGTCGTCGAGTTCGACAACATCCTGGAGCCGACCGAGCCATCCGCGCGGCCCGCGTCGCGTGCGACACCCGACGCCCTGCAAGCGCTGAAGGCGGCGGCCGTCGCTCCCGACGCATTGAGCGCGCTGCGAGGTTCTCCCGCCGACGTGACGGCCGGTACCGTCAGCCGCGCGACGTCGGCGTCGCAGCTCCTGTCACAACAGACGCCCGGCAGCCCGCGCACCGCCGCCGCGCCGCAATCGGCCCAGTCGACACTGTCGGCCGCGCCGTCCGTGCAGGCGGCCGCAGCGGGGCAGATCGGTTCGACAGCGACGGGGCAGGAGCGCCGCTACCAGGGTCATCCCGTCAGCATGCAGTTCGAGGGTTTGGACCTGAGAGCCGTGCTGCGGCTCTTTGCCGAGATCAGCGGCCTCAACATGGTGATCGATCCCACCGTGCAGGGATCGGTGGACGTCGCCCTGACCGAGGTGCCGTGGGATCAGGCGCTCGACATCATCCTGCGCGCCAACAAGCTCGGCTACGTCGTCGACGGGACCATCGTGCGCATCGCGCCGATCACGGTGTTGAGCGATGAAGAGGCGCAGCGCCGCAAGCTGGCCGATGAGCGGGCGCTCTCCGGCGACCTGCAGGTGTTGACCAGGACGCTGAGCTACGCGAAGGCCGCGGACTTGGTGCAGCTGATCACGCGAAGCGCACTGTCGGCGCGCGGTACTGTACAGGTGGATCCGCGGACCAACACGCTCATCATCACCGACCTGCAGGCGCCGATCACGAAAGCCGACGACCTCCTCCGAACGCTCGACACGCCGCAGCCGCAGGTGGAGATCGAGGCGCGCATCGTCCAAACTAACAGGAACTACGCCCGCGCGCTTGGGATCCGGTGGGGCTTTACGGGCCGCGCGGAGGCCGCGCTCGGCAACACCACCAACCTGGCGTTTCCGAACAGCGGTGTCCTCCAGGGCGCCGCGGCGCCGGGCGGGACGGCGATCAATCTTCCAGTTCCGGGTGCGCCAAGCGCTGTCGGTCTCGCGCTGGGCTCGGTGAACGGCGCCTTCAACCTCGACATCGCGTTGAGCGCGCTCGAGAATTCGGGCAATCTCCGTATTCTGTCGTCCCCGCGCGTGTCGACGCTGAACAACGTCGCGGCCGAGATGACGCAAGGCCTTCAGATTCCGTACCAAACCTCATCGAATAACACCACCATTACCGCGTTCAAGGACGCGGCGTTGAAGTTGATCGTCACACCGCAGATCACGGCCGCCGGCACCGTCATCCTGAACGTCAACCTCGAGAACTCGTCGGCTGATTTCGCCGGGATCAGAAAGGGCATAGACCCGCCGCCCATCAACACGCAGCGGGCGATCACCACGCTGCTCGTCTCCGACGGCGACACGACCGTCATCGGCGGGATCTACACGAATAGTCAGCAGAATAGAAGCGACCGCACGCCCGGGTTGAGCCAGATTCCGATTCTCAGCTGGCTGTTCAAGAGCGAGAGCACCGGCGACGCGAGCACCGAACTGCTGATCTTCATTACCCCCAGAATCATCAAGGCGTGAGGAAATGACTCGCATCCACGATATGAACGGCTTTGCGAAAACGATCGCCATCGGGGCGCTGGTCGCCTCAACCGTCTCCTGTGGAGATGTGGTCCGCTCGGGCAAGAGTCCGAGCTTCCTGGTGGTCGACCTGCTCCAGGGGCAGCGCGGCGGCGGCACCGACTCGGCGGGCGTGCCGCTGCTCTCCGACGTCCTGACGATCAAGACGTCGCCCGCGCCGTGCACGACCGAAATCCCGTGCCCGACCATCTTCAACGACGTCGGTCAGGTGGCGCTGCGGCTGGTGCCCAAGGACGTCGGCAGCGCCACCGCGCCGTCGACGAACAACGACGTCACGATTAGCCGGTACCGCGTGGTGTACAAGCGGGCCGACGGCCGCAACACGCCGGGCGTCGACGTGCCGCATCCTTGGGATGGCGCGGTCACAGGCACCGTTCCGGTTGGTGGGACCTTGACGCTCGGGTTCGAGCTCGTCCGGCACAGCGCCAAACAGGAAGCCCCGCTTGCGGGGCTCGTTTCCAGCCCGACCATCATCACCACGATCACCGAGGTGACCTTCTACGGGCAGGACCGCGTCGGCAACGACATCAGCGCCACCGGAACGATTCAAATCGATTTCGGCAACTTTGGGGATTTCTAACGCAATGACTAAGCGCCTCGCAACCCAACTGATGACGCTCGGCGCCGGGCTCGCCCTGGCCGGCGCGGCGTGTACTGTGAATTCAACGGACGTCCCGTCCCTCACGGGGCCGTCCGAAATGGCGCTGTCGTTTCTGGTCAACGCCACGCCCGACAGCATCACGCAGGACGGCGTGTCACAGTCGTCCATCGTGGTCACGGTGAAGAACGCCAGCGGCCAGGCCGCCGCCGGCGTGGCGTTCCGCCTCGACATGTTGGTCGGCGGCACTCCGGTCGACTACGGCAGGCTCTCGGGCAAGACCGTCGTCACCGGCAGCGATGGCAGGGCCACGGCCGTGTACACGGCCCCGCCGCCTGTCGCGGCTGGCGGTGACACCGGTTACTGCTCGCCCTCGATCTTCAGTCCGTATCTTCCCGGCACGTGCGTGACCATTTCCGCCACGCCGATTGGCACCGGCTTCTTCGCCGGCGTCAACTCGCAGACGGTCGAGATCCATTTGGTGCCCCTCGGTGTGATTCTGCCGCCCGCGGACACACCGACGGCGAGCTTCGTGGTGACGCCGACGCCAGTGATCGCGAACGTGGCGACCAACTTCGACGCGTCGAGCAGCTGCGGCGGCCAGGTCACCAATGGCTCGTGCAGCAGCGGCAACGTGATCGTCAGCTATCAATGGGGCTTCGGCGACGGCGCGACGGCAACCGGTAAGGGCACCTCGCACGTCTTCACCTCGGCGGGCACCTACACGGTGTCGCTCACGGTCACCAACGACGGCGGTAAGTCGGCCTCGTCGACCCAGAGCGTGTCGGTGGGCGCGAGTGCGAGCCCGAGCGCGAACTTCGTGTTCTCGCCGAGCTCGCCGGTGGTGAATCAGCAGATTCAGTTCAACGCCGCGACCTCACAGGCCGCGCCCGGCCGGACGCTCGTGCGGTGGGATTGGAACTGGGGCGATGGCGAATCGGGCACGGGCCAGACGCAGGACCACGACTATACGGCAGCGGGTATCTACAACGTGGTCTTGACGGTGTTCGACGACACAGGGAACAGGGGTACGGTGACCAGGACCGTGACCGTGGGCGCCGGCAATCCGGTCGCGTCGCTCGTCGTCTCGAAGACCGGCGGGCTCAGCATCTCAGCCGATGCCAGAGGGTCGTCGGCAGCCTCCGGCGCGACGATTGCCACCTACTCATACAGCTGGGGTGACACGACGTCGACGTCTCCAGGCCTTTCGGTGCAACCGAAGATCTATGGCGCCGGCGGGACCTATACGATCACCCTGACGGTGGTCGACAACTTCGGTCGTGCATCGACGGCGAACCAGAACGTGACCGTGCCATAGAATCTCGTCGGATGGCCGACAATTCGCGGATTGAAGACCTTCGACGCCGGGTCCTGAAGGACCCGGCGTCGATTGCGTTTGCGCAGCTTGCCGAGGAGTATCGCCGGGCAGGACAGTATCAGGAATCGGTCGAGGCCTGCCGAGCCGGACTCTCCATCCATCCCGGCTATCTTTCCGCCAGAGTGACGCTCGGCCGTGCACTCCTCGAGCTCGGTCAGCTCGACCAGGCCAGGCAAGAACTGGGCGTCGTCCTCAAAACCGCGCCCGAGAATCTCGCGGCTATTCGCGGTCTTGCCGACGTTCAGTACAAGCGCGGGGCCTTGCCCGAAGCGCTCGAGTACTACCGCACGGCCCTTGCCCTTGCCCGAAACGACCCGGACCTCGAGCAAACCGTCACCGACCTGACACAGCGGCTCGGGCCGACCCGCCGCCCTGAGCCAAAGGACGGCCTGTCGCTCAACGACATGCAGCGGGAGCTCACAGCGCGGGCCGGGTCCACGCCGTCTGCGTCGAGCAAGCCGGCCGAAGGGGTAAAGCCATCACCACCGCCTGCCGCGCCAGCGCCTCCCGCTCCGACAACGGCTTCGATGCCGGTTATCGCCGGGTCTCTCCTCGCGGCAGCAGCTCTGGCAGAGGCCCGTCGGAGCGAGCGCGATCGCGCCCTCCGAACCATCGCCGCCCTCGAGCACTGGCTCGACGCCATCCATGCCGCACGCGCCCATACAACAGCTTAGCCGGCGCCATCGGCACATTCGTGATGCCATGGCCGCGCGGGCGCTCGACGCGCTGGTCGTGACCGCGCTGCCAAACGTGCTTTACCTGTCGAACTTCGAGGGCAGCTCCGCCATCGTCGTGATCACCGCCGACCGTTTCCTTTTTGTCACCGATTTCCGTTACGTCGAGGCCGTGTCCGGCACTCGTGGCGGTCCGCACGAATGCCCAGGACTCGAGCTGGTGGTGGTGGACGGGTCGTACGACACCACATTAGCGTCGGCTCTGGCGACGCTCGGGGCCGCGACCGTTGGGTTCGAGGCTGCGCACCTCTCGGTGGCGCGCTTCGACTGGCTGCGGGCGACGCTGGCGCGCTCGGAGTTGGTCCCGACCGAGGCGATCGTCGAGCGTGTCCGCGTGAGCAAGGACACCTACGAGCTGGGCGTGCTGCGGGAGGCCGCCCGGCGGCTGTCCAGCGTGGCCGCAAAGGTTCCCTCACTGGCGCGACGCGGCCGAACCGAGCGGGAGATCGCCCTCGCCATCGACTGGCAGATTCGCGATGCAGGGTTCGAGCGCTCGGCGTTTGAAACGATTGTGGCCAGCGGTCCCAACGCCGCTCTGCCGCACGCCAGACCTTCCGAGCGAAGATTAGACGAAGGCGACGTGGTCGTGCTGGACTTTGGCGGCGTCTACGACTCATACTGCGTCGACTTGACGCGGACCGTGTCGGTGGGGCCCGCGTCGGCTCGGGCCCGGGAGGTGCATGCCGCCGTGCTGGCCGCCCACGACCGCGCGATCGCGGCGGTCAGGCCGGGCCGGTCGAGGTTCGACATCGACGGCGCGGCGCGCGCCTCGCTGGAGCAGGCCGGCATGGCCGGCGCGTTTGGCCACGGCACCGGCCACGGCCTGGGTATCGAGGTTCACGAGGATCCGCGAATTTCCAGGCGGCGGCCGGGCGAGAACGCGGACGACGACGTCGTCACGAGCGGGATGGTGTTCACGATCGAACCTGGGGCGTATTTCCCCGAGTGGGGCGGCGTCAGGATCGAGGACGACGTGCTGGTCACCGAGACGGGTGTGGAAGTGATGACGGACGTCACGACACAGCTACTGGAGATTTGAGGAATTGAGGAATTGAGGATTTGAAGATTTGAGGAGTGCGCGAGATCTGATGAGGATTCTGCGAGATTTGTGGCGCTAAATCCTCAAATTCTCAAATCCTCAAATCCTCAAATCCTCAAATTCCACCAACTCATGGATTTGGATCACCTGAGACAGATTTTGGCGCTCGTACAGGAGCACGAGCTTTCCGAGTTCGAAATCGAACAGGACGGGCTGCGGCTCTTCGTCCGCAAGCACGGCGTTGCGCACCATGCGCCGGCCGCGGCGTCTTTGCCCGCCGCCGTGCCGGCCGCGCTCCTGCCGCCCGGGGGGGCTGTCGCGCCTGTCGCGGCGGCGAGCGCCGTGGAGGCGGCCGACACAGAAATCGAACTGGCGATCGTGAAGTCCCCGATCGTTGGCACGTTCTATCGCTCGCCGGAGCCGGGTGCGCCCGCGTTTGTCGAGGTTGGGTCCGCGGTGAAGAAGAGGCAGGTGCTCTGCATCATCGAGGCGATGAAGCTCATGAACGAGATCGACTCGGAGTACGACGGAGAAGTCGTGAACATCTACGTCGAGAGCGGCCAGCCGGTACAGTATGGCGAGCGGCTGTTCGCGATCCGCGCGAAGTAGGCCGCGGCCAGCCGAATGTTCAAGAAGATCCTGATTGCGAACCGCGGTGAAGTCGCACTGCGGATTATTTTTGCCTGCCGTGAGCTCGGCATCAAGACGGTGGCCGTGTATTCCGAGGCCGACGAGAACTCGCTCCACGTGCGGTTTGCCGACGAAGACGTGCGCATCGGGCCCGCCCGCAGCGCCGACAGCTATTTGAACGTGCCCGCGGTGATCAGCGCAGCCGAGATCACCGGCGCGGACGCGATCCACCCCGGCTACGGATTTCTCTCCGAGAGCGCGTACCTCGCCGAGGTCTGTGAAGCCTGCCATATCAAGTTCATCGGCCCCGATCCGCAGGTGATTCGCCTCATGGGCGACAAGGCGCGCGCGCGGCGGGTGATGAAGAAGGCCGGCGTGCCGATTCTGCCGGGCAGCGACGGCCCGATCGAAGGCGAGGAGAAGGCGCTGAAGGTCGCCAAAGAGATCGGGTACCCCGTGATCGTCAAAGCAACGGCGGGCGGCGGCGGACGGGGTATGCGCGTCGTGCGGGTGCCGGCGGATCTCTCGACCGCGGTGAAGACCGCCGCGCGAGAGGCCGAGGCGGCCTTCGGGGTCGGCGACGTCTACATCGAGAAGTACATCGAGTCGCCGCGGCACATCGAGTTCCAGGTGCTCGGCGACCAGTATGGCTCGGTCATCCACCTCGGCGAACGCGAGTGCTCCATCCAGCGGCGACACCAGAAGCTGATCGAGGAATCGCCGTCGCCTGGCTTCAGCGACAAGATGCGCCGCCGAATGGGCGGCATGGTCATCGACGCCGCCAAGGCCGTGCAGTACACCAACGCGGGCACGTTCGAATTCCTGATGGATGCCGCGGGACACTTCTACTTCATGGAAGCGAACACCCGCCTCCAGGTCGAGCACCCGGTCACCGAAATGGTCACCGGCGTCGACATCGTGAAGGAACAGATTCGCATCGCGGCGGGCGAGCGGTTGTCCCTCAAGCAGGGCGACGTGACGTTCACCGGCCATTCGATCGAGTGTCGCGTCAACGCGGAAGATCCGGAGACCTTCGTCCCCTCGCCTGGTGTGATCCGCGTCTTCAGCATGCTCACGGGTCCCGGCGTCCGCGTCGAGACGTTTGCCCACTCCGACTGCACGATCTCGCCGTTCTACGACTCGATGATTGCCAAGATCATCGTTCACGGCCGCGATCGGAAGGAAGCCATTGCGCGCATGCGCCGCGCGCTGGAGATGGCCGTGGTCGAGGGCATCAAGACCACGATTCCGCTGCACCTGCGCGTGCTGAGCGACCCCGAGTTCATCAACGGACAGCTGAGCACGTCCTACATGGAGCGGTTCCTCGCCAGGCCGCGCCCTACGAGCGGCCGCCTCGCTGAGGCGGTCTGAATCAGCTCTCAGCTCTCAGCTTGGCCTTCGCCTTCTCGGTTGACAGTTGACAGTCGACAGTCGACAGTCGACAGTGATGCGGAAGCTGTCTGCGAACTGTGGACTGTTGACTTCCCTGCAGGCTGACGGCTGAGAGCTGAAAGCCGTGTCTTCACTGCCCTCACGCTTGTATGTCATCTGCGACGCCGATGTGTGCGAGCGCGCCGGGTGGACGCTGGTCGATGTTGCGTCGGCATGCCTCGACGGCGGAGCCCGGTTTCTCCAAGTGCGGGCGAAGCACGCGGGCTCGGGGCGGCTGCTCGAGTGGACGACGGCCATCGTCGAGCGTGCGCGGACGGCGGACGCCGTCGTCGTGCTCAACGACCGGGCCGACATCGCGCGAATCGCGGGCGCCGCTGGCGTCCACGTGGGCCAGGAAGACCTCTCGCCAACGCTCGTGCGCCTCGTGGCCGGGGCGAGGGCGCTCGTCGGCCTTTCAACCCATACGATGGTGCATGTGGAAGCGGCTCTCTCCGAGCCGATCGACTACCTGGCGGTCGGACCTGTCTTCGGCACGCGCACGAAGACCACCGGGTACGACGCGGTGGGCCTCGCGCAGGTCGAGCGCGCCGTCGCCAGGGCTTGTCGGGCTCGCCCCGAAGCGGACCGATCGACCGCTCTTCCCGTCGTCGCCATCGGTGGCATCACGCTCGAGCGGGCGCCGGCCGTGATTCGGGCGGGCGCCGCGTCGGTGGCGGTCATTTCGGATCTGCTGTCCACTGGCGATCCGGCTGCGCGCGTGAAGCAGTTCCTGAAAGCGCTTCAGTAGCTCGTGAGAGTTCAGATTCGGTTGGACATCTGAACTCCGATCTGAAATCTGAAATTCAGTCTGGAGAAATCTTGAACTCTGAACTCTGAAGTCTGAACTCTGAAATATCACGCGATTCAGCATAGAATGTCTCGGCAGAATGGCGGACCGCTGGATCGGGTCGCTGCCGGCAGGAGGTCCGCGACCGGCGGTGCTGCTGCTGGCGATGGTGATTGCCGGGGGCACCCTCGGGTACGTCGCGATCGAGGGGTGGAGCGCGTGGGACGCGTTCTACATGACGGTCACCACGATCACGACCGTGGGCTTCCGGGAAGTCCACGAACTGACTCGTGCCGGCCAGGCGTTCACGGTCGTCCTCCTGATTGGGGGCGTGGGGACGGCGCTCTACACGTTCACGCTCCTTGCGACGACGATCGTCGAGGGCCGCCTCCCGCACCATCTGCGGCAGCGCCGAAACACGCGCATGCTCGAGACCATCAAAGATCACTTCATCGTCTGCGGATTCGGCAGGATAGGCAGCATCATCGCCAGCCAGCTGTCGCGGCAGGGCGTGCCGTTCGTGGTCATCGAGCGCGAGGGGGCGCGCGTGCAGCAGGCCATGGAGCAAGGGTTCCTGACACTCGAAGCGGACGCCAGCGCCGAAGACGTGCTCGTGCGCGCCGGCATCGAGCGTGCGCGTGGGTTGATCGCGGCCGTTGGCACTGACGCCGAAAATGTGTACGCGGTGCTCACCGCCCGGGTGCTGCGTCCGGATCTATTCATCGTCGGCCGGGCCGAGGGCGAGGATTCGATTCGGAAGCTGGAGCGCGCGGGCGCCAATCGGGTGATCTCGCCCTACAAGATAGGAGCCCAGCACATCGCGCAGACAGCCCTGCGACCCGCCGTGGTCGACTTCGTCGAGCTGGCGACCAGCTCGGAGCACCTCGAGCTGGCCATGGAGGAGGTCACCATCGCCGGCAACTCGCCGCTCGCCAATCGATCACTCCTCGACGCGAACCTGCGCCAGCGGTTCGGCGTGATTGTCGTGGCGATCCAGAGACAGAAGAGGCACATGGACTTCAATCCGGAGCCCGACGCGTCCATTTTCCCCGGCGACACGTTGGTCGTGCTCGGCCGTTGGGACTCGTTGAAGCGTCTGGAAGCCGAGGCCGCGCCCTGATGCCGGCTCGACGGCTCGACGGCGTGGCCGTCGCGCGGGTGATTCAGAGCGAGCTTCGTCCGGCCGTCGAGGCGTTCACCGCGCGCGCCGGCCGCCCGCCGGGACTGGCCCTCGTGCTGGTCGGCGACAACCCCGCGTCGGAGCTCTACGTGGCGAGCAAGCTGAAGTCGGCAGGGGAAACGGGCCTGCGAGCCGACATCGAGCGGCTGCCGGCTTCGGCCACGCTGGCGGAGCTTCTGCGTGTCGTCGATCGGTTGAATCGAAGCGACGCGCATGATGGGATCCTCGTGCAGTCGCCACTGCCCGAGGCCATGGGCCCCGGCGCCGACCGCGCAGTCTTCGATGCGGTGTCTCCGGAAAAAGATGTCGACGGACTGCACCCGGTCAACGTCGGCCGGCTGGTGCAGGGCCGCGCCGCGCTCGTCGCCTGCACGCCGTCGGGCGTGATCGAGCTGCTCGATCGGTCCGGCATTCCCATTGCCGGTTCGCGCGCGGTCGTCGTCGGACGAAGCGACATCGTCGGCAAGCCGATGGCACTGCTGCTGGTGCTGCGACACGCCACGCTGACCATCTGCCACTCGCGTACCAAGGATCTGGCGAGCGTCACGCGCGAGGCCGACATTCTCGTCGCCGCCCTTGGGCGTCCCGCGTTTCTGACGACCGAGTTCGTCAAGCCGGGCGCCACGGTCATTGACGTCGGGACGACGAAGGTCGAGGATCGCGCGATGGTCGAGCGCCTGTTCGCGCCTGGCTCCAAGAGACACGCGGCCTTCGAGCGTCGAGGGTCGCTCGTGCTTGGGGACGTGCATCCGAGCGTTGAACAGGTGGCTGGCGCGCTCACGCCGGTGCCCGGCGGCGTCGGCCCGCTCACCATCGCCATGCTGCTGAAGAACACACTGACGGCTGCGCAGCTTCGCGCTGGACGGTGAGAATTGCAATCTTTTCTGCAATTCTGCAATCCTGCAATTCTGCAATGTTGAAGGTGGCCCTGACCGGCGGCATTGCGACCGGCAAGAGTTACGTGCTCGGCCGGTTTCGGGCGCGCGGCGTACCGTGCCTCGACGCCGACGATCTCGCGCACGGCGTGACGGCCGCCGGAACGGAGGCCACGCAGGCGATTGCCTCGCGCTTCGGCGAGGAGATGCTGGACAAGGCCGGCGCCGTGGATCGCCGGAAGCTGGGCGTGCTGGTGTTCGCGGACGCGGCGGCGCGACGCGAGCTCGAAGCCATCGTTCACCCGGCCGTGTATCGCGCCATCACGGCAGGCTTGCGGGCGTTCGTCCTGCTGGGATCGTCGAGGTTGGCAGTCGTCGACGTGCCGCTTCTGTACGAAAGCGGCCACGCCGCGGATTTCGACCGTGTGCTCGCGACCCTCTGTCCAGCGGCCACGCAGATTGCGCGCCTCACCGAGCGGGGGCTGAGCGACGAGGAGGCCCGTCAGCGTCTCGCCGCCCAGATGCCGGCGGATGAAAAGGCCGCGCGCGCCGATATCGTGATCGACACCGGCGGAACCTTCGACGAGACCGATCGACAGGTCGAGGCGGCGTTACGGAATTTGAGGATCTGAGGACTTGAGGAGTTGAGGATTTAGCGAAATGTGCAGGATCTAGCGAAATGTGAAGCGCGAGATTTTCAAATCCTCAAATCCTCAAATCCTCAAATTCAGACGCGTCCTGCGCCGGCGCGATGCGTTCTTCGACGAACGTATTCCAGTCGTGACAG
>MEKT01000173.1:7747-55785 GCA_001767435.1 Acidobacteria bacterium RIFCSPLOWO2_02_FULL_65_29 | reverse complement strand
TGGAGGCGGCGGGCGTGCCGGTGTCGGTCGTCGGCCTGCGCCAGCTGCGAGGCCTGCGAAGCACGCTCGACGCGGCAGGCTGCCTCCTGCGCCTCGTGCGCATCATCCGCGCGTCCGGGCCTGACGTCGTCCACGGGTTTCTCTATTGGGCGTACGTGTTCGGCGCTTTTGCTGCCCGCCTCGCAGGCGTGCCCTTCGTCGTCGCGAGCCGGCGAAGTCTGGGCTACTTCAAGGAGTCGCGGACGCTGCTCCTACTCCTCGAGCGGATCGCGAACAGCGCGACCGACCTTCTCATCGCCAACTCGGAGGCCGTGCGCCGGGACGTCATTCGCCAGGAGCGCGTCTCGCCCGCCAAGATCAGAGTTGTCTACAACGGCGTTCAGCTGAGTCAACCTGACGAACAGCGCAGACGCGAATTGCGCGCGCAGCTGAACCTGGCGGACAGGGGGCCGGTTGTCGCGGTCGTGGCCAACTTCATCGCGTATAAGCGACACGACATCCTCTTTTCAGCGCTGCCTGCACTGGTCGCCGAGTTTCCAACGCTGGTGCTGCTGATGGCAGGCGAGGGTCCCCTCGAGTCGCACTTCGAAGCGCACGTGCGGTCATCCGGTCTCGGGGAGACCGTCCGCTTCCTCGGTGCGCGCGCCGAGGCTTCCGACATCCTGTCGCTCGCCGACGTCGCGGTGCACCCCTCGGAGACCGAAGGATTCTCGAATGCCGTGCTCGAGGCCATGGCGGCCGCCAAGCCGATCGTGGCCGTGCGTGTCGGCGGGAACGCGGAAGCGATCGTCGAGGGAGAGACCGGACTCCTGGTGCCGGTAGGCGATGCCGCTGCGCTCGGCCAGGCCGTCTTGGCCGTGTTGAGGAATCCCGATGCCGCCAGAGCGATGGGTGAAGCCGGCCGCGCGCGAGTCGTCCGGCTGTTCTCGATCGAACGGATGGTGGCCGAGTACGAGCAGATATACGATGAGATCGGGACTCGGGACTAGGGACTAGGGGTGAGGGAGCGGCCGACCAGTCCCTCGATCGGACTGCTCGCGCTCGCGTACAGCTTGCGCGGAATCCGGCCCGCCAGATACGCCAGCCGCCCGGCCTTCACCGCGAGCTTCATGGCTTCAGCCATCGCCACGGGATCCTGCGCCCCGGCGATCGCCGTGTTCATCAGCACGCCATCGGCGCCGAGCTCCATGGCCAGCGCCGCGTCCGACGCCGTTCCGACGCCGGCGTCGACGATGAGCGGCACGCGCGAGAATTCTCGGATGATCCGGATGTTGTTCACGTTCTGGATGCCGAGGCCCGAGCCGATCGGCGCGCCAAGCGGCATCACCGCCGCGGCCCCCGCGTCTTCGAGCTTCCGGCAGACCACCTGGTCGTCGCTCGTATAGGGCAGGACGACGAAGCCTTCCTTGACGAGCACGCGCGTGGCCTTCAGGAGCTCCTCGTTGTCGGGGAAGAGCGTTCGTTCGTCTCCGATGACCTCGAGCTTGACCCAGTTCGACAGGCCCGCCTCGCGCCCCAGCCTCGCCGTTCGAATCGCGTCCTCGGCGCTGTAGCACCCGGCTGTATTCGGCAGCAGGAAATATTTCGAGGTGTCGATGTAGTCGAGCATGGATTCCTTTGTTCGATCCGAGATGTTCACGCGTCGAACAGCGACCGTGATCATCTCGGCGCCCGAGGCTTCGTGCGCCTTCACCATGACGGCGTGCGAGGAGTACTTGCCCGTGCCGACGATGAGGCGGGAGGAAAATGTTTTGCCGGCGATGACGAGGGAGTCCAATGACATTTCAGAGTTCAGAGTTCAGAGTTGCGATATTTTCAATATTTTCACGTTAATGCCTCGACCTTCGACCTGGCTCAGGTCGACCCTGAGCTTGTCGAAGGGTCGCCTCGGATCTGCTCGTCCTCGGCTCGGCATGGCCGCAGGCGCTAACCTCCTCCAACGAAGTTGACGATCTCGACCCGATCGCCCTCGCGCACCGTGGTGCTGTCGAACGACGCGCGCTTGAGCACGACCATGTTGTGCTCCACGGCAACGCGACGGGCGTCGATGTCGAGCTTCGCCAGAAGACTGGCGATCGTGACGGGCTCGTCGAGATCGAACGAATCGCCGTTCAGGATAATGTTCAACGGTGTCAAGTGGGGCAATCGGGTAATCGAGTAATCGGGTAATCGAGTAATTGTCGGACACGTCAATCGCTCAATCAATTACCCGATTATCCAATTACCCGATTATCCAATTCCACCAATTCCACCCGTCATTGTATCTCCCGCAGCCGGTAGAGCACGACGGGCAGCTCACGGGCCACCTCGGTCAGTGCCGGTTCGCGAGCGAGGTGCTGGATGATATCGACATCGGGATGGAAGGCCTCCGTGTGGACGAAGAGGTGCGTCACCTTCAGGCGCCGTAGCGCCTCGATCGCCGGTGCCGCCGGAAAACTGCTGATTTGAGCGAAGTGCTCGTGGTAGCTGCCCGGCACGAATCCGCTGTACCCATTCAACATCGGCTTCCAATGCCGTGTCGAGTTGAGCATGTACTTCGCATTGTGAAACACCGCTCGGGACGTCGGGAACGGCAGCTCCACGACCAGCGCGTCCGGCACGTCTCGAAGCTGGTCGTAAATCAAGGGCACGCCCGTAAACGGCGCCAAGTAGAGCGGCGCGGCCAGCGGCTCGACGATGGCCAGGACGATCAGCAACGAGGCCATCGGCGCCCAGTGTCGCGCCGGCAAGCGCCGCCGCAGCTCGACCGCGCCAAATCCCGCCAGAAGCGCCACGCCGATGATCACGAGATAGCCGAACCGGGACGGCGCCCGCACGGCGTGCAGCAGCGGAACCATGTCGAAGAGCGCGGCATAGCCCGGCGCCTTCGGGCCGAACGACAACACGAAGCCGACGATGCCCAGCGCCAGGCACATGCGGGCGCGAGCGTCTCTGAACGCCACGCGGGTCGCGACCGCGACGGCGGCGAGCCCCAATCCGGCCGCTCCCGGGAAGAGCGACGTGAATGACGTGAAGTGGCGGCTCCACAGCCACCCGTGCAGCCGCGCCGGCGTTGTCAGGTAGTCGGACCAGTTCGCGGCGTATTGCGCGGCGTCGGCGACCGAGCGTGTCATGCCCTGACCGCGGTACGCGCGCCAGTACGGCAGAAGAAACGGCGTGAGTGCCACCACCGCGACGCCGGCCGCCAGCGCGACCATTGGCGCAACCCTGCGGGCGCGCGGACCGAGGTACGCGTCCGGCCTGACGATCGCCGCCCCGGCGAGCCCGAACGCCGTGAACACGAGCAGATACACCGAGGTCAGCCCCTGCAACGCAAACCAGACAGCCAGTCGGAGCGCATTCGCCGCGCGCGGCTCGCGCAGAAGCGCGTCCAGCGCGAACAGCGCGAGCGGCAGAAACTCCCCGTGCTGCGCCTGCAGATGCGGCAGCCGCGACATCGTATGCGCGTTGAAGCCCGCGAGCATGCCCGAGATGAGCGCCGCGATCCAGTCCCCGGTCCACCTGGCCACGACCAACGCGGCCGCCCAGCCGGTCAGGGCGAAGCCCGCCATCAGCACGAGGTTGTACGCGAGCACCGGTGACGCTCCCAGCCACAGAAACGGCGCCGCCATCGCCGACTGCACGATCATCGATTCGGAGTACGCCAGCGTGTCGCGTTCGGGATAGAAAATGTTGGCGTCGTACAGGCGGAAAGGCGCGCGTGGCGCCTGATGCGCGACCCACGCCAGCGTCCACTCGTTCAGCACGGTGTCGCCGTTGTCGTTGCGCGACAAGTGAGCGGGGTCGGTCGCCAGCGGCCAGGTTTCGACGATCGCCAGCACGGCGAACAAGCCGAGACTCGCCGCACGAGGGCGCGCCTGCAGCGCGGTCCAGACCGGACCGTGGGTATGTTTGATGGTCAGCCATGCCAGGAGCAGCGCAACCGCCGCCAGCAGCGTGAGGGCGAGGCGATCGAGCAGGGCCGCGATCGCGGCCCGTTCGTACGACACCCGCCGCGGCGACAGCAGCCACCCCGGCACCGGCGCAAGGCTTCGGCCCTCGCGCGCCCACGCCCAGCGCATCTCGGCGTGTCCGCCCGCCTGCGAGTAGTCGACGAGCACGAAATGCGATCCCGGCTCGAGCCGGATACGGCCGTGGGCTTCCCGCGGCCCGTGCACGCCGCCGTTGTCGACGACGAGCTGCCCGTCGATCGTCACGGTCGACCCATCGTCGGACGTGGTGGCGAAGGCGTATTCGCCCGCGCGACGAATCGCGAGGTAGCCGAACCACCGGGCGCGAAACGCCGATGGCGGCGAACCGTTCCAATCGGCGGCGATCTGCGCCGTCGAGATATCCGGGGACACGAGCGCCACGGCCGGGTCGCCGCCCGGCTGTGCGTCGAAGAAGTATTCCGCTTGAAGACCCTGGGTGACCTGAAGCGCGGATCGCGCGGCTGCGGCGCCGGCCAGCAGCGCGACGAGCGCGATGAGCCACGGACGCGGCGCTGCGAGCGGTGAGCCCTTCACGCCAATGAGGCCCGGAACCACTCGTAGGTCTTCGTCAGGCCCCGTCGGAGATCCCAGCGCGGCGTCCATCCCAGAGCCCGGAGCGGCGTCGTGTCGAGACCCTTGAACGGCATGCCGTCGAGACGGCGGCGGTCGAAGCGCAACTGGCCGCCGTAGCCGACGATCCGACAAATCTCTTCGGCGAGCTCCGCGATCGATGAGACGACGCCGGTGCCGAGATTGATGGGTTCCTTGCCCTCGTACTCACGCATCACGAACGCGCAGGCGTCGGCGAGATCGTCGACGTAGATGAACTCGCGGCGTGGTTCGCCCGAACCCCACACGTCGACCGACGGCCGGAGGGCGGCGTGCGCGTCGTGAATCCGCCGGATGAGGGCGCCGACCACGTGGGCGTTGTCCGGCGTGAAGTCGTCTCCGGGTCCGTATACGTCGGCTCCGATGGCCGGGATGAACCGCGCGCCGTGCTGCAGCCGAAACGCTTCGCAGAGCGTGATGCCCGCGAGCTTCGCCGTGGCGTACGCGGCGCTTGTCGGCTCGAGTGCTCCGGTCCAGAGCGATGAGACTTGAAGCGGTTGCGGCGCCAGCCTGGGATACACGCACGAGCTGGCCAGATACAGCAGCTTGCTGACGCCGTGTCGCCACGCCGCCGGAACCAGGTGCCCGGCGACGAGCAGGTTGTCGATCATCAGATCAGCCGGCGCTCGCTCGTTGCCGGCGATGCCCGCGGTCCTGCCCGCGGCGACGAAGACGTAGTCGGGTCGGGTCCTGGCGAAAAACCGATCGACAGAGGCCGGGTCGTCGAACGCGGGGTCGGGGTCGCCGATCATCGCAAACGACCCGCGCGCGGCCAACGTCCTCACGAGCGCGCCGCCGATCAGAGTCGTCGCTCCGGCGACGTACACGCGGGCGTTCGTGTCCATGTCGATCAGGCGGGTGCGTGCGCGCGCACGAGCCGATGCGCCGTCATCTCATGGAGGTGCGAGACGGTATCGTCTCCAAATTTCCGGCGAACCATCTCGAGGTACGACGAATCGGTGAAATAGGTGTGGAATGCTTGATCGCGGAAGCGAAGGACGTCGGCCGCCGACACGTGTCGGGTCGGCAGCGGCAGCGTGTCGACCGAGTGCTGCGAGTAGCCGCTCCACGCGTCGGGCAGACGCCAGCCGAGCTTCAACGCCTGGTCGTAGAGCGGCGATCCCGGATACGCCATCGCCGAGTAGAAGTTCGCGAACTCGCACTTGAGATCGAGCGCCAGGTCGAGCGTGGCCCGCATCGTGTCGACCGTGTCTTCCGGAAGACCGAAGATGAAGTTGCCGATCACGTTGATGCCGGCCTCCTGGATGCGGCGCACCGTGTCGTGGACCTCGTCCACCTTGTACCGCTTGTTGGCGTCGGTCAGCACGCGCTCGTCTGCGGCCTCGATGCCGAGCGCGAGCCAATTGAAGCCGGCGCGCTTCAGCTTGTCGAGCATGCCGCTCCTCACGGTGTCCACGCGCGCGTAGGCCCAGATGTTCAGGTCGTAGCCCCGCTCGATGAGCCGATCGCAAATGCCCATGACGTGACGCTCGTTCAGCACGAACATCTCGTCGGCGAACTTGATGTTGCGGACGCCGTAGGTGCCGACGAGCAGGTCGATTTCCTGAAGCACGCGCGCCGGGCTCCAGAACCGGTAGCTGTTCACCTCGTCCTTGAGTCCGAGCATTTTCTCGCCGCTCTTGAACGGCGCCTGGATGCAGCAGAACGCGCAGTGATAGGGGCACCCGAGCGTCGTGTAGATCGCCGCGTAGGGCTGCCGCTCGAGGTGCCCGAACGAGTGCCAGTTGTGCGCACGATACGCCGGCATCGGCAGGAGGTCCCAGGCGATCCCCGGCATGTCGCGATCGAGATCCTTCAGGATCGGCGCCGCCGGGTTCGAGACCACGCCTCCGTCCTTGCGGTAGACGAGCCCGGGCACGCGCCTGAGGTCCGGATCGCCCGTCGCACAAAGCGCCTCGGCGAGCGTTGTCACGGCCTCGAGGCCTTCGTCGCTGGCCGCGAAGTCGCAGGCTTCTTCTTGCAGCGTGCGCCTTGGCAGCGCGGCCACGTGTCCGCCGACCATCACGATCTTCGTCGACGGACTCAGCCGCTTGAGCGCGGAGACGATGGCCGACGCGCCCGTCATGTTCTGCGTGGACGCCGACGGCTGATGCCCGTACACCACGACCGCCACCAGGCGAGGGTGGAGCGCGACGATGGTGTCGGCGGCGCGATCGGGCGTCAATTCCAGCGCCTCGGCGTCCACGATTGCGACGCCGAGATTCCTGCGGCGGGCGAAGGTGGCGATGAGTCCCGCCCAGACGGGATTCTCGACCGCCGTCAAGCGCGCGCCAAGCGACTGAAAGATCTGTGCCCGGCTTCCGGGATTGACGAGGACGAGGTCCATCATCAGAGGATGGCCTCGATCTCGCTCTCGTTCGACCGCTCCCGCGTGGGGGAGGGAACCGGGATGCCCACCGCGGACTGCACGATGTAGGGCGGACGTCCACGCACGTCCTTGTAGATGCGGATGACGTAGAGGCCGACGAGCCCGATGGCGGCGATCGTGGTCGCCCAGAGAAACGCGATGAAGCCCGCCAGGATCGTCAGGCCCGCGGCGCTCGAGCCGCCGGCCAGTTGGACGGCCGCGGCGGCGATCAGCGCCAGCGCCGCGAGCAACCCGGTCCCGGCAAGCCCGGCGCACAGATAGATGGGCAGGAACGAAAACGACGTGACGCCAAGAAAAAAAGTTTTCCAGGGGTTCCGGCTGAAGAACGGAAAATGCGTCTTCCCGGCGTGCCGGGCGTCGCGCTCGTAGGGCACGAACGCCTGGTTGAACCCCAGCCACACGACCAGGCCGCGCAGGTACGGATCGCTTTCACGCAGGCGCAGCAGATGATCGACCGCGCGGCGGGAAAGCAGCTTGAAATCGCCGGCGTCGACTGGCAGCTCGATGCTCGATCCGGCTTGAATCAGGCGATACGCCAGCCGCGTGGCCCACATTTTGAGGGCGGCCTCGCCGTGCCGGCGTGTACGCACCGTGTGTACGACGTCGGCGCCGGCGCGCCAGCGCTCGATGAGGGCCGGCACCACTTCCGGCGGATCCTGCAGATCGGCGTCCATGTAGACGACCGCGTCTCCCGCGGCCGCCGCCATGCCCGCGAGCACCCCTTCGGCGACGCCGAAGCGCCGCGACAACGTGAGAATCTTCACGCGCGGATTGCGCTGGCGCTCGCCGAGCAGAATGGCAAGCGAGGCGTCCGTCGAGGCGTCGTTGATGAACAGCAGCTCGTAGGGAACCCGCGCGCCGGCACACATCGCGTCGAGCCGACGAATGAGCGTCGGAATGTTCTCGGCCTCGTTCCGAAACGACAGCACGACCGAGACCAGCGAGGGCCCTGGGCGCTCTTTCGGCACGTCGGTGGCCACGGGCGGTAGTATGCCACGGTGCGCGGAGCGGCCGAGCGTCAGCTTCGCGCCGACGAGCGCCTCATCGCGGAATCCGATAGAGCTTCAAGAACTGATCCTCGGCCTCGATCGGCAGATCGAGCACCCAGTCTGCGCGGGTCAGGACTTGCGTGACCCCGAAGTCGTGCCGGATCTCCTGCCATTTCAGACGCGAATAGCGTTCCCAGATCGGCTTGTTGACCCGGTGCGGAATGCCCGACACGCGCCTGGCTTCCTCGGGCGGGTCGAAGAAATCGATGCCGTACACGTCGCGAAGGATGCGCGCGGTCTTCGGGCCGCCGGCCGGCGCGTAGGTGATCCCGTCGAGCGCTCCGCCGTCCAGGAGCACTGGACGCCTCGTGTACAGCTGGACGAGATGAAACGTGCCGCCGGTGGCCAGCAGGCCTTCGCGTTCGGCGGCGGCCGCCGCATACAGCGGATTGTTCGTGCGGTCGAGCAGCTCGTAGATCGGCGGCAGGAACCAGATGAAAAACGCGCACGCCGCCGCAACCGCAAGCGCCACAGCCCGAGCAGCCCGCGCCACCGCCCGCCACCGCAGGTCCCGCAGCCGCGGCGTGGCGCGCGCGGCCACGAGCGCTATCGAGACCGCGACAAACACGTGCCACGGATTGAACTGGATCTGCCGCTCCAGCCATCCGGCCGCGGGCCGCCCGTCCCAGATCATGCTGCGGTAGCTCGTGAACAGCGCGCACAGAAACCCCGCGGCCGCAGTCTTTGCCCACGCGTTGTCCCGGCAGGCCCCGAGCAGCCCAAGCACGAGCGGCACGAACATCAGCACGTTGAAGTTCACGAATCGCGACGGCATCAGCATCAAGAGCGGCGTCGGCACGGCGCTCGACGGGAGCCACGACACAAAGATCAGCGGCAGGCTCAAGGCGGCGGCCGCGACGACGATCCTGAGCGCGAACACCGCGGATCGCGAGAGGTCGGCCGAGAACCACCGCAGCCACACCAGCGCCAGCACCAGCGCGTCCACGTTGAGAATGGTCGCGACGCTGATGAGACTGGCGGGCCGCCGGTGATCGTCCCAGGTGTTGACGAAGGCCGACACGTACTTTGACGCCTCGGCTCGATCGATGCCAGGCACGTCGCGCGCCATCACCAGCAGCACGGCGAGACTGAGCGCGGTCACCGCCGAGCCCACGAGGAACCACGGCAGGCCTGGCTGGAGCTCGGCCCGCAGCCGCCGGAAATCCCAGAGGACGCACACGGCCACGACGAGGGCGAGCCAGCCGCCGATCGAGGGGTGGATGGCCGGCGCGAGACCCAGCAGGAACCCGCCGAGCCGATAGCAGCCCGCTCCAAGCAGCCCGACAACCAGGACGGCCGTGGAGAGGCCAAGGACGCCGTACGTGTGATCGGTGCCCATGAGCGCGATGGGATAGTTTGCGCCGTGGATGGCCGCCTGCGTGTAGAGGATGACGAGCGGCGCGCCAATCGCGAGCAGCAGGTCCTCGCTGAACGCGAACAGGACGAGGCTGAGCGCCTGGAAGCTGACCATGCCGAGCATCCCGCTCACCAGCTTCGACAGCGCGATCTCGGACACGCCGGCCCACAGCAACAGCGCGCAGACCTGGTGCGCCACCGTCCACAGTTTCATGTGGTAGATGTAGAAGGGATGGTCCGCAGGGTAGGTGACGAGGCCCGCCACGACCTGCGCCGATTCCACGGCGACCTGCCACGTGGCGAACCGGGTGATCCCGATCGCGAATCCGACGGATCCGCTGACGGCCAGCACCCAGAGCGCCCGGTGTCGTCCGGCGGCCGGGCGAGGGTCGACCTCCATCGATTCGCGGTCGCTCACGCGTTGGAGTACTTCGAGTGGCGGAGCATGGGGAAGCCCTCCACCAACTCGCGAATGCCGTCGTCCAGCGAGAACGCCGGCAGAAATCCCGTTCGCTCGATCTTCTCGTTCGAGACGATGTAGTCGCGCTTGTCGGGGTCGTGACCGATGTTCGATTCGTGAACGACGAAGCCGGGCACGTGCTGCTGAATCCGCTGGCAGAGCTCGAGCTTGGACAGGTTCGCGTCTGAAAGACCGACGTTGTACACCTGTCCCTTCATCGCGTCGAACAGATCGATGCCGTGAAGGAACACGCGGACGACGTCGCGTACGTGAATGAAGTTGCGCTTGAAGTGGCTTTCGAACAGCACAACCGACCGGTCCCGGCACGCGCGGAACGTAAAGTCGTTGACGAGTAGATCGAGACGCATCCGTTGCGACATGCCGAAGACCGTCGCGAGCCGGAAGCTGATCGAGGACGGGTGGCGATCGAGCAGCACCCGCTCGGCTGCCACCTTGTCTCGGCCGTACCGCGACACGGGCCGGATCGGCGTCTCCTCGGTGCAGAACTTGCCGGCTTCCCCCACGCCGTAGCCGCTGTTGGTCACCGGCAGCAGCACGCGCTGGTCGCGGCCGATGTCGCCCGCCATGTCGGCAATCGCCTGCAGGTTCGTGGAGGTCGCGGCCAGAGGGTCCCGGTCGCAGAGCGGCGCGCCCACAAGCGCCGCCAGCGGGATGATGACGTCGGCCTTCTTCAGGAGCGGGCGCATCGTGTCCATCGATCGCACGTCGCCGTGGACGAGCGAAAACTGCCTCCGCCAGCAGACGGCGGCCAGGCTGTCCTGACCGTACATGAGGTTGTCGACAACGGTGACGGTAAAGTCCCGGTCGAGGAGCGCGGGCACCAGCACCGAGCCAATGTATCCCGCCCCACCCGTCACGAGGATATGGGGTCGGGAGGATTGTTCAATGGGCATGAATCCTCCCAATCCTTTTTTCCGCGGCAGCGTCGAGCACTTCGCGCAGCCGCGTCATTTCCTTCGACAAATCGCGCGGATGGTTCCCGACGAAGAAGCCGTTGTCGTGCGCGATGTTCGCGTTGACGATCTCGCCGACCGTGTCGTAGTCGAAGAACTTCACGGCCTCGTGGCGCAGGAAGCACCCGCCGGTGATCATGCGGAAGCCAATGCCGGCGTCGCGCATGGCGGCCATTGCCCGTGCGCGGTCGATACTGGCCTCGGGATTGAGAATCACTGTGAAGCCAAACCACGAGCTGACGCCGTGCTCGCGCTGCAGGATGAAACGCCGGTCTCCTCCGAACAGGCCGACGAAATGCTTGGCGTTGGCCCGCCGGATCTCGAGCATTCGGTCGAGCTTCTTCAGCTGCTCGACGCCAATCGCGCCGCACATTTCGAGCGGCCGCACGTTGTATCCCGGCACGATAAATCGGTACGCCTCGAAGAAGTCGTCGCTGGCCGGAGCGTTGATCGGCGAGTCGGCCGGCAGGTCGCGCGCCCAGCCGTGATTCCGGATCGCTCGCGCGAGGTGCGCGATCTCGGTGTCGTCGGTCACCAGCAGCCCTCCCTCCATGGTCGACAAATGGTGAGAGTAGAACGTGCTGAACGTGCCGACGTGTCCGAAGGTGCCGCACCACCGGCCGTTCAGCGTGGCGCCGAGCGACTCGCAGTTGTCTTCGAGGAAATGGAGATCGTTCGCGTCGGCAAAGGTCCGCATGACGTCGACGGCAGCCGGATTACCGAGGATGCTGACGCCCACGACCAGGCGCGTCCGCGGGGTGAGTGCGTCGGCCAGCCGCGATACGTCCATGTTGAGCGTGTCGAGATCCACGTCCACAAAACGCAGCTTCAAGCCGTACTGCTGGAGCGGATGAAAGCTGGTGGCCCAGGAAATAGCCGGGACGATGGCTTCGTCGCCGCGACGCAGCGGTCGCTCGCGAAGGTAGAAGAGCGCGGCAATCGCCACGAGGTTGGCCGATGAGCCTGAGTTCACCATGACAGCGTGCCGGACGCCGATTTTGGCGGCGAACGCGTCCTCGAACGCGCGCACGTGGTCGCCCATTGTGAAGCGCCCCTCGCGAAGAGTGCGCGCGATGGCGTCCAGCTCTTCCTGTCCCCAGCTCGGGCTTGCGAGGTCGTAGACCATGCTAGGCGCGCATCAGCCCGCGAGCCGCCTCGGCAATCCGGGGCGCGTCGGGATAGTAGAACTGTTCGAGTGTGAATCCGGCAGGCGCCGGCGCGTCGGGCAGGCCAACCCGGCCGACCGGGGCCTTCAGGTCGCGAAAGCCCTTCTCGGCCGCGAGGCAGCCGACTTCCGCGCACACGCCGCCGGTCGCCCATGCCGTGTCGACGACGAGAAGGCGTCCGGTGCGATGGAGCGACTCGAGCACGATCGATTCGTCCAGCGGCTTGATCGTCCGCAGATCGATCACTTCAGCCTCGATGCCCTCGGATGCCAGGAGCGCCGCCGCCTGGGCGCCCAGCTCGATCGCGTGCGAGGCGCCGACGATCGTGAGATCGCGCCCGCGCCTTCGGCAGATGCCCTTGCCGATCGGCACGCGATAGGGCCTTTCGGGCACGACGCCGTCTTTCTTCATCAACCAGCGATGCTCGAATACGCAGACCGGATTGTTGTCCATGATGGCCGCGAGGAGCAGTCCCTTGGCGTCGTGCGGCGTGCTTGGCATCACGATCTTCAGCCCGGGCACGCCGAGGAGCATGCCGTGAATAGCCTGCGAGTGCTGAGCACCAGACCCCCAGCCCCGGCCGATCGCCGCCCACACGACCATCGGCACCGTCGTCTGACCATTGTCCATGAAATGAAACTTGGGCGCGTGCGTCACGAGCTGGTTGAAGGCCAGCAGCACGAAGTCGGGGCGGTTGTGCATGTAGACGGGCCGCATGCCGTTCATCGCGGCGCCGGCCGACACGCCCATCATCGCCTCTTCCGACAGCGGCGTGTCGAAGACGCGGCGCAGGCCGAATCGATCCTGCAGGCCCCTTGTCGTGCCGAACATCGCGGACGGATCGTCCACACCCTGGCCGAGCACGAGGACCGACGGGTCGCTGTCGAGCGCGATCGTGAGCGCTTCGTTGATGGCGCCGACGTAGCTCATGACCCGGCCCTCGCCGGGATCGGGCCGGTCGTACACGAGCGAGTTGACGAGACCCTCATCCCACGGCATTCGCGTTCCTCTGGCCTCTCACTCGGCGTACACGTGGCGAAGGAGATCGGCCTCGGTGGGGTACGGGCTGGCCAGCGCGAACGCGAACGCCTCGTCGATCTCGTCCGCGATGCGCCCTTCCATCTCGGCGACGGCCGCGTCCCCGAGCAGCCCGGCGCTCGTGAGATAGCCGCCGAAGATCGCGATCGGGCAGACGGCCTCCCATGCCTCGCGCTCGGCCACCGCGCGGTAGCCGGTGTGACTGTCGTCGCCGGCGCCGCCGTGCGCCCGAAAGCGGTAGACCTCGGCCTCGATGAAGGTCGGCCCTTCGCCGGCCCTGGCCCTGGCGACAGCGGCGCTGGTGGCCTCGCGCACGGCGAGCACGTTGACGCCGTCCACGGTGCACGCGGCCATTCCGTGGCTTTCCGCCCATGCGCGAATGCTCCTCGGTGGCTGGCGAACGTCGAGCGGCGATTGCACCGAGTAGAAGTTGTTTTCGCAGAAGAACACGATCGGTAGGCCTCTGAGCGCCGCGAAATTCAAGCTCTCGGAGGTCACGCCCTCTTCGGTGGTCGCGTCGCCGATGAGCGTCACCACCACGCGATCTTCGCCCTTCATCTGCGCGGCCAGTGCCGCGCCCGTGGCGATTGGCACGGCGCCGCCGACGATCGCCGATGTCCCGGCCATGCCGACGCGCTTGTCGACGAGGTGCATCGAGCCGCCTCGAGATCCGACGCATCCGTTGACCCGGCAGTGCATCTCGCAGAGCATGGCCCTGAGGTCGCCGCCCTTGGCCAGATAGCCGCCGTGTGTGCGATGGCTCGTATAGAGCAGATCGGCGTGGCGAAGCGCAGCGCAGCAGCCGACGGCCGTCCCCTCCTGACCAATCACCAGATGGATGGGTGTCTTCATCTGATCCTCGCGGTAGCGCCGCTCGATCGCTTCTTCGATCCGCCTGATGCGCAACATGGATCGATAGAGGCCGATGAGGAACTCGGGCGGCTTCGACGCGGCGAAGCGCTGGAATCCCTGCGCTGCCTTGCCCGCATATCGATATCGGATGGGTCGGTCAGCCATCGACGTTACAGGGCTTACAGAGCTTGATCCTGGAAGGCGCTCGAGGCGAGGTACTGCCGGTCAGGTAGCGCAGGACTTCGGTCCTGCCCCGCCGGCGGCGGCAGGTCTCAAGACCTGCGCTCCACACGTCAACACAAGCGTCTCCCGGAATTACAGGCCATCGGGCTGGTACAGCACGACACGGCAGCCGGAGGTTTCGAACTTGAACGGCACGACAATCAAGTCGCCGAGCGCGCGGCGGACGCGCGCGCGGTCTTCCGGTCTGACAAACAGCAGCATGAAGCCCCCGCCGCCCGCGCCCAGCAGCTTTCCGCCGATCGCGCCGGCGCCGACTGCCGTTTCGTACAGGCTGTCGATCCCCGGGTTGGTGACTCGCGCCGACAGCCGCCGTTTGAGCCGCCAGCTTTCGTCGAGCAGCCGGCCGAACTCGGCGAGGTCGGTCGACGAGGACGACAGGATGCCGACGCCGCGGTCGACCATGTCCTGGAGGCTGCGCATTTCCGCGGCTCGATCGCCAAGGTTCTCGACGATCGTGCTGGCCACGTCGGCGGATGTGCGCGACACGCCCGTGAACGCCAGCAAGAGGTGATCCTGCAGCGCCTCGAGCCGCTCGCGCGGCACGACCATCGGCGTGACGTCGAACGATCCGTCGCGGCGGAACGTGATGTGGTTGAACCCGCCGAAAGCGGCGCAGATCTGATCCTGCACGCCGACCGGCTCGCGCAATAGGCACTGCTCGACGTG
The DNA here is from genome assembly GCA_001767435.1 of Acidobacteria bacterium RIFCSPLOWO2_02_FULL_65_29. Taxonomy (GTDB): domain Bacteria; phylum Acidobacteriota; class Vicinamibacteria; order Vicinamibacterales; family CAVVIG01; genus 2-02-FULL-65-29. Next base: position 41,012 of record MEKT01000173.1, on the reverse strand, counting down.
AATCGCGGCCGCGGCGAGCGCGTCTTTCGAGATGTGACGGCCGCGGAGCGCGTGCATCGCGCCGATCAACCCGACCGTGAAAGCGGAGCTCGATCCGAGCCCCGACCGCGCCGGCAGATCGCCGTCGTGGTGAATTTCCAGACCCCTGTCGGTCCCCAGCCACTCGAGCACCGCACGCACGGCGGGATGCGCAATGTCACCGACCTCGCTGACGTTCTCGACAAGCGAGTACACGACCCTGAACTTGTGAGCAAAAAACGGCGGGAGCTCTCGGACGCTGATGTAGCAATACTTGTCGATCGTTGTCGCCAGCACGGCGCCGGCGTGCTCGCGGTACCAGGCGGGATAGTCGGTGCCGCCTCCGAAGAACGACACGCGAAACGGTGTGCGGGTGATGATCAGTTCCTCACCTCTTTGAGCGCGAGGACGAACGTGCCAACCGGCAGTTCCGCCTGGAGCTTCACCGGCAGACGCCGCGCGTCGTTCGAAATCCAGACCACGATGTCTTTCCACACCGGCTGACCCTGGGCGTCGCTGATCGCCCCTTTCAGGTTCCAGGCGGTGAACTCACCCACCGGCACTCTGACCGGCCCGGGGGCCGCAACGTCCACCTGCACCGTGTACATCGATCCGCTGTCGGCGACCGGCGTCGTGAAACGGTCGCCGGCCTTGAAGGTTCGTCCGCGCAGCGCGTACAGCACCGCCAGGCCGTCTTGCGCGTCGGCGGGAATGGAGATGTCGGCCTTCTCGAGCGTGGCGCTCCGTCGCTCGAAGAAGGCGCGGCGCGCCGTGCGGTCGAAGCGTGTCGTGACCGTGGATTTTTCGGCGCCTTCCTCGCTGTACAGCGAGCCACCTCGCGACAGCAGCGTGAAGCTGTCGACGAGCGTGTCCATCTTGTAATACAGGTTGTACAGCCGCGCCACCAGCGGTACCGGCCGGCCGTCGACCACGATGGCGTACGCGGCTCCTGGGGGCGACGCCTTCTTCTCGACGACCTGCGCCGTCGCCGTGCCCGCCACGAGGACCGACGACCACGACACGTCGTAGGTGAGCGTCTCGCCGACCATGAACGGCACCGCCGCTTCTCGCGCGACCGCCGCGCGCTGCGCGAGGAGCGAGGGAGGCGGAGAGAGCGATGCCAGGACGGCCAGTCCCAGCGCCACTCTCTTGGCGACTCGCATGAGACGTATTCTATTTCTTTTTCTCGATTTGGCTGGCGAGAACGGTGCCGTTCGACTGCCGCGTGCCTTCCACCTCGACCTTGTCGCCGTTCTTGAGCGTGCTGCACGCGCCGCCCTCGAACTTCGTGCTTCCGTTTGCCGCCACCGATGAACCTGAGACGGTGAAGGCAATCGACGGGCACGTGCCGGAGAGGCCCCCGAGCGCACCCTTCAGTTCGACCGGTCCTGCCGCGGGTTTCTTGTCATCGTCGCCGTCCTCTTTCTCGATTTCACTGGCGAGGACCGTGCCGTTCGACTGCCGCGTGCCTTCCACCTCGACCTTGTCGCCGTTCTTGAGCGTGCTGCACGCGCCGCCCTCGAATTTCGTGCTTCCGTTTGCCGCCACCGATGAGCCCGAGACGGTGAACGCAATCGACGGGCACGTGCCGGAGAGGCCGGCGAGCGCGCCCTTCAGTTCGACCTCTCCCACTTCGTGTTCGTTGTCATCATCGTCGTCGTCCTCTTTCTCCACCTCGCTGGCGAGGACCGTGCCATTCGACTGTCTAGTGCCCTTCACCTCGACCTTGTCGCCATTCTTCAGCGTGTTGCACGCGCCGCCCTCGAACTGTGTGGCGGCGTTGGTCGCGACGGGCGAACCGGAAATCGCGAACGAAATGCTCGGACACGCCCCGGCGAGATCGGCGATGGCGCCTTTCAACTCGACGCGTCCGGCAGCGTCGTCGGGCTTACCCGGGCCGCTGGGGTTCTGCAGATTGACTTCGCTCGCCGTGACCGTCGGCCCCGTCGCGGCGCCTTTGATGTGCACGCGATCGCCGACATGAAGGCTGGAGAAATCCACTGGCGTGCCGCCATGGCGGATCGTCGTGCCCGCCGGGACGTTGATCACCGCGTCTGCGACCCGGAGCGTCCGGCCGGCGAGGTCGATGTCGGTAATCCGGCCCTCGATCTCCACGCGGTGGTCCGGGCTCTCGTGACGATGATCCTCGATCTCAGCCGCACCGCCCGAGACGCGGATGGTGATGCGAATCTCGTCGTGGTCGCCAACGCCCTCAATCGTCACAACCGCATCCAACCCGGGTCCCGTGAATCGGAGCTGCACCTGCCCGGTCGGCGTGTTCCGCAGCGTGAACTGCCCGCTGGAATCGACGCTCACCGACACCGTGGTGCCCACCACCGTGACGGTCAGCCCGGTAGCGGCAGCCCCAAGCCGGGTGCCGGATACGTTGCCGATCACGGTTCCGCTGATTGTGGCGCCGCTCGCGTTGGGACCAGGAACAGGCGCCGGTGCCGGTGCCGCTGCTCGGCCGGGAATGCTGACTGACGATGGGGCCGAGGGCGCCGACAGTTGAGAGCAGGCCGTGGCCAGGCTGGCCAGCGCCACCAAAATTGAAATCCGGGTTCGCATTGTGTAGCTCCCCACAAGGGCACTGTGTAACGTTGGGCGCGCGTGTGTCTTCGAATCCGACACATAACGCGACCGTCGTGACTTCCGGCGAGGGAGCTGCAATCACGGTACCCGATCGTTGACTCGTTTTGGAAGATCGACGTACCTTTCTGGGGCCTTCAACCAGATGGACTCTCCTCTCGCCGCCTCCAATTCCCCGGCCGCTCCACCGCTCGGGATTCCAGGTTACGCCTTTCCGGATCTGCACGATCCGGAACGACTTGCGTCCCTCTACGATCGCTTTTGCGAAGGGGTCGCGGCCGCCGATCCTGGCTTCTGGCGGGAGTGGGACGCGTATCGCCGCTCTCCGGATGCGCCGATGCCGCCCGTGGTGCGGTCGAATCTGCTCGTCGCGATGGCGGGGCAGGTCAGTCGATTTGTCACGCGGCTGTTCGCGATCGGACCAGACGCCGGCGCGATCGGCGAGCGGACGCGCGCCGAGGACGACCTCTTCCGCTTCAAGGTTGATTTCGTCCGTCGCCGCGCGCTGCCGCTCGTCAAGGCCGGCGCCCTCGTCTCGCGGTCGGCTGAAGACGACGCGGCGGTAGATAGGATGATCGCGGGTTGGCTGGGTCCGGCTAAAGCCGGGCACGACGCGTCGGCTGAAGCCGGGCACGACGCGTCGGGTGACGACGGGCACGACGCGTCAGGTGAGTCGGCCGACGTCGAGTTGGCGCTGGCGCGCGCCGGATGCGCGCTGCTCGACCGGGAAAAAGCCGGGAAGGACGCCGTGGCCGCCGAGCTCGACGCGCTCAAGCGCTGGTGCGCCGCCCGCGTGCACGACCGCGCGTATCGATCGTGGGTGATCTTCCGGTTTCCGGAAACCCTCGACTACTGGCATCTCGTCGACACCAAGCGCCCCGATCGCTGGCCACTCGAAGCGGAGCTTTCGACGAGCTCAAGATCGTCGCGAGCATCGTCGAGCGACGAGACGCGATTGAACCAGGGCGGGGACACGCGAGAACACATCAGGCTGGGCCCGGATTGGCGGCTCCGCCGGCGCGACGGCTTCACGCTGACCGACCGGCGTATGAACCGGCGCGACGTCCTGAGCGAGATTCACTACTGCGTGTTGTGCCACGAGCGCGACAAGGACTCGTGCTCGAAGGGATTGTTTGATGCGGGGGGCAGGGGCCCCCGGACAGACAGCGTCGGCAGGTTCGCCGTCAACCCGCTCGGCATCGAGCTCGCCGGCTGCCCGCTCGATGAAAAGATCTCCGAGATGCACCTCCTGCAGAAGCAGGGCGACGCGGTGGGTGCCCTGGCGCTCGTCGCCGTCGACAACCCGATGTGCGCCGGCACCGGCCACCGCATCTGCAACGACTGCATGAAGTCGTGCATCTACCAGAAGCAGGAACCCGTCAACATCCCGCAGATTGAAACGGGCGTCCTGACCGACGTGCTGGACCTGCCCTGGGGCGTGGAGATCTATGGCCTGCTCACGCGCTGGAATCCGCTGAATGTCAAGCGTCCCCACGCCCTGCCCTACAACGGCAAAAACGTTCTCGTCGTCGGCCTCGGTCCGGCCGGCTACACGCTCGCTCATTACCTGGTGAACGAAGGCCTCGGCGTGGTGGGGATCGACGGGCTGAAAATCGAGCCGCTGCCCGACGAAGCGCTAGCGAACCCGATTCGCGACTGGGCCGACGTCTATCGTCCTCTCGACGAGCGCGTGCTCGAAGGATTCGGCGGCGTCTCGGAATACGGCATCACGGTCCGCTGGGACAAGAACTTCCTGACGTTGCTGCATCTCACCCTCGCGCGCCGCCGAGGATTGAAGATGTACGGCGGCGTCCGCTTCGGCGGCACGGTGCCGATCGACGACGCGTGGGCGTACGGCTTCGATCATGTCGCCATTGCCACGGGCGCGGGCCGTCCGACGATCATCGACCTGAAGAACAACCTGATTCGCGGCATCCGAAAGGCCAGCGACTTTCTGATGGCGCTGCAGCTGACCGGCGCCTTCAAGCGCGATGCGCTGCCCAATCTTCAGGCGCGCCTTCCCGCCATCGTGATCGGCGGCGGGCTGACGGCGATCGACACGGCGACTGAACTGATGGCGTACTATCCGCTGCAGGTCGAAAAATTCCTGCGGCAGTACGAGACGCTTGCCGCCGCGCGCGGCGAAGCGGCCGTGCGAGCGAAGTACGAGGCCGAGGAGCTCGAGCTACTCGACGAATATCGCGCGCACGGGGCCGCCGTCCGGGCGGAACGGGCGCGCGCCGAGCGCACCGGGGAGCGACCGAACTTTGTTCCGCTCGTGCGCGCCTGGGGCGGCGTCACGATCGCCTATCGCAAACGGATGGTCGATTCGCCGGCCTACCGGCTGAATCACGAAGAAGTCATCAAGGCGCTCGAGGAAGGCATCGCCTTTGCGGAGAACCTCAACCCGGTCGAGGCCGTCCCCGACGAGCGCGGCGCCGTGCAGGCGATGATCTTCAGGCGCGAGGGACAGCCAGGGAGCGCCCGCGGCCCGCGCGAGGAGAGCGAGTCTTCGAGCGCCGCAGCGCGAGCGAGCGGGGGTGGGGCCCCGCGAGCATTGGACAATGTCGGGCAGGTAGGGAAAGACACTCTCACGTTGCCGGCCCGCACCGTGCTCGTGGCCGCCGGGACCACGCCCAACATCACCTGCGAAAAAGAGGCGCCCGGGACGTTTCAGCTCGACGCGAAAAGGAAGTTCTTTCAGCCGCACCGCGCCGAACCCCACGTCGACGGACGCTTTCACGTGGTGCCAGACGCCGACGGCTTCTTCACCTCGTACGACGCGGGCGGGAAGCTCGTCACTTACTACGGCGACAACCATCCTCGCTACGCGGGCAACGTGGTCAAGGCCATGGCGTCGGCGAAGCACGGATATCCGAAGATTGTGGAGCTCTTCGCGCGCGAGCTGGCCTCGCTCGATCCCGCGGCCCAGCCCGAGCGCGATCGGGCCTGGCGCGCGCTCGTCGCGCGGCTCGACCACGAGCTCGTGGCAACGGTCGAAGCCGTCGTCCGGCTCACGCCGACCATCATCGAGGTGATCGTGCACGCCCCCGCGGCGGCTCGCCACTTTCACCCCGGACAGTTCTACCGCCTGCAGAACTACGAGTCGGTGACGCGCCGCGCGTGCGGTGTGCCGCTCCTCATGGAAGGCATCGCGCTGACCGGCGCGTGGGTCGACAAGCAGAGAGGCCTGCTGTCGCTCATCGCGCTCGAGCTCGGCGTGTCGAGCCGGCTTGTCGCCTATCTGCGCAAGGGCGAGCCCGTGGTCGTGATGGGTCCCACCGGCGCGCCCAGCGAAATTCCCGAGCGCACGCACGTTCTCCTGCTCGGCGGCGGACTCGGTAACGCCGTCCTCTTTTCGATTGCGAAGGCCATGCGTGAGCGTGGCAACACCGTGATCTATTTCGCCGGATACAAGAAGGGCGAAGACCTCTTCAAGCGGGAAGACATCGAGGCTGCCACCGACCAGGTCGTCTGGAGCACGGATACGGGCGCCGCCATCGTGCCGGGACGCCCGCAGGACGCCCACTTCCGCGGCAACATCGTGCAGGCCGTACTGGCCTACCAGGCGGGCGCGCTCGGCCGCGCCATCGTGCCGCTCGAGACCGTCGACCGGATCATCGCGATCGGATCAGACCGGATGATGGCGGCGGTAAAGGCCGCGCGGCACGGCGTGCTCGCGCCATACCTCAAGGCGGATCATGCCAGCATCGCGAGCATCAACTCGCCGATGCAGTGCATGATGAAGGAGGTCTGCGCGCAGTGTCTGCAGAAGCACGTCGACCCGGCGACGGGGAAGGACACGATTGTCTTCTCGTGCTTCAACCAGGATCAGGACATGGACCGTGTGGACTTTCCCAACCTGGCCGCGAGGCTCCGCCAGAACACCGTGCAGGAGAAGCTCTCGAACATGTGGCTGGATCACCTGCTCGAGGCGGAGCCCATCCCGCACGTGTAATCCAAGACGACGATCAACGCTTCTTCGTGCCTTCGGGTCTTCGTGGCTTCAGATCGAGGCCGCGTGGATCGCGGCGCCGAGCAGTGCGGCGTGCTCGTTGACGATCACCTTGACCGGAATCTTCGCGAGCATCCCGCCAAACGGCGGCGCTTTGTCCACGAACGCCCGGATGAACCGACCGTCGAGGAGCGCTGGCAGGATCTTTGGGGCAATGCCGCCGCCCACGAAGACGCCGCCCGTGGCCATCGCGCGCAGCGCGAGGTTGCCGGCCTCGGCGCCGTAGGCGTCGACGAACATCCCGAGCGCGTCCACACAGCCGCGGCAGCGCCGCTCGAGCGCGGCGTGGGTGATCGCCGCCGGCGCGTCGGGCCCGTCCACATCCTCGGTCGCGACGCACGGGCCCGCGTGCGTCACACGGTGCAGGTTGACCAGGCCGAGGCCCGACACGACCTGCTCAACCGGGGCATGGCCGAACCGCTGGATCAGGTCGCGCAGCAGGTCGATCTCCCGCTCCGTCCTGGCCGCAAAGTCGGCATGGCCGCCTTCAGACGCCATGGGCACCAGCCTCCCATCGATCGCGTACAGGGCGGCTTCACCCAGGCCGGTACCTGCCGCGAGCAGGGCCACATGGCCTCCGCGCGTGCCGTCGCCTTCCTGCAGGACAACCACTTCCTCGGCTCGCAGCACTGGAACCGCGTACGCCAGCGCCTCCAGATCGTTCACGAGGCGCACGGATCGGATGTCGAACGACTGTGCGATCGTCCGTGCGTCGACCGTCCACGGTGGAGAAACATTGGTGAGCTCGGCGCGACTGCCGGTGACTGGGCCGGCGACTCCGAAACAGGCGCATTCCACCTCGGCGCCCGTCACGACGGGGTCGCGGGCAAAGGCCGACACCACGCTGCCCAGATCACGGTACGAGCGCGTGGGAAACGTACGGATGGCCACCGGCCGCGGCCGATCAGGCGCGCGATCGAAGAGCCCCAGCCGTGTCGTGGTGGCGCCGACGTCACCCGCGAGGATCAAAGCCATCGGGTCATTGGGTAATCGGGTAATTGAATAATTGGAATTGCGAGGAATTGGGGCATCGAGTTCCAATGACTCGATTACCCGATTACCCGATTACCCGATTGACATTCCGTTCATTCTCCTTCATCTTCGTACTCGAGCGGAGGCCGATTGCCCCCACCCTCGCCCGAGCGGCCCGACCAGCAACCACTCCAGGGACAACTCGTCGTCTTTACCGGCAAGCTGAGCTCGCTCGGCCGGCGGGAAGCGCGCGCGCTCGTGGCGCGTCTCGGCGGGATCACGGCCGACGATGTCAATGCGAAGACGACAATGGTGGTGGTGGGCGCTGAGGGGTTCGGGCCGTCCGTGGACTCCTCCGACGCGTCGGCGAGAGAAAAAAGCAACAAGCTGAAGCGCGCGGAGGAGCTGAACGCCCAACGGCAGGCGCAGATCGACATTCTATCCGAGGACCAGTTCTGCCGGCTGGCGGGCGTGCCGGCGCCCGACACGCTCAAGCGTCAGTATCACGCGATGCGTGATCTGATGGTCCGTTACCGGTCGCTGCGCGAGGATCATCTGCGCTACCTCGTCAAGTGCGGCGTGATTCGGCCGGTGCTGCGAACCAACGCCGACACCTTTTTTGGGTTCCCGGATCTGCCGGCCATCAAGCAGGCCAACGACGAGCTCGCGCAGGGCGCGTCGTTCCGAAGCGTGGTCCGGGCCTTGCTCGCGTCGCGCGAGGGGCAGCTGGCGTTCGACTTCCGGCTCGACGCCGCGCCCGCCCGCATCATCGCGCTCGCGCGCCAGGCGCCTCCGCCCGCTCCGCGCCAGGTGCTCGACGGCGAGGCCAGCCGGCGCGACACGGCCCTCGCCGAGGAATACTTTCGTGCGGCGTCGGAAATCGACGACGGCGACGAGGCACGGCTCGAGGATGCGGCGTCGGCCTATCGCAAGGCCCTCGAGCTCGACCCGTATCTGGTGGCCGCGCTGATCAACCTGGCGAACATTCACTACAGCCGCGACGAGCTGGCCGAGGCGCAGGCGCTCTACGAGCGCGCGATCGGACTCGAATCCGATTTCTTCGAGGCGCACTTCAACCTGGGCAACATCTACCATGACCTCGGCCGCTTCACCGAAGCGCTGGCGTGCTACCGCGAGGCGCTCCGCCTCAATCCCCGCTACGCCGATACGCACTTCTATCTTGCGGTGACGTGCGAGAAGATGGGACTGTCTCACGAGGCGCGGCCGCATTGGCGCGCGTATCAACAGCTCGCGCCGAACGGCGAGTGGGTGGAACTGGCCAGAGAATTTTCAGAGTAGGGACTCGGGGCTTGGGGCTCGGGCTCGGGGCTCGGGCTTGGACTCGGGATTCGGGGTTTGGGACTGTCGACTGCAGACTGAGACTGTCGACCGGGAGACTGGAGACTGCCGACTGCAGACTGCCGACTGTCAGTACCGGTACTCGTCCGGATTTCTTTTCTTCGGAGTCCTGCGAAGCTTGAAGAACTGGCAGTCGGGACACCACGCTTCGGGGTTGAAGCTGATGCCGGCCATGGGCAGCACATCTCGGTGGCCGCAGCATTCGGGCCCGTCTTCAGGCGGACGGCGCCAGCGGCACGACTTGAACTTCATCACGGCTGCCGACAGCGCCGAGTTGTCGACCGCGGCGGGCAACGGCAGGTCGGCGGACGGTACGACTGGGGGAAACCGATCAGACATTCCAAATCTCATTCCATGTGAACGCCGACGGACTTTTCCAGCTGCGCCCACTCGTGTTGCTCGTCGGGTTCGACGAGCGTGATCGCGTGGCCCGCCTCGTCGGCTCGGCCCGTCCGTCCGACGCGGTGCACGTACGTGTCGGGCGAATCGGGCAGCTCGTAGTTGATCACGGTGTGAATGCCGTCGATGTCGAGACCGCGGGCCGCGATGTCGGTGGCGACGAGCACGTGGTACTTGCCGCCGCGAAATCCTTCGACCGCGGCGCGCCGCTGGTCCATCGTCCGATCCGCGTGGAGCGCCGTGCAGCGAATGCTGGCTGCCGAGAGCCGCCGTGCGAGCCGATCGGCGCCGATCTTGGTCCGCGAGAAGACCAGCACCGGTCCTTCGGGCCGCCGCAGGTGCTCGATCAGCCAGTCCAGTTTGTGCGCCGACGAGACGATCGCGGCGCGATGCGTGATCGTGCGAGCCGGCTTGCTGCGGTGCCCCACTTGCACGTACTTCGGATCGCGCACGATCTCGAGCGCCAGCCGCACGACCTCGTCGGGGATCGTCGCCGAGAAGAGAAGCGTCTGGCGCGCGGTGGGCAGCGCCGCGACGATGCGCTTGACGTCGGGCCAGAAGCCCATGTCCATCATGCGGTCGGCCTCGTCGAGCACGAGAATCTCGATGCTCGCGAGGTCGGCATGCTGCTGCCGCATGTGATCCATCAATCGCCCCGGCGTGGCGACGATGATGTCGACGCCGGCCTTGAGCGCCCGCTCCTGCGGCCCCATCTCGACGCCGCCGTACACCGCCGCGCTCGTGATGGTGGTGTGGTACGACAGGCCGTGAATTTCGTCTTCGATCTGGACGGCCAGCTCGCGCGTCGGGGCCAGCACGAGGACCCGGCTCTTGATCGGCTCGGCGGCCGGGGCAGGCGCGGGAGGTGGGCTGGGCAGCGAGTGCGAACGCGAAAACGCCTGAGCGACAGGGTCGATGGAAACCGCAGAAATCCTGCCGACCCCTTTTTCGAGCAAGCCCTGCAGGATGGGGACGACGAAGGCGCAGGTCTTTCCCGTGCCGGTTGCGGCGCTGGCGATCACGTCGTGGCCGCCGAGCGCGAGGGGAATGACCGCGCTTTGGATCGGGCGCGTCTCGGTGAACCCGAGGTCGCGGACCCCTTCGAGCAAGCGCGCATCGAGGCCGAGCGACGTGAAGGGGGCCGGTGTGGTGTCGCACGGCGTCGGCTCCAGCGCGGGCGCCTGGGCGTGCGCCGGCGTCGGCCGCGGATGCGAGGTGTGCGCGCCGCGGCGCGGGCGTCCGTGTGAAGGCCCGTGCCGGTGGCTCGGGCGTCGCCGATCAGTTGTATGGGATCTCAAACCTTGTCGGTGGCTAGCGTGCGCGGAAGGTGATGATGCCCCGGACCGGATCGTACGGCGACACGCCGACGGTCACGCGATCGCCCGGGACGACCTTGATGCGGAAGCGGCGCATGCGCCCGCTGAGCTGGGCCAGTACTTCATGTCCGGCGTCACACTGCACGCGGTAGAGCCCCCCGCTGTGCACCGCGACGACGGTGCCCTGCATGTCGATCAAATCATCCTTGCTCAAACGGCTAGCATTCCTTTCTTTGCAGACAATTATTGTGCCACATTTAGTCGATAGTCGATAGTCGATAGTCGATAGTCGTGAGTCTCATCACTCCGTGACTAACGACAAACGACTAACGACTAACGACTTATCGGTTTACAACGTTCTGACCGCCTCTTCCACCTGCTTCGCCATCGCTTCGTAGTCGTCGCCGACCAGCCGCATCGGCGCGCCGAACGCGACGCGCACCGGGCCCGGGCGCGCCATCCTCCACGTGTGATGCAGCACCCGGTCGAGTCCCTCGATCCTCACCGGCACGACCGGTACGCCGAGGCGCGCCGCGATCATCCCGATGCCGGGACGAAATCGATCGATCGCGCCGGTGTCGGTTCTCCGGCCTTCCGGAAAAATCAGCACCGAGAAGCCGCTCTCGAGGACCTCGCCGATATAGCGCAGCGTCTGCCGCGCGCCGGCCTCGCGCTGCGGCAGGGGAAACGCGTTGAAGAACAGCGCCGCCAGGTAGTAGTTCAGGCTGTTGGTGAGCCACGCCTTGCGGCCGTACTCGTCGGGGAAGAAATGCGCCTTGAAAAATTCCTTCGCCATCGCCGTCGCGAGGCGATAGCGCAGGCGTGGGGGCAGCGCCGACAGGATCACCGGTGTGTCCATGTGGCTCTGATGGTTCGACGCGAAAATCACAGGCGACCGAATCGCCGCGAGATGTTCCCGCCCCTCGACGTGTAGATGCGCGAACACCCGGCCGAGCGGCAGAATCCAGGTTGGCAGCGACACACGTCGAATCGAGCGGGGAATCAACGTCCGGTTCCACACGGGGAAATCCACCGGCTCGGCCGCCGGCACATCGGAGACGGCTGCGCGCTCGACGAGCGCTCGGAGCTGTGAGAGGTCCTTGGCCTCGGAAAACGCGCCTTCGTCCAGGTGCGTCTGGAACGCATCCTCGAGCGCGACCATCAGCTCGACGCGCTCGAGCGAGCTCAACCCCAGCTCCTCGATCGTGGTCTTCGGCGACAGGTCGCCGCGGCCCGCGTACCGGGCGACGAGGGAGGCGAGAGGGTCGCTGCCGGACGGCGCGTGGCGAGGGGCCCCGCCGCCGACGACCCATTCGCGCATGAGCGCGCGCTTGAGCTTCCGTGTGCCCTCGGTTCGAGGCAGCTCCGGCTCCGGCCACACGAGCGCCCGGCGGATCTTCTGATGATCCGCGAGCTCGGCGTTCGCCGCGCGCACGATCTCGTCGGGGTCGACGCCAGGGTCCAGCACCAGGATGGCGTGTACGCGTTCGGCTTTCGAACCGGCGGCGTCGGTGCCGGGTGCGCCCACCACGGCCGAATCGCGCACGCCCGGCAGACGATTGAGCACGCGCTCGACGTCCTCCGGAAACACGTTCAATCCCTCGGGGGTGACGAGCATCTCCTTCTTGCGTCCGCGGATGAACAGCTGACCGCCTTCGCCGATCTCGCCGATGTCGCCTGTGTGAAACCACCCGTCGTCGAACGCGCGCGCCGTTTCCTCGGCGGCGTGGAAATATCCGCTGGTGACGTTCTCGCCGCGCACGAGGATCTCGCCGTCGGGTGCGATCTTCATCTCGACGCCCGCGATGGCCTTGCCCACCGAGCCTCGCTTGGTCCCGAACGGATGGTTCAGCGTGACGATCGGCGCGGTTTCGGTCAGGCCGTAGCCCTGAATGACGGCGAAGCCACGCTCACCCCAGAAGGCTTCGAGCTCCGCTTCGAGCGGCGCGGCGCCGACGACGAACGCCCAGAACTTCCAGCCGAAGATCCGGTGCACGTCGCGGTGGCGCCACCAGCGCCTGGCCACGCGTACCAGCGGGCTCGTCGGTTTCGGCGCGGCGGAGCCGGCGACCACTCCCTCGCGCCGTGGTCCGGTGTTCTCCTCTGGCCCCGCCGGTCGGCGATGCGCTCTGCGTTCGACATGCTCGCGCAGCACGTCCAGAATCTTCGGCACCGACACCAGAACCGACACGCGCCGGCTCTTGATCTGCGCGGCGATCTCGCCCGGGTTGTACCCGCGCATGAAGACCACCACGCCCGGCAGCATCGGCGGGATGAAGGTCGCCATCGCCTGGCCGAACATGTGGCTGAGCGGCAGCAGGTTCAGAAAGCGCAGCGGGAAGAACGGCCGTCCCCACTTCCGATACTTCAGCACTTCGCGCTCGACGGGCACGATGTTGGCCAGGATGTTGCGATGCGTGATGACGACGCCCTTCGGTTCGGCGGTGGCGCCGGAAGTGAAAATGATCTCCGCGACCTCGTCGCGCGTGACGGGGACCGGCGGCGACGCGCCGTCGTGCCACTCGATGTCGGGCAGCCTCCAGATCGGCGCGCCGCCGGTCTCGACAGGCGGCGGCACGTCCTGGCCGATGAGCACGAGTTTCGCAGAGACGATCCGGCTGACGCGCACGAGAAAATCCGGCGACGAGCGATAGTCGATGGGCACGACGACCGCGCCGGTGAGCAGGCACCCCCAGAAGGCGACGATCCATTCCGGGCGGTTCTCGCAGAAGAAGACGACCGCGTCGCCCTTGCGCATGCCCGCGGTGTGCAGACGGGCCGCGAACCCGCGCGCGGCGGCACCGACCTCGGCGTAGGAATACGTGCGCGCCCGAAACCCGTCGTCGTGCACGAGGAATTCGCCGCGCGCCCGGGCGAGGTCGTGAAAGAAGTCGATGAGCGTCTCACGCGCCACGAGTGAATTATGATGTAACCATGAACGTCTTGCTGCGAACGCTCCTCGTCGCCGCAGTTCTTTCTCAGGCCGCGTCCGTCGCGGCGCAGGCGCGAGCGGCCGCGAGCGCTGGAGACGGGGCCCAGCAGCCCGGCCCCGTGGACGCTGTCGGCCCTGTCTGGCCCAGGCTCTCCCAGGCGCAGCGCGACGAGGTCATGCGCTTCGGGGAGGACTTCAAACAGTTCATCGGCCGCGCCAAGAGCGCGATGACGTTCGTGCACCAGGCCCTCGCGATCGTCGAGGCCGCGGGCTTCAAGCCCTGGCCCGGATCGCCGACACGTGCGGACGTGCGGCCCGGCTCGCGCTGGTACGCCGTCAACCGCGATCGCACGATCATCGCGTTCGTGATCGGCACCGACCCACTCACCTCGGGTGCGCGCATCGTCAACACGCACAACGATTCGGTGCATCTCGAGCTGAAGCCGAAGCCGTTCCGCGACAGCTTCGACATCGCGCTCCTCGATACGTCGGTCCACGGCGGCATCAAGAACTACCAGTGGGTGAACCGGCCGCTCGCCCTGATCGGCCGCATTGTGAAGACCGACGGGACCATCGTGTCGGTGGACATCGGGCACGCGCCCGGCGACCCGGTGCTGCTGATTCCCGACCTGGCGCCGCACGTCGATCGGGACTTTCTCGATCGCCGCAACCGCGACGTCATTCAAACAGAGGAGCTCGATCCGGTGCTGGCTCTGACCTCGGAGGCCGCGACGGCGGCGCTTCGCGAGAGATACGGGCTGACGCGCGACGATTTCCTGTCGACGGACCTCCAGATTGTGCCGGCGCAGATGCCCGTCGACATCGGGCTCGACCGTCAGCTCGTGGGCGCGTTTGGCCACGACGATCGGTCGAACGGGTTCGCGGCGTTTCGCGCCATCGTCGACGTCAGAAATCCGGCGAAAACCGCGATCGCCTACGGCGTGAACAACGAAGAGGTCAGCTCGTGGACGACGGGCGTCGCCTCCGAGTGGTTTCGGACGCGACTGGCCGAGATCATCGCTGCCCAGGAGCCCGTGTACAGCGATCTGATGCTCCGGCACGCTCTCGGCGCCTCGAACGTGCTCGTGTCGGACTGCACGACGGCGCTCGATCCCAACTTTCCGCAGCCGTATCTGCCCAACGGATCGGCGCGGCTCGGGTGGGGCCTCGTGTTCAAGGAATACGGATCGGGCCGCCAGGCCGACAGCGAGTATTTCGCAAAGCTGCGCCGCTTGTTCACCGGCGCGGGCGTGCACTGGCAGACGCATGCGTACAAGGCGGGCTACGGCGGCGGCACGATCGCGCAGTGGTTCGCCAACGCCGACATCGACGCGGCCGACGTCGGCATCGGGATCCTGAGCATGCACTCGCCGATGGACGTTTCGGCGAAGGTCGATCTCTGGGAGCTCTATCGCGGCTTCAAGGCCTTTCTCGGCGCGACGCCCGTCGCCACGAGCGCCACCGCTGGCCGGTAAAGGCTCCGCGGACGATCAGTTTATTCTTCCTCGGCCCCGACATTCCGCCGCGTAACACGAAGTCGCAACGACACAACGGGCTTTTGCCAGAAAGTCCGTCCGCGACATCGGTCATCTGTGTTCGCCTGGACGAAGCCGTTCAGAGTAAGCTGTAGCGCTTCGGATGCGGATCTTCCTGACAGGGTCCACGGGCTACATCGGCAGCGCGGTGCTCGACGCGCTCGTGCGCGGCGGACACGACGTGACGGCGCTCGTGCGCGACAACGAAAAGGCGGCGCGCGTGACGGCGCGCGGCGCGCGGCCGATTGTCGGCAATCTCGCCGAGCCCGAGTCGTATCGCGCGGCCGCCGACGCGCAGGACGGCTACATTCTGACCGCGTTCGACGCGGCGTTGGGTCGCGGGCCGGCAATCGATCGGGTGGCGCTCGACACGATCATCGCCGCGGCAACACGTCCGCGCACGGCCGGTTCGACGGCGCCCGACACGCGCTTCGTGGTCTACACCTCGGCGGCCTGGGTGCTGGGACCCACGCCGGAGCCGGCGACCGAGAACGCGCCCGTCAACCCGATTCAGCACGTCTCCTGGCGGCCCGAACACGAGGATTACGTCCTCGGCGCCGGCACCGACAGGCTTCGCACGATCGTGGTGCGGCCGGGTGTCGTGTACGGCCGCAGCGCCGGGATGGTCGGCGACCTGTTCAAGGCCGCCAGCAACGGTCTGGTGCGGGTGGTCGGGGACGGCAACAACCACTGGCCCCTCGTGTACGACCGGGACCTTGCGGACCTGTACGTCCGACTCGCCGGACGCGAGGACGCCGCCGGCGTCTACCACGCCAACGACGAAGGCGACGAGCGCGTGAATGACCTGGTCTCGGCCATCTCGCCCTACGTGCCGCTCACTCCAGACGTCCGCCACGTGCCGATAGACGAGGCGCGCGCCAAGATGGGGAGCTACGCGGACGCGCTGTCGCTCGATCAGCTCATTCGCAGCCCGCGGGCCAGGGCACTCGGGTGGACGCCCAGCTTGCGCTCGGTCGGCGGGAATGCCGCCCGGCTGCTGGACGAATGGCGGGCTGAAAGAAATTAGTCCGCGAACTTCTCCAGGTCCTCTTCGTCGGCGCCTGGAAGCAAATCAAAAAACGCATCGAGGCTGCGGTCGAGGCCGCGTCGCAACTGCGGGATCGTGCCGTCGATGGTGTGCAGCGTGACACCGGCGGTCGAGCCGTCGGAGAGCGAGAGCTTCGCGTCTTCGAGACCTGCCACCGAGTGTTCCGGCACGAGGCGAACGCCGTAGACGAGGGTGTAACGAGCCATCAGCGAATTGTACTGCCCGGTGGCCGGGTCTCTCCGCCGTCTTCTGGTTGGGAGTGCGGCCAGCCGGCCCAATGTCGTTTCACGATCGCGCCGGGCCGGCTAAAAGCCGGCCACTGCGTGATGGCGGAAAACAGCTCTAATCGGCGACAATAATGGATTCGGCGGCGTAGCACGTCGACGGCTGAGCCAGACGGCTCGCCGAGGCTTGACGGCTTGAGAGCTGATCATGAAACAACATCTCTTCGCGACGTGTTTCCTCGCCGCATCCCTTGCGTGCAGTTCGGCGCCACAGCAGACCGCCGAGACCCCGCCCGACATTCCGACGCTCGAGTTCGAGACGTTCACGCTCGGAAACGGTCTCGACGTCATTGTGTCCGAGGATCATCGCCTGCCTCTCGTGGCCGTGAACCTCTGGTACCACGTCGGGCCCGCCAACGAAGACCCGGGCCGCACGGGCTTTGCGCACCTTTTCGAGCACATGATGTTCCAGGGGTCGAAGCACGCGCCCGGCGACATGCACTTCAAGACCGTCGAGGGCGCGGGTGGGAGCGACTTCAACGGCACGACGGATTTCGACCGCACCAACTATTTCGAGACGATGCCCGCCGACCGGCTCGAGACCGCGCTGTGGCTCGAATCGGATCGGATGGGGTATTTGCTCGACGATCTCGATCAAGGCAAGCTCTCGAACCAGCAGGACGTCGTCCGCAACGAGCGAAGGCAGAGCGTGGAGAACGCGCCCTACGGCATTGTCGAAGAGGCGCTCTTCCATCAGCTGTTCCCGAAAGAGCACCCCTATTACGCAAGCGTCATCGGATCGCACGCCGACATCCAGGCGGCGAAGCTCGAGGACGTGAAGAATTTCTTCAAGCTGTACTACGCGCCGAACAACGCGAGCCTGGTGATTGTCGGCGACATCGACAAGGCGGCGACGCGCGCGCTCGTGGAGAAATATTTCGGCCCGCTGAAACGTGGCGCGCCCGTGCCGAAGCCCTCTGTGCAGACGGTCCAGACGCCGCCGATCACCTCCGAGCGCCGCGCCGTGGTGACGGACCGCGTCGAGCTCCCGCGCGTGTACATGGCGTGGCTCACGTCGCCGATTTTCGAGCCGGGCGACGCCGACGCGCACGTGGCGGCGTCGGTCCTCGGCACCGGCCGCTCGAGCCGCTTGTATAAGAAACTGGTCTACGAACAGCAGATCGCGCAGCAAGTGTCCGTGCAGCAGTACTCGTTGACCCTCGGCTCGGTGTTTCAGATCCAGGCGACGGCGCGGCCCGGGCACACCGCAGAGGAGCTGGAACAATCGCTCAACGAAGAGCTCGCGCGCTTCCGCGAATCGGGCCCCGACGCGGCCGAAGTGGACCGCGCGCGCAACGGCATCGAGACCAACATCGTGCAGGGCCTCGAACGGCTCGGCGGCTTCAGCGGCATCGCCAACCGGCTGAACACGTATAACCACTTTCTCGGGAACCCGGGATATCTGCCGCAGGATGTGCAGCGGTACCGGGACGTCACGCCCGCGTCGGTGAAAGCGTTTGCCGCCGCCGAGCTCGCGCCGAACGCGCGCGTCGTCGTCCACGGCGTGCCCGGGCAGCCGGATTTCGGCGCGCCCGTGCCGACGCCGGCGCCAGTGAAGATCGCGCCCGGGACCGGCGCCGAGTCGGTGAACGCCGCCGCCGCGTGGCGCAACGACCCGCCGAAACCCGGCGCGCCACGGATGCTCACGCTTCCCGTGCCCGTTTCGTTTCAGCTGGCCAACGGCCTGACGGTCCTCGTCAACGAACGGCCGGGCCTGCCGGTGGTGTCGGCGAACCTGGTGATTCGGAGCGGCAGCGGCGCCAACCCGACCGACAGGCCGGGTTTGGCGAATTTCACGGCCGCCATGCTGGATGAAGGCACCTCGTCGCGCACCGCGCCGATGATCGCCGACCAGGTGGCACAGCTCGGCGCGTCGCTCACGACCTCGTCGAACATGGACGCGACACAAATCACCGGGTCGTCGCTCGGACGGAATTTTCCGGCGCTCCTCGATCTGATGGCGGACGTCACGCGCCATCCGGGTTTCCCCGAAGAAGAAGTCGATCGCCAGCGCGCGAGCCGCCTGGGCACCCTCGCGCAGCAACGCGAGAATGCGGGCGCCGTGGCCAACTCGGCGATGTTCGCCGCGCTGTATGGCCCCGCGCATCCGTACGGGTACGTCGACCTCGGCACCGAGGCGTCGAACAAGGCGATGACGCGCGACGACATGCGGACATTCTGGTCCGAGCATTTCGTGCCGAACAACGCCGCGCTCGTCGTGTCGGGAGCGATCACGGCCGCCAGTCTGAGGCCGGACGTTGAGAAGGCGTTTGGCGACTGGCCGCGCGGTGCGCCGGCCGCTCGCCCGTTTGGCGATCCGGCGACCACCGCCGCGCGCCTCGTGATCGTGGACAAGCCCGGCGCGCCGCAGACGCAAGTGCGCGTGGCTTCGATCGGGGCGCCGCGTTCGACACCCGATTACGAGGCGCTGCGCGTGATGAACGAGGCGCTCGGAGGCCTGTTTTCGAGCCGAATCAACTTGAACCTGCGCGAGGAGCACGGCTACACTTATGGGGCGAGCTCCCAGTTCGTCTTCCGACGCTCGGCTGGGCCGTTTCTCGTGCAGTCCGGCGTGCGGACCGACGCGACCGCGCCGGCCGTGTCTGAAATCCTGAAGGAGATTCGCCGGATGCGCGA
Source organism: Acidobacteria bacterium RIFCSPLOWO2_02_FULL_65_29 (assembly GCA_001767435.1). Lineage (GTDB taxonomy): Bacteria > Acidobacteriota > Vicinamibacteria > Vicinamibacterales > CAVVIG01 > 2-02-FULL-65-29. Next base: position 21,908 of record MEKT01000173.1, on the reverse strand, counting down.
AACGCCGATGTCCGCCGACGAGCTCACGATGGCGAAGGATTCGCTGGTGCGCTCGCTGCCGTCGGATTTTCAGACGAGCGGAGACGTCACGGCCACGACCACGAATATCTACCTCTTCGACCTCGGCCTCGACTACTTCCGCACGTACCCGGCGAGGCTGTCCGCGGTCACCCTCGACCAGACCAGCGAGGTCGCCAAGCGGTATCTCGTGCCGGAAAAACTCATCGTCGTGGCCGTCGGCGATCGCGCGAAGATCCAGTCCGAGCTGCAGAAGCTGAACCTCGGCGCTCTGGAGCTGCGCAGCCCGGACGCGACGCTCGCGGTCCGCGGAGCGGGAACGCCCTAATTTCGTCGTTTTCTTCAAGGACATTTTTCAGGAACGTAACCTTCATATGTCTGCTCCCGTAGGAACGCTTCGGCTGCGCGTCTGCGCTGCTTCCACCTGCGTCTGCGTGTCCATGCTGGCTGCCCCGGCGTCCGCTCAAGCCCCCGCGCAGGCCGAGCCGCAATCTGCCGGGCCCGTATCCAGCGCCAGGCCCGCCCAGGAGGACAAACCTGGCTTGGCGGCCGGAGCGGTGCAAATTGGCAGCGATGCCGCCGGCGCGGCTCTCGACGACGCCGACAACGAAATAGCCCCGGCACCAGGCGCGTTGGCTGGCCGCCCCTCCGTCACCGTGACACGCGCGCCGGCCGCGCCACGGCTCGATGGACGTCTCGACGACGCCGTCTGGCGCACCGCCGTGCACGTCTCGGACTTCGTCCAGGAGCGCCCGGTTGAAGGGGCGCCCGCGACCGAAGCCACCGACGTGTATATCTCGTACGACAGCCAACGAATCTATTTCGGGATCTACGCGCACTATTCCGACACGGGCCAGATTCGCGCCAACCGCGCGGACCGCGATCAAGTCGGGCGCGACGACACGGTTGCCGTCTTCTTCGATCCGTTTCTCGATCAACAGCGGGGCTATTCCTTCGAGGTGAACGCCTACGGCGTCCAGGGCGACGCGATCTTGAACAACAGCGGGCCGGGCGGCGGCGGTGGCGGGCGAGGCCCAGGCGGCGGCGGTGGTGGTGGCGGTGGCGGTGGCGGTGGTGGTGGATTCCCTGGTGGCGGTGGCGGTGGCCAGGGTGCCCGCGGCTCGCAGGGCGACTCGTCGTGGGATGCGCTGTTTGAATCGGCCGGCGCGCTCGTCGAGGACGGCTGGACGGCGGAAATGGCCATTCCGTTCAAGAGCCTGCGGTATCCCGCGCGAAGCGGCGGGCAGATGCATCGCTGGGGGTTCCAGATTTCGCGCACCATCGAGAGCAAGGACGAGACCCTCGTCTGGGCGCCCACCTCGCGCGACGTGATGGGCTTTCTGCGGCAGATGGGCCTGCTCGACGGGATGACCGGCCTGTCGACGAGCCGCAACCTGGAGATTCTTCCGACGGTCACGGCGATTCAGGCGGGGAGCCTGAACACGACCACGGCTGCTTATTCGGCGAGTGATATCGAAGAGGGCGGCGTGGGCGTGAAGTACGGCATCACGTCGAACCTGACGCTGGACTTTGCCTTCAACCCGGACTTCTCGCAAATTGAATCGGATCGGCAACAGATCGACGTGAACCAGCGCTTTCCGCTGTTCTATCCGGAGCTGCGGCCGTTCTTTATCGAGGGGCAGGAGATCTTCAACGTGGGGGGGCCGGTCAACCTGGTCCACACCCGCACGATCGTCGATCCGCGCTACGGGGCGAAGGTGACGGGCAAGGTCGGCCGAACGACCGTGGGGTTCGTTCTGGCCAACGACGAGGCGCCGGGGAAGGTCGACGACCCGCTGGATGCCGCCTACGGACAGTCCACGCAGGTCCTGCTGGGGCGGGTGCGGTACGACCTGGCCTCCGAATCGACGGTCGGCGCGATCGTGACCGATCGCGAATTCCTCGACAGCTACAGCCGTGCCGGCGGCCTCGACAGCCAATTCCGCATCGGCAGCAATCACCGCCTCAGCGTGCGTACCGTCGCCACGCGCCATCGCGATCTCGCGGGCATCGAGACATCCGGCTGGATGTTCGACATGGGACTCCAAAAGCAAGGTCGAAATCTGAGCTACGGCATCATGAACTTCGAGATCAGCCCTGGTTTCAAAACCGATATGGGATTTGTCCGGCGCGTCGATCAGCGCCAGACCGAGGGCAACGTGATGTACCGGTGGTGGCCGCAGGCCTCGCTCATCAACTGGGGCCCGCAGGTGCGCTACTCGCGCAACTACGATTTCAACGGCGACCTGCAGGACGAGATGTTCAACACCGGCGTGAGCTTCATGTTCGCGAGGGCGATTAGCTTCAACGCGGGAGTGAACCGCGACATGGAACGGTATCTCGGGACCAATTTCGACAAGACGCGGTTCAACGTCGGCGGCAACGTCAACACGAGCCGAAAAGTATCGTTTGGCGGGTTTGTCAGCCGCGGCGATCAGGTGCGGTACGTCGAGAACCCGTTCCTGGGCGGCGGATCGAATATCAACGTGTTCACCACCGTGCGGCCGTTCTCGCGGCTGCAGTCGGATATCTCGCTGAACACGAGCCGTCTCGTCGATCCCAGGAGCGACGCCGAGGTCTTCGACATCAAGATCTTCCGGTCGCAGACGACCTACCAGTTCACCGAGCGTCTGCTCGTGCGCAACATCCTGGATTTCAACGACTACGACAAGACGTTGGGCGCCAACGTCCTGGTGACCTATCGGGTGAATTCCGGCACCGCGTTCTACGTCGGCTACGACGACCGCTACCGGCAGGGCGATCAGATCAACGCCCTGCTGCTTCCAACAACCGAGCTCCAGCGAACGAACCGTGCGTTCTTCACCAAGCTGCAGGTGTTGTTCCGGTATTAGTGCAGAAACTGCCCGCGGCGTTGATCCAACACGCTGCAGGAACTGCAAACGCCATGACGTCCGGCGTCGCGAAAGCCCCGGAAAACCCGCGGCCGGCGATGTGGCATGGATGGTGCTCTCTCGTGCTGTGTGCCGCTTGACCGTCGGCCATCGGGCGCGAGCATTGTCGCCGGGATCGGCAGCGAATTTCTCCGCGAGGCTGCGGTGCTTATCGCGGTGTTTGCGCCCCTGGATCGAATCCTTGAGAACGGTCCATTGACTCCTCGTTTCGTGCTCGGTACGATTGGAGCGGTCGCTGTTCTTCTGGCTGGTGGGATTGTTTTGGAGTTGAAACGGCAGTGAGGATGTTGATTATTCCGTTGCTCTCTGGCCTGCTCGTCTTCATAGCTGGTCTGATCGCGATTAGCCGAATACCCAAGGACGAGCGGCGCCGCTAGATGAGCGTCCGCGCCGTGGCGATGGCTTCCTCCATCGTCGTCACCGTGCCGTCGAGTTGCTGTTCGTAAACCGCTCTCAGAATCTCGCCCATTCGCGGTCCAGGTTTCACGCCCAGCGCCAGCAAGTGCCTCCCAAGCAGAATCGGTCCCGGCGGGCGGTGCTCGACGCCGAGCAATCGGGCTCGCTCGAGAAACCAGTCCATCGCGTCGCAGTTGAAATGCCCCGGCTCGCGGCCGAGGCAGTCCGACTTCGCGAGGCGCGCGAGCAGCTCGAGATCCACCTTCTGCGCAAGCCGCCGGAAGGCGCCGTCCCCGACGTCATTCTTCACTTTGAACCACATGCCCGGGTTGAGGTGGTAAGCAACGATGCCGAGGATCTGTTTGCGGACGTCGTAGCCGTCGATCGAGTGGATGTTGAGGCGATCCAGAAACGCGGTGGCCGGCGGAACGCCCTGCGCCTCGTGATCGATGGATCGCATGCGTCCGTCGACGAACGCCGTCGTCGCGGGCTTGCCGAGGTCGTGGCAGACGGCGCCGAGCATGACGGCGATCCGCTGAGGCCGATCGAGGTCGTCCACCCGGGTCCGCGCCTGGTCGACGACTTGCAGCGTGTGCACCCACACGTCGCCTTCGGGATGCCACTCGGGTTCCTGCGGGCACCCGACGAGCGCGCGGAGCTCGGGAAAGAGCTTGTCGATGGCGCCGAGGTCGAGCGCGAGCGCGAACCCGACCGACGGCCGGGGCGCCGATAGCAGCTTCTCGATCTCACCCCAGACGCGTTCGGCCGGCAGATCATCGAGGGGGATCGACCGGCACAGGGTGCGAGCCCGTTCGTCGAGCGCGAAGCCGAAACGGGCGGCGAACTGCACTCCGCGCAGCACGCGCAGGCTGTCGTCGGCAAACGTCGCCGGGTCGACCACGCGGAGGATCTTTCCGGCCAGATCCGAGCGGCCGTCGAACGGATCGAGGTGCTCGTCGGTCAGCGGATCCCAAGAAATCGCGTTGACCGTGAAGTCGCGGCGGCGCGCGGCTTGTTCGATCGTCATCGACGGATCGCCGGTCACGTCGAAGCCCTTGTGTCCGCGTCCGGATTTCGACTCGCGGCGGGGCAGGGAGACGTCGATGTCGCCGATCTTGTAGACCTGGAAGCTCTCACCCACCGACTCCACGCGGCCAAGCGACTCGAGCAGCCCACGGAGCGCGTCGGCCGGCACGCCGAAGACCTCGATGTCGACGTCCTTCGACTCCCGGCCAAGCAGTCGGTCCCGCACCCATCCCCCGACGACAAGGGCGCGGCCGCCGGAGTGGTGGACGGCTTCGGCAATAGATCGAATGAAGCGATCAGCCATTGGCGATCAGCGATCAGCTATCAGCCATCAGCCATCAGCTTACATTCGGAGCGCGTTGCCGAAAGCTGACGGCTGAGGGCTGATCAAATTGGCTTCCTGCCCCATCTCTTGACGAGCCGGTCGCAGAACCCTGGCGCGAGGACGTTCAGGAGGGCGAGGCCGCGCGACCGCCTGTAGGGAAACACTTCAGGGACCGGACGGTCGATGGCCTGGGCGATGGCCTCGGCCACCGTTTCGGCGCTCTGGCGCGGGCCGTCGGCGCGCGTCGCGTGTCCCGACTCTCGCGTCATCACGCTGAAGAATTCGGTGTTGGTCGAAATGGGAAAGACCACCGTGATGTCGACGCCCGTGCCGTCGAGCTGGGCCCTCAGAGACTGGGCAAGGCCGTCCTGTGCGAATTTCGTTGCGGCGTACGCGCCCATGAACGGCACACCGCGCTTGCCGACGATGGACGAGATGATGATCAGATGGCCGGCCGCCTGGCGGCGAAACACCGGAAGCGCGGCCCGCGCGGCGTGATACGTGCCCATGTAGTTCACGTCGAGCAGCCGCTGCATGTCGGCCGGCCGAATCTTCTCGATGTCTCCATAGATGGCGAAGCCGGCATTTGCCACCATCACGTCGAGTCGTCCGAAGCGTTCGCTCGCGCGGTCGACCAGATCGTACAGGTCGCGCTCGTTCGTCACGTCGCCGACGAGCGTCAACGCCTGGCCGCCAAGTCGCGCGATGTCGGCGCTGACCTCGTCGAGCCGATCGCGGCGCCGCGCCAGGAGCGCGAGCGAGGCGCCGCGTCGGGCAAGCGTGAGGGCGGTCGCCCGGCCGATACCGGCCGAGGCTCCGGTGATGGCGATGACTTTTGGCATGCACCGACTATCTTTCCCCTAGTATTCCTCTGATCACGAACCCGACATTCGCCGGGCGCTCGCCGAGCCTGCGCATGAAGTAAGGGAACCATTGGCGGCCGAACGGCACGTACACACGTACGCGATAGCCGTCCTGTACCAGCCCGGCCTGCAAGTCCCTGCGGATGCCGTACAGCATCTGGAACTCGAACCGGTCCGCCGCGATCCCCTGCTCGTGCGCCATGCGCCTGGTCTGGTCGATGAGCACCGGATCGTGGGTGGCGATCGCCGGGTAGTTACCCTCGGTCAGGAGCACCTTGATGAGCCGCGCATAGGCCGCATCGACATCGGCCTTGTGCTTGTAGGCCATCGATCGCGGCTCTTTGTACGCACCCTTCACCAGCCGAACCCGCGCGCCGAGCCGCATGACGCGCCTCAGATCCTGCTCGGTGCGATAGAGGTCGGCCTGCAGGACGATGCCAATTTGGTGGTAGCCCTGTTCCCACAGCAGCTCGAAGATGTCGAGCGTCACGTCGGTGTACCGCGAGCTCTCCATGTCGACGCGCACGAAGAAGCCGTCGGCGCGAGCCAGAATCTTCCGGAGGTTGTCCACCGTGCTCGCGCGGTCGACGTCGAGGCCAAGCTGCGTGAGCTTGAGCGACAAATTGCGTCCGATGCCCGACCCGATGATCTGATCGATGACGGTCAGGTAGTCGCGCGTGGCGGCGTCGGCCTCGGCGAGGCTTGCGACGCTCTCGCCCAGGTAGTCCAGCGTCTGGAGGCACCCGGTGGCTTCGATCGTACGGGCCGCCGCGATGGCTTCCTCTGCGGTTCGGCCGGCGATGAAGCGTCTGGCGAAACTGGTCGGCTTGCGCATCCCGTAGCGGGCCGCAACGTGGCTGAGGACGCGGCTTCCGGCGAGCAGGTGAAAGAAGGTCTTCGAGGCGCTATCCAGCATTCAGCTAGTGCGTCCGGCCGGGCGTCGCGAGCAGGTGCTCGATCGTCTTCGCGTAGTAGCGGAGCATGCCGCGGTCTCGCACGCGGAATCGCCCGCGCTCGTTCACGATCACCCCTCGCGTTTCGAGCGGCCCGGCGGCTTGCTCGACAGCCTGGCGGCCGCTCGTCACGGCGAGGTTGGCGCGCTTGACCGCCAGCTCCTCCAGCAACTGATCGATGCGATCCTCGAGATCGCGCGCCGCGATCGACGGCCGCATGGCGGCGGCGAAGAGCGCGGTGGGCAGCACCTTGTACTGCAAGCCGATGCGGGCGCGAATGAGCCGGGCCAGCTCGAGCACCTCGGTGCGCGACTGCGGGTCGTAGTCGCCGACGCCGATGGGCGCGCCGAAGGTGACAAATGCCCGGGACCAGTACCCGACCGCGTGCCGCACCAGCTCGGCCAGCTCGCGCGCGAACGGCCGCGCCTGCTTCTTCGCTCCCTGGCGCGACAGGTAGTGATCCTCGAGCACGAGATCGTAAGCCACCGCCACGGGCACCACGACCATGTCGGATCGGTTCGAGCTGAGCGCGGCGTGCAGCAAACCGGTTTTCGCCGCCTTCAGTTCCCCGGTGTAGCTCCGTCCGCCTTCGAGATAGAAGAACAGGTCGTGCTCCTTGACGACCTCCGCCACGTACGCCTTGAGCGTGACGAGGTACGCCGGATCCCGGCTGTTCCGGCGAATCGGAATCGCGCCCGTGATATGCCGCTGCACCAGGCCGAGCGGTCCGCCGAACAGATTGATGCCGGCGGCGATGAGCGGCGGGCGAATGCCGTTGTCGTCGAGCGCCAGCGGCTCGACCAGGTAATCGGTGTGGCTCTTGTGATTCGAGGCGTAGACGACGCGGTGGTCACGGGTCGCGTTGATCACGTGGTGCAGCTGTTCGTCTATTCGCTCGATCTTGCGTAGAATCGGGTAGAGGGGATGCTGCAGCGCGCGATAGAGCTGGTGCCGCTGCGTGGTGCGCAGCTCGTCCAGATACGCGCAGATGCGCTCCCGGGCGTGGTCGGCGCGCTCGCCTTCGGTGCCGCGGAGGTACTTGGCGACCTCGGTCCGTGCCAGCACGGCCTGTGTGATGTCATCGAGCATCTGAGTGCCGACTATAGCATGGCCGTCAGCAGTAGCTTTCAGCTCTCAGCTATCAGAGTCTGCGAAGAAATCGCCGTAGTGTCCGCCTTTAGGCGGACTTTTCATGGTCCGGCTGAAGCCGGACGCTACAAACCTGCGATTTCTTCACACGCTCTCAGCGTTGCGGCCCAGTTGACGGCTGAAGGCTGACAGCTGATAGCTGATAGCGCTCTATCCAATCGCCCGGCACACCGCATCGGTAAACGTCGAGGTCGACGCCGATCCACCAAGGTCCCGCGTGCGGACCGATCCGTCCTTCAGAACACTCCTGAGAGCGGCCATGAGACGATCGGCTGCCGCGCCTTCGTCGAGGTGCCGAAGCATGAGCACCGCCGACAGCAGGAGCGCCGTCGGGTTCGCGACGCCCTTGCCGGCGATGTCGGGCGCGCTGCCGTGCACGGCCTCGAAGACGCCGATGTTCTCGCCGAGATTGGCCGATCCCACAACGCCGAGGCCGCCGACCAATCCCGCGCACAGATCCGACACGATGTCGCCGTAGAGGTTCGGCAACACGAGCACGTCGAACTGCGAAGGGTTCATCACGAGGTGCATGCAGGCCGCGTCGACAATCTTCTCGTCGTATGCCACGTCCGGGTACTCGCGCGCCACCGCGCGTGCGCATGCCAGAAACAGCCCGTCGCCGAGCTTCATGATGTTGGCCTTGTGGATGGCCGTCACCTTCTTCCGGCCGTGGCGACGTGCGTAGTCGAACGCGAAGCGCGCGATGCGTGTCGACGCGCGCTCGGTGATGATCTTCAGGCTCTCGACGACGCCCGGCACCACTTCGTGCTCCAGGCCGGCGTAGAGATCCTCGGTATTCTCGCGGACGATCACCAGATCGACGCCCTGGAATCTTGACGGCACACCGTCCAGATTCCACACCGGGCGCAGGTTGGCGTACAGATCGAGCGCCTTGCGCAGCCCGACATTCACGCTCGTGAACCCTTCTCCGATCGGCGTCGCGACCGGGCCCTTGAGCGCCACCTTGTTGCGACGGATGGATTCGATGAGGTCGTTCGGCAGGGGCTTTCCGGTCTTCTCGACCGCGGCGACCCCGGCGAGCTGAGGCTCCCAGTCGATCGAGGCGCCCGAGGCGTTCACCATGCGCACCACGGCATCGGTGACTTCCGGTCCGATGCCGTCGCCTGGAACCAGGGTGACCGTGTGGGCCATCAGGATTGGTTGTGCTCTGTCCTTCTAACTTCTAACTTCTCACTTCTAACTTTCCCTGACATACCAGTACAACAACACAATCCCCAGTCCCATGTTGATCGTCATGAGCGTCGTGGACAGGGAGTGCAGGCGATCGAACCTGACGCGCCGGGCGTCGGTCTCGGGCAGCGCGCCGATGGGGCCGGAGACCTGCGCCTGCAGCGCGGCGATCTCGCGCGAGACCGGCACGCCGGAATAGACGGCCAGCGCGAGCATCAGCGCGACGAGGGCTGCGCGCGCGACGAACGCCGTCGGAGGCGGCCCGATGAACTTCATCATGAATAGACAGGTCAGAAGGACGACACCGCATCCGTAGGCGAGCAGATGGAACCGCCGCAGGATCTCGCCGAAGACCGCGCCGGCGAGCATTCGCCCGCTGCCAGGGTCTGGAGCCGAGGTCTGGAGCACGCCGAAGGTGGAGGGCGCGACCAGCAGGCCGAGCACGATCATGCCTCCGAGCCAGATGACGAGGACCGTCAGCGCGAGGTACCGGATGGCGAGCATCCGCACATTATATGGATCCCGGTCCTATAATTTCCTGTGCACGAGGCCGCCCTCGCATGGATCGTCGATTGCGTGCTCGGGGCGCTGGCCGGCGGAGAGCCCGCGTCGCCGGCGGGCCTGACGTTGCTCCTTCGCCGCTACGCCGCGACGGGTCGCGCGGACCTCGGCGACGCGCTGGGCTCCGCGCTTGCGCGGGCGCTCGATCGTGCCACGTCGCCGGATCGCCCAGACGCTGGGCAGTCCGAGTGGCTCGGCGTGTTCGTGGAGGCCGCGGCGATCTCCGAGGATGAGCGCTTGCCGGCCACCGCCGCCGCCCTTGTCGTCGCGCTTCGTCGGAGCTGGCCCGGCAAGGGAGCGCTCAGACCGGCCCTGCGCTCGATTGACGCGTGCCTGATTGCCGCGCATCTCGGCAACGAAGACGTCGTCGCCGTCGCCGCGATCGACGAACTGGAGCGGATTGTCGGCGCATCGTACGAGCCCGGCGAAGGCCTGGTCGGCGGCGACCTGCTGGACCACGCCGCCGCCTCGGCGACGCTCCTCACGGCGTTCGCTATCGCGGGGCGGTTGCCATATGCGATGCTGGCCGAGGAGTTGGTCCAGTTCGCCCGCCGCACGTGGTGGGATGATCCGGGGGGTGGGTTTCGGCTCGAACGTCGAACGCCGAACGCCGCACGCGAGCACGTCGAACGTCGAACGGAGCACGCCGAACGGTTCTTTCTGGCGAACTGTGAGGCCGCGCGCGTGCTGTGCCGGCTGGCGGCCCTGCACGCCGACCCCGAGTACCGCCAGATGGCCGTCATCGCGGGACAGTCGGACTACGCGGAAGATGCCCGACGCACGCTCGAGGCGCTCGCCCTCGATTATCGCGACCGGGGCACCGAGTCTGCCGTGTACGGCCTGGCCATTGACGAATACCTGCGCTTTCGTGGAAGTTCAGATTTCAGACTTCAGAGTTCAGACTGAGTTTCAGATTTCAGATCGGAGTCGTTTTGCAATAGAATCTGCACTCGGCTTCCAGCATCCAAGCCTCAATCTGTAATCTCTGAAATCTGAACTCTGAAATTGTTGGCCTATGCCGTTAGATCGCGCTTCCCTGGTTCCCGCCCTGAAGAATGTCGCCACCCGGCTTCGGATCGATTCGATCAGATCCACGTCTCAATCGGCGAGCGGCCACCCGACCAGCTGCTGCTCGGCCGCCGATCTGGTCGCGGCGCTCTTTTTCGCCGAGATGCGGTTCGATCCGAAGGACCCGAAGCATCCCGGCAGCGATCGCTTCGTGCTCTCGAAGGGTCACGCGGCCCCGCTGCTCTACGCCGCGTGGGCCGAGGCGGGCGCGTTCGACCGGTCCGATCTCCTCAGGCTGCGCGAGATCACGTCGGATCTCGAGGGACATCCCACGCCGCGGCTGCCGTTTGTCGACGTGGCCACGGGTTCGCTCGGCCAGGGCATCTGCGCCGCGGTCGGCTGCGCTCTGAACGCGCGCCGGATCAAGTCCGACTATCGGACCTATTGCCTTGTGGGTGACGGTGAATCGGCCGAAGGCTCGGTGTGGGAAGCCGCGGACGTCGCCGGCGTCGACCGGCTCGACAACCTGTGCGGCATCACCGACGTCAACGCGCTCGGCCAGAGCCGCGCCACGATGTGGGCGCACGACCTCGACGAGTTCGCCCGTCGCTGGCGCGCCTTTGGCTGGCACGCCATCGTCATCGACGGCCACGACATGGACGCCATCCTCAGCGCCTTTGCCGAGGCGCGCGCCACCGCCGGCCGGCCGACGATGATCCTGGCGAGCACCATCAAGGGCAAAGGCGTGTCGTCTGTCGAAGGCAAGGACGGGTGGCACGGCAAGCCGTTCAAGAAGGGCGAAGAACTGGACCGCGTTCTGGCCGAGCTGGAGAAGCAGTTCGTGCCTGTGCCCGAAGGCGTCAACCTGCACCAGCAGATCGCCAAGCCGGCGACGCGGCCTGCGAGCGCGCCCTGGCCCAAGCCGATCGCCGCCCCCTCGTACAAGGCCGGCGACCAGGTGGCGACACGCGAGGCGTACGGCACGGCACTCGCCAAACTCGGCGAGGCCGACCCGCGCATCGTCGCGCTCGACGCCGACGTGAAAAACTCCACGTTCAGCGACAAGTTCGAGAAGGCGGCGCCCGACCGCTTCTACCAGAACTTCATTGCCGAGCAGATCATGCTGGGATCGGCGATGGGACTGGCCGCGCGCGGAGCGATTCCGTTTCCGTCGACCTTCGCGTGCTTCCTGACGCGCGCCGCTGATTTCATCCGGATGGCGGCCATCAGCAACCTGCCGATCAAGATGGCCGGCAGCCACGCCGGGGTGTCCATCGGCGAAGACGGACCGTCGCAGATGGCGCTCGAGGACCTGGCCATGTGCCGAGCGCAGCCCAACATCACCGTGCTCTATCCGTGCGACGCCGTCAGCACCGAGCGTCTGGTGGCGTTGATGGCTTACCACCCCGGCCCGGCTTACATGCGCACCAGCCGACCCAAGACGCCGATCCTCTATTCGGCCGACGAGACGTTTACGATCGGCGGCTTGAAGGTCCTCCGCGAGAGCCCCAAGGACGTCGTCACCGTCGTCGCCGCTGGCGTGACCGTGTTCGAAGCCTTGAAGGCCCACACACAGCTGAAGGCGAAGGGCACCGCGATTCGTGTGATCGATCTGTATTCGGTGGCGCCCGTCGATCGGGCGGCGCTCGTGGCGGCGGGAACGGCGACTGGCGGCCGCATCATCACCGTGGAAGATCACTACGCGGCTGGCGGCATTGGCGACGCGGTGGCGGAAGCCGTGAGCGACGCCGGCATGTGCGTCCACCGCATCGCCGTGCGCGAGATTCCACGAAGCGGCAAGCCGGAAGAGTTGCTCGACAGATTCGGCATCTCCGCCAGGCACATCGTCGCCGCGGTGAAAAAGTCGTTAGTCGTTAGTCGTTAGTCGCTTTGTAGCGAAGTTTACAGTTGACAGTTCACACTCGACAGGTCATCGACGTCGATCGGTGTGTTCTGTCAACTCTAGACTGTCGACTGTCGACCGCGTCGGGTACTACGGACAAGTGAAAACTCGAGCGATGGAGCGCTTCGCGCCCGTGTGTAGTGCAGGACTTCAGTCCTGCCTACGGCGGCGCGAGTCTTTGAGTCTATGCCGCTGACCGTCGGAAGCCGTCTCGGCCCGTACGAAGTCCTCGGCCTCATTGGTGAGGGCGGGATGGGCCAGGTCTACCGCGCCCACGACACGAAGCTCGGTCGCGATGTCGCGCTGAAGATTCTGCCGGAAATCTTCGCTTCGGATCCCGATCGCCTTGCGCGCTTTCAGCGCGAAGCCCAGATCCTTGCCTCGCTGAACCATCCAAACATCGCCGCCATTCACGGGCTCGAAGAAGCAGATGGCGTGAAGGCGCTGGTACTGGAGTTGGTCGAGGGCGAGACTCTCGCGGAGAAATTGGATTCAGGCTCTGGGCTTCGGGCTTTAGGACGTGAGCGCACAGGCCCTGGAGCCCAAAGCCCACAGCCCAAAGCCGGCGGGCTTCCGGTCAGTGAGGCGCTGACAATTGCCCGCCAAATGGCCGACGCACTCGAGGCGGCGCACGAGCTCGGAATCATTCATCGAGATCTGAAACCGGCGAACATCAAGGTGCGGAGTGACGGCACGGTGAAAGTGCTCGACTTCGGCCTCGCGAAGGCCGTCGAGGCCGGCAGGTCGGGTGGACCAGGCAGGGACGATCTCTCGCGCTCGCCGACGCTCACGAGCCCGATCGGGATGACCGGTGTTGGTGTCCTGCTTGGCACCGCCGCGTACATGAGCCCGGAACAGGCGCGCGGCAAACCCGTCGACAAGCGGGCCGACGTCTGGGCCTTTGGGTGCGTGTTGTTCGAGCTGCTGACCGGGAAGCGTGCGTTCGAAGGCGAGGACATCTCCTTGACGCTCGCCGAGGTGATGAAGAGCGAGCCGAACTGGAGCGCGCTGCCGCCCGACGTCCCACCGGCAGTGCGAGCGGTGCTGACATGGTGTCTTCGCAAGGATCCGAAGCAGCGTGTGCGCGACATGGGCGACGTGCGCCTGGCGCTCGATGGCTCAATCGGCCTGACAGAACAAGCGGCCGCCGCTCCGAATGTGCCGGCCAGTTCGCGGACGTGGCTGCCGTGGGCAGCCGGCGCCCTCACCGGCGCCGCCGTCGCCGGCGCGATCGCGATATGGATGCTCAGCCCCGAGCCCCAGGCGGCCACGATCACGAGATTCCCAATCGTGCTCCCTGAGGGCCAGCAGTTTACGAATACAGGCCGCCATTCGCTCGCGATCTCCCCCGACGGCACGAAGATCGTGTACGTCGCCAATGCCCAGTTGTACCTTCGTTCCCTGGGAGGTCTCGATGCCCAGCCGATTTCCGGCACTCAAAGCCAGCAGGTGACGACGCCGGTCTTTTCACCCGATGGGCTCTCGATCGCGTTCTTTGCCGATGGCTCGCTCAAGAGAATCGGAGTGAACGGCGGCACGGCCGTCACTATCTGTCCGGCCAGTAATCCTTTCGGCATGAGCTGGAGTGGCGAATCGATTGTGTTCAGTCAGGGCGAAGGCGGCATCATGCGCGTGCCGTCGAATGGCGGCAAGCCGGAGGTTCTCATCACGTCCAAGGATGGCGAGGTCGCGCACGGCCCTCACCTCTTGCCTGGCGGCGACGTCCTCCTGTTCACGCTCACGACGACGGGTCAACGCGCTGATAGATGGGACACGGCACAAATCGTCGCGCAGTCGCTCGCGTCCGGCGAGCGTCGAGTCGTGATTGATGGCGGCAGCGACGCCCGTTATATGCC
>MEKT01000173.1:455-7729 GCA_001767435.1 Acidobacteria bacterium RIFCSPLOWO2_02_FULL_65_29 | reverse complement strand
TTATTCGCCGTGCGATTCGACCCGTCGCGGCTCGAAGCCGTTGGAGGCCCGACGCCGATTGTGGAGGGCGTAAGACGAGCGGGCATAAACACGGGGGCTGCCCATTACAGCGTCTCCACCAACGGATCCTTGGTCTATATTCCTGGCCCGCTATCGTCCAGTGTGTCCGTTCGTGACCTCGCGTTCGTAGACCGAAGCGGCGGAGTCGTCCCGTTGAAGCTCCCACCGGGGCCGTACGAGTCGCCGCGCATCTCGCCCGACGGCACGCACGTCGCGTTCGGATCCGACGATGGCAAGGATGCGAGCGTGTGGGTGTACGACTTGTCTGGCAAGACGTCCATGCGGCGGCTCACGCTCAGCGGAGCGAACCGTTTCCCGATCTGGTCCGCGGATAGCCAGCGCGTCGCCTTCCAGTCGGATCGCGAAGGTGACCGCGGCATTTTCTGGCAGCGGGCCGACGGGACCGGCGCCGCTGAGCGGCTGACGAAAGCCGAGCAAGGAACATCTCACGTTCCGGACTCCTGGTCGCCGAGTGGGGAGACCCTTCTCTTCGAAATGCGGAAAGACTCCTCGGGGTCGTTGTTTGCCCTATCTCTACGAGACCAGAAAATCGAACCATTTGGCCGGATCGAGTCGTCACAAAGCATAGACGCTGTCTTTTCGCCAGATGGCAGATGGGTGGCCTACGATTCGACGGAAACGGGGGGCAGCAACGTCTACGTGGAGCCGTTTCCGCGGACGGGCGCCCGTTACCCAATCACGAAGGACCAGGGTCGAAATCCTTTCTGGTCACCGGACGGCCAGGAGCTCTTCTACACCCCTAGGCCGGCACAGCTCTTTGTGATGACCATCTCCGCGCAGCCAACGTTTACGTTCGGCAACCCCGTTCCGGCGACGAGGGGCGGGCTCTACGCACCAAATCCCGCTGCACGAAGAAACTGGGATATGGCTCCAGCAGGCCAACGAATCCTCGGAGTGCTCGACGCCGCCGTCGGAACATCGTCCGGGTCCTCCGACGCTCAAACCATACAGGTCGTGATCAACTGGTTCGAAGAGCTGAAGGCGCGTGTGGGGGATAGTCGATAGTCGAGAGTCGATAGTCGCGACGGCCCGGACTAACGACTAACGACTAACGACTATTGAGGCCTCGGTCCGCGCCCTCGTTCGGGCCGCCTTTCCTTCATCTCTCCCTGTAGCTTGGTCACCTCTGCCTGCTGCTCGGGCGTGAGAATCTGGAACACCTCCGAGTAGACCCTGGCCTGCGCGACGGCCACGTCGGCTTCGACGTTGGCGACCTCGGCGTAGCGGGCGCGAATCGTCCCTTCGTCGAACATACCCGAGTTGATCGCGGCCTGCAGCGCTTCGTGCGCTGGACGTGCGCGCTCGCCGAGCGCCTGCATCTCGTCGCGGTGCGACTCGACGATCGACCGCACCTGTTCGCGTTGCGCGTCGGTCAGGTTGACCTGCCGCATGATCGGACCGAGCGGGCCGAGCGCGCCCATTGGTCCACCCGGCCCGCCCCGTCCGCCGGGACCGCCGAATCGCCCGCCGGGGCCGCCTTGGGCCGATGGACCGCCGCGTCCCATGAACGGTCCGGGGCCGCCGCTCGTATTCTGAGCCAAAGCCCCGGCCACGGCCGAGACGATGAGCACCGCGGCGAAAGCGGTGGCGGCTGTGTAGCCGAGACGTGCACGTGTGGTAGCTGTCATAGTGATCTCCTTGTCTAACAAACGTGGGGCTCCGCCCCACACCCCGGCTCGGTCGCTTGCGGGGACCCCTACGCCCCGCGCCGCTCCCTCGCAGGCGCGCCGTGCGCGCCTAACCTCATTTGATAGGAGGCCTGTGACGGCTCAGTGGCGAAACGATGAAAAATCGATGACTACGACGAAGACCGCAGAACTCGCGGACAGCGCAGAACAATCCTATTGGGGTCCTCTGCGAGCTCTGTGCGCTCCGCGGTGATCGTCGTGGTCGTCATCTTGCATTGTGCTCGACGAAGAAAATGACCGCCGCACCGAGAGTCCTTATCGTTGAAGACGAGCGCAACATCCGCGAGCTCGTGTCCCTGCATCTCGGGCACGAGGGCTACGTGTGCGACGGCGTCGGCGACGGCCAGACGGCCCTGAAACGATCCGAAGTCGAGCGATACGACTTGATGGTCATCGACCTGATGATTCCCGGGCTCGACGGCCTCGCGCTCTGTCGGGCCGTCCGCAACGGCCAGCTCAATCACGACGTGCCGATCCTGATGCTCACGGCGCGGCGCGAGGAGTCTGACAAGGTCGTCGGCCTCGAGAGCGGCGCCGACGACTACCTGACCAAGCCCTTCGGCGTGCGAGAGCTGGTCGCGCGCGCGCGCG
Source organism: Acidobacteria bacterium RIFCSPLOWO2_02_FULL_65_29 (assembly GCA_001767435.1). Classification (GTDB taxonomy): domain Bacteria; phylum Acidobacteriota; class Vicinamibacteria; order Vicinamibacterales; family CAVVIG01; genus 2-02-FULL-65-29. The sequence continues at coordinate 5,369 of MEKT01000173.1, read as the reverse complement.
CGCTGCTCCGGCGTCCGCGGCAGAAGGTCGATCGCGCGACCGCCGAGGCCGCCAAGATCGAGGCCGCCTCGAATGCAATTGTCCGGATGCACGGGATCGAAGTGGATCTGGCACGCCGGCGCGTCAAGGTCGAGGGGCGCGAGGTCGAGTTGACGGATCAGGAGTTCCGGCTCCTGCACCTGCTCGCCTCGCACGCGGGCATCGTTTTCAGCCGCGAGGCGCTGCTCGGCAAGATCTGGCGTGGCGATACGTTCGTGACCGTGCGGAGCGTGGACACGCTCGTCAAGCGGCTGCGTCGAAGAATCGAAGCCGATCCGGCAAACCCGCGATACCTGCTGACCGTGTGGGGAGTCGGGTACAAGTTTGCGGACGTCTAGCAGCCCGTGGTGCAAGTCTGGCTGCATTCGGCGGGCGATGCATCCCCGCCGGCTGCGTTGCTCCTTCCTCAAATATTCCCGATATTCTCGGTCGTCGCGCCTTGCCGGCGGGGCGCCACCCGTCTCGGTGCGACGCCAGACTTGCACCACGGGCTGCTAGGGCTCGGGACGCGCCGCCTTCGCGCCGAAGGCGCTTCGGCGGCCGCGCCGTCGCTCGCCTGCATTCGAAACGAGCGGAGGCGGGGGACTCGGGATTCGGGCCTCAGGCAGAGAACGAAGGAAGCCTTGCTACTTCTTTTTCGTGTTTTCGTGTTTTCGTGGCGACGTGCGTTGACAAGATAGCCTCTAATCGAAGTCGGGAACACCTGGCAGCTCGCGTTTGTGCTGGCTCGCGCGTTCGAGCCGCTCCATCTTCATGGCGAGCGCCGGCGAGATACTCTGCGCGCCTCCCTTCAGGTATTGCTCGAGATCCGCGTAGGTAAACCCCATTTCGTCTTCGTCGGTCTGCCCGATCCACAGGCCGGCGCTGGGGGGCTTATCGATGATCGCCGCCGGCACGCGCAGCTCCTGCGCGAGCGCGCGCACCTGGCTCTTCACGAGTCGTCCGAGCGGGAGCAGGTCGACGCCGCCGTCGCCCCATTTCGTGAAGTAGCCGATTGAGGCCTCGGAGCGATTGCCGGTTCCCGCCACGAGGTAGTTCTGGCTGTTGGCCATGAAGTACAGCGCGGTCATGCGCAGGCGCGGCTTCATGTTCGCGAGCGGCAGCCGCGCACGCAGGTCGTCGCTCCAGCCTGGGGCCTTGGCCGAGGGCTTCGCGGCGCGCACCGTCGGCTGCACCGACGCGACCATGGCGTCGTAGGCGGACGACAGGTCCATCCGCTCGATCGGCAGCGAGAAGTGCTTTGCGACGACGATCGCGTCGCGCTCGTCAAGCGGATCGCTGTGGCAGGGAAGGAGGAGGCCCATCGCGGCGTTCGGCGCGGCGAGCTGCGCCAGCCGTGCGACGACCGCGGAGTCCACACCGCCGCTCAGGCCCACGATGAAGCCGCCCGCGCCCGAGGCGTGCAGCCGTTCGCGCATCCACCGGGCGAGACGGTCGACGGTTGCCATGGGTAAAGAATAATCCTCAAATCCCTCGCCAAGTCCTCAAATCCTCGAGTCTTTTCGCTAAATCCTCAATTCCTCAAATCCTCAGATCTTCAAATCCTCAAATCCTCAAATTTGCGTGTCACCCCCGATCCTGATGATGCCTGGCAGGCCGTCGAATCCGCGCCTGCGGCGAAACTCATCGAAGGGCCGGCGGCAGTGGCCGGCACCGCGTTGCCCACGACACCGTTCGCCACGGCCGCGGGCCTCATCGTCGGGACAGTCGGCACATGGCGCCCGAGCAGGTGCGGGGGCAGACGGTCGACCATCGCGCCGATATCTTCGCCTTCGGCGCCGTCCTGTACGAGCTGTTGACGGGCGAACGTGCGTTCGGCGGCGAGACGCCGGCCGACACGCTGAGCGCGATCCTCAAAGATGACCCGCCGCAGCTCGCCGTTGGCGCGACGAAGATTCCGGCGGCGCTGCAACGTGTCGTCCAGCGGTGAATGGAGAAGAAACCTGATCAGCGCTTCTATTCCGCACACGATCTGGCGTACGCGATCGAAGCCGCCGTGTCGGCTTCTTCCTCGAGCGCCGTGGCAGCGCCGCTCGAGGTCGCGGTGCTGAGGCGCCGTCGCTGGCCGATGTGGGGCGGCCTCGGCGCCGCCGCAGGGTCGTGGCCACACTAGCAGTGTTTGCCGTCCGATCAGGCTGGTCGACTGAACCCGAAGCGTCGCGCGTCGTCCGCATGACGATCACGCTGCCGAGGGCACCGTGACAGCGCAGACGGTTGCGCAATTCGCTGTATCGCCCGACGGCAGCCAGATCGCGATGAACCTACGGTCGCCAAAGGGCACGCAGATGTGGATCCGCTCCCTCGACCCAGACCGAGCAGTACGCCGTCACCGCCGACGGCCAGCGCTTTCTCGTGATCGATCCCATCGTCGATGAGCGACTGCTGCCGCTGCGAGTGATCCTCAACTGGCCCGCGCTCCTCGAAAACCCCTAGCGCGCCGCAACGACGTCCGGTGCAGCGGCCTCCAAACGGCTCTACCACGGTGGGCACGGATTCCTCAAATCCTCAATTCCTCAAGTCCCGCCAAATCCTCCATTCCTCAAATCCTGCCAAATCCTCAACTCCTCAAATCCTCAATTCCTCAAATTCCACCGTTATAATCCCCTCTTATGCCCAGCTTCCGCGTCCTCCATTTCGGCCTCGGTCCGATCGGCGCCTCCATCGTCAAGCAGACAGCGGCCAGGCCCGCCTTCAAAATCGTCGGCGCCGTGGACGTCGACCCTGCGAAAGTCGGCCGCGACCTGGGAGACGTCGCCGGGCTCAGCAAGCGTCTGAACATCCGCGTGCAGGGCGACGCGGCCAAGGCGCTGAAGGCGGCCAAACCGGACGTGGTGATTCACTGCACCGGTTCGTCAATCAAGAAGGTCATGCCGCAGCTCGAGATGATTCTCAAGGCAAAGGCCGCCGTCGTGTCGACCACCGAGGAGTTGTCGTATCCGGAGTACACGCATATCAAACAGGCCAAGCAAATTCACGCTTGGGCCAGGAAGGCCAAGGTCGCCGTGCTGGGCACGGGCGTCAATCCTGGCTTCGCGATGGACGCCCTGCCGATCATGCTGACCGCGGTGTGCGAGCGGGTGGACCGCGTGTCCGTCAACCGCATTCAGGACGCGCGCATGCGGCGCTTGCCGTTCCAGCAGAAGATTGGCGCGGGGCTCACGACGGAGCAGTTCCAGAAGAAGGTTGAGGACGGCAGCGTGCGCCACGTCGGCTTCACCGAGTCGATCGCGATGATTGCCGACGCGCTCGGCTGGACGCTCGATCGGATCAGCGACGAGGTGCAGGCGCGGCTGGCGACGGTCACCGTGGCGAGCGAATTTCTGGCGGTCGATCCCGGCTACGTGTGCGGCATCGTGCAGGACGGCGTGGGCTACCGCAAAGGGCAGCCGGCGATCCGCCTGCACATGGAAGCGTACCTGGGCGCGCCCGACAGCTACGATTCGGTCGAGATCGAAGGGTCGCCGAACGTCACGATGAAGATCCCGGGCGGCATCCAGGGCGATTTGGCGACGGCGTCGATGGTCGTCAACGCCATACCGCACGTGCTTGCCGCGTCGCCGGGCCTGCACACCATGCGAGACATCGCGTTGCCTTCGTTCTTCGCTGGACGGTGATACACCGACATCTTGTCGCTGTCAGCTCTCGGCCGTCAGCTTTCAGCTCGGCTTCGGCTGAGATGCTGATAGCCGATAGCTGACAGCTGAGAGCTCTCCCACATGCAGATCCTTGCCCGTTGTCCGAAGTGTGACGCCGGCCTGCCCCTGCGTGCGGCCGACGTGCCCGCCGCGATCAAATGCGGGCGCTGCGGCACCGAGATGCCGCTCGAGATCACACCGGCCGTTCGCGCCGATACCGCGGTTGACCGTTGCCCGGTCTGCCTGGGGTCCGATTTCTACATTCGAAAGGACTTCGATCCGACGCTCGGCGTCGCGATTGTCGTGGCCGGTGCGCTCGTCAGCGCCGTCTTCTATTGGTTCCGTCATGACTTCATCGCGTATGGGATCTTGGCGGCTGCGGCCCTGACCGATCTCGTCGTGTACGGACGGCTGAAGGACCTCACCGTCTGCTATCGCTGCCACTCCGAGTTCCGCGGCGCGTACCCGCGGACCGCCGCCGCCTTCGACCTCCACACGGCGGACGAGCTCGAGCAGGAGTACGAGCGCCGCATCGGACGACGGTAGCCCCGAAACCACAAAAAAGAAGATCCTTGGTTGAGGTGTCTTCTTCGTGCCTTCGTGCCTTCGTGGCTACTATGGCGGGACCGCTCTTTTTCGTGTCTTCGTGTCTTCGTGGCCTAGGGGAGGACCGCTCTTCTTCGTGTCTTCGTGTCTTCGTGGCTAAAACAGCGTGACGACGACCTCTGCCCCTTGTTCGACGGTGCTCTGGTCGGCGGGAATCTCGATGTACCCATCAGCCTGCGAGAGGCTCGTGATTTCTCCAGAGCCTTTGAACGCCGGAAACGCCACGTCGTCGCGCAGGCGCACGGTGTAGAACTGATGGCGGCCGACGGGCGAGACGATCCGGGTGCCGAGCGGCGCGCGCGTCGTGCGCGGGGCGTACAGGGGTTGGCGCGCCGTCGCGCGGAGAAACGGCACGAGCAGGATGTAGGCGTTCGACAGGCACGACGTGGGGTTGCCCGGCATCCCGAAGAAGGGCTTGCCGTCGACCGTGGCGAATGCGGTGGGCTTGCCCGGCTTCACCGCGATGCCGTGAAAGACCATCGCGCCGCGCGCCGCCACCAGATCCACGACGAGGTCGTGCTCGCCCACCGAGCTGCCGCCGGAAAAAATCAGGAGGTCGCACGAGGCGCAGGAGTCGAGCGCGGCGGTCAGCGCGTCGAGCGTGTCCGGCACCGATGGACGCGGATCGGCTGCG
>MEKT01000173.1:0-441 GCA_001767435.1 Acidobacteria bacterium RIFCSPLOWO2_02_FULL_65_29 | reverse complement strand
CGCGGATCGGCTGCGCCACCGTGCGCGTTGACGACCGCGGCGAGCGTGAATCGGTTGACGTCATAAATTTGGCCGCCCGACAGCGGCACGCCCGGGTCAATGATTTCGTTGCCCGTGGACAGCACGGCCACGCGCGGCCGCGCGTACACCAGAACGTCCCGGCAACCGATGGCCGCGAGCGCCCCGACGCGACTCGGGTTCAAGTGATCCCCGCGCCGGACGATGAGGTCGCCGGCGGCGATGTCGGCCCCACGCCGTCCGATGTTCTGCCCGGCAGAAGCGGGCGCACGAATCTCGACCGCGTCGTCTCCCGCGCGGGCTGTGTCTTCGACCATCACGACGGCGTCCGCGCCCTCGGGGAGCGGCGCGCCGGTCGCGATCTCGGCGGTCGTCCCCGGCTCCACTCGTGTGCGCGGGACCTGACCCGTATAGATGCGATCG
>MEKT01000172.1 GCA_001767435.1 Acidobacteria bacterium RIFCSPLOWO2_02_FULL_65_29 | reverse complement strand
GACGTTCAACACAGACATCGCGCCTTTGCTCTGGGAGCGATGCGGCAGCTGCCATCGCCCGGGCGAAATCGGACCGTTCAGCGTGCTCGAGTACTCGGCCGTCAAGAGTCAGGCAGGCCGGATCGTGGCCGCGACCAGAAGTCGAATGATGCCGCCGTGGCTCCCGGAGCCCGGCTACGGTCGGTTCGCCGGTGAGCGTCGCCTGTTGCCCGAAGAGATCGAGCGCATCGAACGATGGGTGAGCCAGGGTGCCGTCGAAGGCGACCTGCGAGACCGGCGGCCTGCCCCACGCTTCGTCGAGGGATGGCAGTTGGGGGTGCCCGATCTCGTGGTCGAGCTGCCGGAGCCGTACACGCTGAACCCTGGCGGTTCCGACGTGTTTCGGAATTTCGTGCTGCCGGTCCCCTTGTCCACGACACGTTACGTGCGAGCGATGGAGGTCCGGCCGGGCAACGCCAGGCTCGTGCACCACGCCACCATCGGCATCGATCACACCCGCGCGTCGCGTCGGCTCGATGAAGAAGATCCCGGTCCTGGCTTCGCTGGCGGGATGTTCTCGGACAGTACCCAGAGCCCTGACAACCACGCGCTCGGCTGGACGCCCGGCATGATCCCGTTTCTCGAACCGGCAGACATGGCCTGGAGGCTGGAGAGAGGCACCGACCTCGTGGTCCAGCTGCACATGCTCCCTCCGGCCTCAGGCGAGCCAGAGCTCGTTCGGATGAGGGTCGGGTTCTTCTTGACCGACACCCCGCCAAGCCGGGTGTCGTTGGATTTCAGACTCGGCGTCAAGACGATCGACATTCCGGCGGGGGCAACCGACTACGCCGTCGAGGACCGCTACACCCTGCCGGTCGACGTCGAAGTGTGGAGCGTGTATCCGCACGCGCATTATCTTGCCAAGGACATGCAGGTCTTCGCCACGCTTCCCGGCGGCAGCGTGACCTGGCTCGTGTGGATCAAGGCGTGGGATTTCCATTGGCAGGATCAGTACCGGTTTGCGCAGCCTCTGTTCCTGCCCGCGGGGACGGTTCTGACGATGCGCTACACGTACGACAATTCGGCGGGCAACGCGCACAATCCGAATCGGCCGCCCGCGCGTGTCGTCTACGGCCCGCGATCGTCCGACGAGATGGCAGACGTGTGGCTGCGGCTTCTGCCTCGCGACAACGCCGGCACCGCGATCCTCGCGCGATCCTACACGGCCAACGAGCTGCGCAAGAACATCGCGTTTGCCGAGCGTATGGTTGCCGAGCAGCCGCGCGACGGGAAATGGCGGAACCTCCTGGGCGCGAGCTACGTGAGAGGCGACAGGGTGCAGGAAGGTGTGAGCCAGCTGCAGGAGGCGGTGCGTCTCACGCCGCGTGACGCCGAGGCCCAGAACAATTTGGGACACGCGCTGCGGCTGCTCGGCAGGGTGAAGGACGCGCTTGCGCATTTTCGGGAGGCTGCGCAGCTTGCCCCGGCGAGCGATGTCGTCCAGCTGAATCTTGCGAACACGCTTCAGGACGAGGGCGAGATCGAGGAGGCCATCGGTCACTTCCGGCGTGCCATCGCGTTGAACCCCGACGCCGCGGAGGCGCACAACAATCTCGGAGTGGCATTGGCCTCCCGGGGCGGGGTGGACGAGGCGGCCGTCCATTTCAGGCAGGCGCTGGAGATCCGCCCCGACTACGCCGACGCCCAGCGCAATCTGAGCCAAGCGCGCCGGTTGCAGGGGCCTCCCGGCGCGAGGCGCTAAAACTCGGAAAGACAGCTTCTAAAGTCGTACACTTGCCTCATTCGCGTGTACATCGGCTTTGGAAGATGTCTAGGAGAACAACAATGAAAGCTTCTGGCAAGGTGCTCTGGCTGGTCGGCCTGGCCGCGGCCGCATCCTCGCTCGCGGCGCTCGGCTGCGGCGGCATGTCCACCGGCGAGTCGCCGGCGGCAGCTCCCAAAGACGTCAAAGAGCTCGCCCGACAGGCGTTGTCCAGAATCGACGGCGAACTGAAGCTTCCCGGCCTCAAACAACCGGTCGAGGTCATACGCGATCAATGGGGTGTTCCGCACATCTACGCGCAGAACACCGACGATCTGTTCTTTGCCCAGGGCTTTGTCATGGCCCAGGATCGACTGTGGCAGATGGAATGGTGGCGCCGCACCTTCGACGGCCATCTGGCGGAGGTCGTCGGACCGGCCGCGTTCGAGCGCGACCGACTGGCCCGATTGATCAAGTTCCGAGGGCCCTACGACGACGCCGAGTGGACGAGCTATCACAAGGATGCCGAGACCATTTTCACGTCGTACGCGAACGGCGTCAACGCGTACATCGACCAAAACATGAACAACCTGCCGGTCGAGTTCACGCTCACCGGCATCAAGCCCGAGAAGTGGACGGCCGAGACGGTCGTGATTCGGGAGTCGGCCTTCGGGAATGCCGTGAACGAGCTGCGCCTGGCGATGAACGTCGCCAAGCTTGGCGCGAAAGAAGCGAACCGTCTCGAGGCGCCAGACCCGTGGGACGATTTGAAGGTGCCCGAAGGACTCGACGTCAACCTCATCACCAATGAAGTGATCGAGTCGACGCGCGCGGGCGGACAGCTGCCGCGCCCGGAAATCCTCGACGAGTACCGCAAGCTGCTGCCGGCGCCGACGATGACGCTGTTCCATCCGTTCGGCGAGATTGGCGAGCCGGGCAGCAACAATTGGGTCGTGGGCGGCGCGATGTCGCCGACGGGTAAGCCCATCGTCTCGAACGATCCGCATCGCAACGTGAGCAATCCGTCGCTGCGCTACATCGTGCACCTGAACGCTCCGGGATGGAACGTCTTCGGCTCGGGGGATCCGCCGTTCGTCGGCGTCAGCATGGGCCACAACGAACACGTCGCCTGGGGCCTGACCATCGTCGGCACCGATTTTCAGGACACCTTCGTCGAGGATCTCAACCCGGCGAACCCCAACGAGGTCATGTACAACGGGAAGCCGGAGCCGCTGCGCGTGATCAAGGAAGAGATCAAGGTCAAGGGCGAGGCGCCGCGCGTGGTCGAGCTCACGTTCAGCCGGCACGGCCCGATCTTCCACGTCGATGCGAAGAACAACAAAGCCTACGCGCTGCGCAGCATCTTCAGCGAGCCCGGCACCGCATCCTATCTGGGAGAGTTGAAACTCGATCAGGCCAGGAATTGTCAGGAGTTCATCGAGCTCGCCATGTACTGGAAGGCGCCGTCCGAGAACCTGATCTGCGGCGACGTGGACGGCAACATCGGCTGGCAGGCGTCGGCCCTGACGCCGAATCGCAAAGGCGGCTGGCTCGGCCGCCTACCGGTGCCCGGCACCGGCAGGTACGAATGGGACGGCTTCCGCCAGGACCTGCCGAAGGCCTACAACCCGGAGAGCGGCTTCATTGCGACCGCCAATCACAACATTCACCCGAAAGGCTATTCGCCGCCGGTGATGTTCAAGACGACGAACAATCTGGAGTTCGATCGCATCACGCGCCTCCGTCAGGTGATCAAGTCCGGCCAGATGTTCTCGATCGAGGATTCGAAGAAACTCCAGCACGACGTGTACTCGCTGCGTGGAGCCGCCGATATTCCCGCGTTCAAGGGCTGGACGGCCAAGGATCCCAGCGTCGAGCGGGCGCGCGACATGGTTGCGACGTGGGACGCCATGCTGACGAAGGAGAGCGCGGCAGGCGCGATCTACATCACGTGGCGTAGCGTTTCGGATCCGGCGGCACTCGACGTCAAGGCGCCGGGCGAACGCCGGCGCCCGGCCATCGAGGCTGGTTTGCAGAAGGCCGTCGAGAAACTGGCTGCCGACCTGGGCTCGGACTGGAGCCAGTGGAGGTACGGCCGGATTCATACGCAGGCCTACCCGCACCCGATCCTGAAGGAGTACGACCTGCCGACCGTCGAGCGCCGCGGAGGAGCCGGAACCGTGGGCGCCGATGGCGCCACCTATCGCGAGATCATGGACGTGTCGAACTGGGACAACTCGCTGACGGTCAATACGCCGGGCCAGTCAGGGCAGCCCGAGAGTCCGTTCTACGGCAACCTGCTGCCGGTTTGGGCCAACGACGAGTATTTTCCGATGGTGTTCAGCCGCAAGGCGGTCGACGAGAAGGCCGCGCACACGTTGAAGCTGACGCCGTAAGTCTCAAACACAAAGAGAGAGGGTCGGGGTCTGCCGCCCGGCAACCCCGACCCTCGCGCGCGACGGATCTCGATCGGTTTCGTCGCGCGTATTCTTAATTCCGAATTCTCAATTCTTAATTTCCCAAATGCCTCACTGGCCTCCGGTCCTGACCGGGTTGGACGCGCCGCTGACGGCCACCTTGACGATGGCGGTTGTCCAGCAGCAGACCGAACCGCCGCCGCCATTACCCGAGTAGTCGTTTGCCGTGACGTGCAGCATGTAATCGCCAGCGTCGCTGAACTTGACCGTCGTCGAAGCTTTGCCCGAGTACGGCTCGTCGGGCTTTCCGCCCTTGAGCGCCTCGAAACTGGGATGGGCGTCGCCAAACGTCACTGGCCCCGATCCGCGGTACTTGGACACGCTGACATTCACCGGCGGCGGGGGATTTCGTGTCGGCGCGTTGCTGCCGGTGCTGTTGAGTGCGTCGTCGTCGACCCAGAAGTCCAGCGATATCGGTGTGCCCACCGAAGCCGTACGAGCGATCGCGCGCGCGGGGTTTGCCAACGGCCCCCTGAACGAGTTGCCTTTCTCACTGAACCGCAGCACGGGCGGCACGTTGTAGCCCCCGCCCGGACTCTGTTCCGACGAGATGGAGGGCGTGACGTTGTAGTCGGGGCTCATGTAGAAGGGAACGCTCGTGGTGACGCCGTTGGCTGTCAGCACCCACGACAGCTTCTGAGTCTTCGTGAACTCCTTCGGCATCGTGTACAAGAACATGCCGTAGCGCCGGCCCGTCAGGAAATGCGTGGGCTGGCCCATGTCCGGATTGCCTGGCTCGAAGTGGTTGTTGGGCCCGATCGGAATATCGAGCTCCGCCTCGGTATTGCGGCTGAAGTAGCCAATCAGGAACGAGTGCGTCCCGTCCGGATTGTCGTACCAGCCTTCATACGCCGCCGTGACGCTGCCGCCGAACTGCTTCGGCGGTACGCTCGGTAACAGTACTTGCGCGGACACGATCGCGCCCGAGGCCAGGAGCGTCGCCGGGGCGCAGAGTCGAAGAATCGATTTTAGAGTCATAGGAGCTTCCCGTTAGCGGGAAGCGGGCCGAAGCGCCGCTCCCCGCGTCCTCACGTTTACTGCTGGTCCTGCGTCGACGGTGTTTTGGCCTTGCGCTCCGCCACCAACGTCTCGTACTCGGCGTCGGTCAGGTAGACGACGTTCATCCACGCGTGCGCCATCTCGTCGACGGTGCGGTCGCCGTAGCCCACCCACTGGTTCGGGTCGGGATTGCTCTTGTTGTTCGACGTGTTGTCGTACCACGCGGTGACGTGAATGATCGTTCCCTTCGGGAACACCGGCGCCGCTTCGTCTGTGAAGATGTAATTGGTCATCCAGTTGAAGTTGAAGTCCTGCACGTAGCTGATGACCTGCGTGTTGCCGGTGGGTAGAATCGCTTCGACCTGCATCGCCTTGCCGCGCAGGTGGAAATGCGGCTGGAAGTTGGTGATGATCGTGTTCTCTCTCAGCACCGTGTAGCCTTCCGTGTGCGACACCTGATTGGGCGGGATGTCGAGCGCGCCAGGGCCGTTCTTGAGACCCGTGAACCCGATCAAGAAGCTGCGCTTCTTCGGCTCCTGGCCTTTCGGATAGAGCCAGATGCCGAGCTCCGAGCCGGCCGTGATTTCTTCGCCGGCCGCGTGCATGTGCTGGTCCCACGCGATCTTTTCACCGGGAAGGAGCAGCTTGCCCGTGCCTTGCATGTACTGGTCGTAGCCCTTGCCGATGGCCCATTCCATCACCTGCGGGCGCCGGTTGACGCGGTCGTCAAGCGAGGCGTTGAAGCCGACGCCCCCCGGGCCGCCACGGCCCGTTCCGGTATTCACCGCATCCACGTTGTCGGGGTTGAGCACCTGGTAGGCGATCGAGTGATGAAGAATCTTGCGGCCCTTGATGTTCGACGGGCGAATCTCGACGATCTTTGCCCAACGCGGCTCGTTGAGCCCCGGGATGTCGACCAGTGGGCGCCACCACTCGTCCTGGTGAAGCGCCGGCATCGTCTGCTCGCCGGACTGCACGACGATGTCGGGCGGCCCGTGGCCGTCCACTTCCGCCTGCCAGTAGAGCGTCGTCTGAGGCGGCTTGAGCGGCGGCATGTCGGCCGGGTTGCCCTGCGGGGCGCCCTGATCGACCCAGTGGACGATGGTTTCGACCTGCGCGTCCGTGAGCGACATGTCGTTCTTGAATTGCTGGACGCCGACGCTGCGGTCGATGTGCCACGGCGGCATCTGGCGCTTCGACACGCGCTCGCGGATGGACCGGGCCCACGGCCGCGCTTCCTGATACGTCATGAGCGACATCGGGGCGATCGACCCCGGTTCGTGGCAGCTCTGGCACTTGGCCTGGAGAATCGGGGCCACGTCCTTCGAGAACGTCACGTTCTTGGCCGGCTCCGCGGATAGGGCGGCGCCGGGCAGGGCGAGCAGCGCACTTACGGCGAGCGCGCTGACCCCCAATTGGAGCTTCATTCCAACCATCTCGGACTCCTTTCAAACAGGCGGAGGATACGGCGCGACCGCGATGCACGACCCGTGCCCGGTCCGATCCGTCCGTAAGTGCTAGATTTCTGGAGGGTTCAGCGTCGGCGTCTGCGGAGTTTTCCTGGGCGGCGCGAATTTTTCCCGCGCGGCCGGTCGCCGCGTCGGTCGCGCCGACCTTGACGGCATCGGCAGACGCGTCCAGACTTGGACAAATCGACGCCAGCCTTTCTAGGAGTCTGCACCGCAAGATGTGGCGCGCGTCTTCAGACCCGCCTGCAGAATGTAGTGCGGCTTCAGACCCGCCCTCTAGCCCCATGAATACGGCAGAATGTAGTGCGGGTCTTTAGACCCGCCTCCAGTCCCATGAATGAGGAACGCGTCGCGTTCAACCGCCGCCGGTTCTTCGAGTGCCTGTCCGCCATGGGTCTCGGATCGACGCTCATGCCGGACGCGCTCACGATCGCGGCTCAGGATTCGGAAACGGTCACCGTTGAGATGATAGAAATTGCGCAGAAGATCGCCGGCGTGTCCTTCACCCGCGAGGAACAGCAATCGATCGTCACGAGGTTGAACGCCACCCGCGGCTACATGGCGGGTTTCGACTTTCTGCGGACGGCCAATCTCGGCAACAGCACGCAGCCCGCGATTGTCTTCAATCCCGTTCCGCCGGGCAAGGCGCTGCCAGCAGGGCCCCGGTTCCTGAACCGTCGTGAGCCGGTGGTCTCGAGGCCATCAACCGAAGAGGCGCTGGCGTTTCTTCCGGTGACGCACCTGGCGAAGCTGGTCGAGACGCGGCAGGTCACGCCTTCCGAGCTGACGGACCTGTATCTCGCGCGGCTGACCAAGTACGATCCCACCCTCCACTGCGTGGTCAGCCTCACGGCGGCTCTTGCGCGGGCCCAGGCCAAGCAGGCAGATGCCGAGATTGCCGCCGGCGCGTATCGAGGTCCTCTGCACGGAATACCCTTTGGACTGAAAGACTTGTTCGCCGTGCGAGGAACGAGAACGACGTGGGGCGCCTCTCCGTACAAGGATCAAGTCATCGACACCGACGCCACGGCGTACACCAGGCTGAGGGAGGCTGGCGCGATCCTGGTCGCGAAGCTCTCGTCGGGGGCACTGGCACTGGGCGCCCGGTGGTTCGGGGGGGTGACTCGAAACCCCTGGAACACCCAGCAGGATGCCGCGGGCTCCTCTGCCGGCCCCGGTTCAGCGACGGCTGCCGGACTCGTGGCGTTTTCCATTGGGAGCGACACCGGAGGATCGATCATCTCGCCGTCCACGCGCAACGGGCTCACCGGCATGCGGCCAACATTCGGGCGAGTCAGCCGATACGGGGCGATGGCGCTTGCCTGGACGCAGGATACGGTCGGTCCGATGTGCCGCTCGGCCGAGGATTGTGCGCTGGTGTTCAATGCCATCTACGGCCCGGACGGGAAGGACAATACCGTCCTTGACGTGCCGTTTGGCTGGGACTCCACGGCGGACGTCACAAGACTACGCGTGGGCTACCTGCGTTCCGCCTTTGGCGACGCTCCAGCGGGCCAGACATCGCCGCAGGCGGCGACGCGCAGGAACAACGAAGAAGCCTTGCGCGTGATCCGCGGTCTGGGTGTTCAGGTCGTTCCCTTCGACCTGCCCGACGTCGCGATCGAGGCCATCGACTTCATCCGATACGCGGAGACGGCCGCGGCGTTCGACGATCTGACTCGGAGCGGCAGGCTCCGCGAAGTGGAACAGGGCCCCGAGCAGAGCTCCCGCCCCGCCGAGATTCGTCCGGCCCGCTTCATTCCGGCCGTGGAGTACATCCAGGCGAACCGGTATCGCATGCGTGTCATGGAACAAATGGACGAGGCGATGTCAGGGCTCGATCTGTTCATCGGAGCGAACCTGACGCTCACGAATCGCACCGGGCAACCGGTCCTCAGCCTGCCAAACGGATTCTTCGAGGGATCCCCCACGGGACTTCAGCTGACGGGCAAGCTGTTCGGCGAGCCGGAACTGCTGCTGCTGGCGCATGCCTTCCAGTCCAGGACGGATCATCACTTGAAGCATCCGTCGCTGTAGCCGGTTACTGAAAGCCAGCAACCTGAAGTGAGAACTTGGGCTGCTAGGGCCGTTTGCCTCTCGGCGCGGCCAGAAATTCCGCGGGTGTCTCCACGCGCAGGCCATAACGGAGCGCGGCGAGAAAATGCCGGCGATTGTCGGTCACGACCACGTCGGCGCCGGCGGCGCGCGCGATGTCGGCGATGTGCGCGTCGTAGATCCGGCCTCCGCCCACGCCGTCGCGCGCGGCCGCGCGCAGCATCGGCAGGCGGTCGGCGGCCGGCAGGTCGTGGACGGCCATTCGCGCGAAGACTTCTTCCTCGAGCAGGCGAACGGCGTCCGGCGATGTGAGCCTGAATTCGGGCGGCAACCGCGTGGCGACCGAAAGAAACTCGAGGCAGCAATGCCACGCCGTGGTCGGATCAGGCACGCGCTGCCCCGCGATCTTCTGCAGGATCGACTGCGCGGGTGTGCTCTGGGGGCCGAAGTCGACCAGGCCGGCCAGCAGAACGCTCGTGTCGAGGAAGACGCTCACGGCCAGCGGTTCCGTTCCTCTTCAATGAGCGCCGCGATGTCGATCGACGGGCGATCGTGGGGCGCCGCCGTGGGCCGGGCGACCAGTCGCCGTCCGACCTTCACGAGCCTGGGAGGCGAGGCGACGCGCTCGAGCCGGATGCCGAGCTCGTCTGTCGTGATTTCCAGCTCCGTACCCGCCGACAGGCCGGCTTGCCCGCGGATGGCGGCCGGAATGACCACGCGCCCTGCCTTGTCGATGGTAGTCTTCATACCATTAACATACCACTTCTGACGGTGTGCCTCGAGCGGTCAACGGCAGCGCTTCACGCTTGGCGTTGCCGGCACGTTCTCGAGCGCGTTGATCGCGCAGGCGATCTTCAAGGCGTGTCGGGCTCGTGCATCCACGCCGGGATGTTGACGTGATGTCCTGATCTGGTCACAATGAGGTCATGACAAGAGCCAAAATATCTGAGCTCAAGGCTCGATTGAGCGCGTATCTCGCGGAAGTGCGAGCCGGCGGTGAAGTGCTCGTCTACGACAGGGCGACGCCCATCGCGAGACTGGTGCCGCTTCAGGAGGATAGAGACGATATCACCGTGATCCCCGAGTCACGTCCTCCCGCCGCGTTGGGGCGCATCAGGGGTGTCCGCCCCCGAAAGCCGATCAACCTGGACAAGTTGCTCGGCGAGCTCCGGCAAGACCGGTGACTGGGTGATTGTCTACCTCGATTCAAGTGTGGTGCTCCGTCCGCTGCTGGCCCAGCCGGGCCGGCTGCTGCGATGGGGCAAATGGACGGCCGCCTATTCCAGCGAGCTCTTGGGCATCGAGTGCCGCCGGGCCATAGACCGGCTTCGACTCGATGGGCTCTACGATGACGCCCAAGTCGCGAAGGCCACTGAGGAACTGATCAAAATCGAACGAACGATCCGGCGTATTCGACTCGGCCGGTCCATCGTCCAGGAGTCGTCCAAAACGATGCCGACGATCGTCAAGACGCTCGACGCCATTCACCTGGCGAGCGCCATCGTGATTCGAGAACGGCGAGGCATCGAGCTTCTGTTCGCGACGCACGATGCTCAGCAAGCCATCGCCGCTCGTGCGCTCGGTTTCACAACGTTGGAATCGTAAGACGGCCGTCTTGGTACGGCCCCAACTTTCAGGTGAGATCCAACGAGAACTTGATCGAGCGCTCGAGGCCGGCTAGTTTCACCGAGGAGAGCGTCGTCAGGTATTCGTGGCGCTTCACTCCCAGTCCTCGGGGCTCAACACCTTGACGGCGGCGCGAGCGTAGCTTTCAAGCTCCCCCTCTGGCTCGGGTTTGCGGCGATAGCCTTCCTCGTAGGCCGTGACCTCCTCGGCGATGCCAGCGTCGGCGAAGTAGAGGCTCAAGGCGTGCTGAATCACGCGGCTGCGCGGCAGGCGCTGCCGCCGCCTCACCCGCTCGAGCGCGCGCATCTGCTCCTCAGGAATCGTGATCGCAATCTTTATCATACCAGCTCATACTACGATGCTCCCGCGTCGGCGTCTCGAACTCCACGAGAAAATCGATGTCGCCGCCGCGACTCTTGCTTGCCCCGCGTACGAACCAAGAGACCGACGCGCTTCACGGAATACGTTGGCGCCGCGCCGGCGGTCGGTTCCGGGACTGAGATGCTTGCGGCTGCCGAAACGCCCGGCCGCCACCGGCCGACACGAACCGCCACGCCATCAGCAGCAGGTCCCGCAGCGCGTCCTCGCGGATGCGAGACAGCCGGATGAGGACGCACGGGTACGGCACGTAATGGTCCTCGAGGTAGTAGATGCCCGGTTCGGCAGCGACGAGCTCGTCCCGATCCTTGAAGTCGATCCGAACCGCGAGGGAATCGGGCTCGGCCGAACGGTGCGACGGTACGCACGCGAACATCTTGCCGCCTACTTTGAGAGCCGGCGTCCCCCAAGCCGTGCCCTCTTCCGCTCCGGGCAGAGCCAGGCCGATCTTGCGGATTGTGGCGAACGTGATCTTCTTGTGGGGCATGAGGGCAATGTCCTCCGTCGGCCCTTGCTTGCTCACCGGTAGGCGGCCGCCTGAATGCCGTACAGCTCCGCGTAATGTCCGCCCTTGGCCATCAACTCCTCGTGCGTGCCGGTTTCGGCGAGCTTCGCGCCGTCGAGCACCATGATCAGGTCGGCCATCCGTACCGTCGAGAACCGGTGCGAGACGAGGACGGTGATTCGGCCGTCGTGGCTCGTCCCGCGGGACGCGGCGGCGTATCGTTCGAACAGCGCGTGCTCGGTCTCCGCATCGAGCGCGGCCGTCGGCTCGTCGAGCACGAGGAGCAGCGGCCGATCTCTCATGAACCCCCGCGCGAGGGCGAGCTTCTGCCACTGGCCGAACGAGACGTCGACGCCGCCGGGCCAGGTTGGCCCGAGCTGTGAGTCCAGCCCGGCCTTCAGCCGCGACACCACGTCGCCGGCGCCCGCACGGTCGACGGCCGCGATCACGGCGGGCTCGTCGTCCATGCGAGGCACGTCGCCAAGGCCGACCGTTTGGCGCGCGAGGAGCTCGAAGCGAAAGAAGTCCTGGAACGCTCCCGCCAGCCGCGCGCGCCACTGGTCGGCGGACACGCGATCGAGCGGCGTCTCGTCCACGAGAATCGCCCCAGACGAGGGCGCGTACATCTTCGCGAGCAGCTTGACGAGCGTCGTTTTGCCCGCGCCGTTTTCGCCGACGATCGCGACAACGGTTCCGGCAGGCAGTGTCAGCGAGATGTCGTCCAGCACGACTCGCGATGTGCCCGGGTACGCAAACGACACGTGGTCGAAGCGGATGCCCCGGCCGAGCGTGGCGGGCACCGGCCAATCGGCCGCCGCCGCGAACGACGCCGCATAGTCCTCGAGCCACGCGAGACGTATCGAGCCGTACATCCAGAAGCCTCGAAGGAATCCGACTTCGCCGACTGTGGCGCCGATATACGCCGAGAGGCGGGAGCCGGCTGCGAGCACGAGCAGCACGTCGCCGGGCGGCGAGCCGAGACCGTACGACACAAACGCCACCGCTCCGACGTACGAACCGCCGAACACTGCCCACGCCAGCGTGTGCCACAAGGCCGAGCCCCAGCGCACCCGGGCGATCGGCCGATATCCGCGTTCCCATGCGGCCCTACGATCATTCGCGAGGCGGCCGCCGATGCCGGTGACCCGCACCTCCTTCCCGGGCGGCGCCGTCGTCGCGGTCGTAAAGAGGTGGCGCGCCAGACGGCTAGCCTGCACACCGCGCTCCTGAGCCGCTCGTTCGACGGCTGGACGCCAGGTCGATGTGAGCACGGTCGGAATCGCACAGACGGCGAGCAGCGCCAGCCCTGGGTGAATGGTGGCGAGGAGCGCGACGGTGACCGCCAGCCGCAGGATCCATCCGCACGTGGCGAAGAGCGACATGTACATGTGATCGAGCACGAACACCTGGTCGCGCAGCATGCCGAGTCGATCCAGGTAGTCGGGCCGCTCGTGGTGAGCGATGGTCGGGACCGATGCCTGGAGACGCGCGACGTGCGACTCGAGCGCGATGGTGACCTTGTCGCGGAAACGCCGCTGGACCCGCGTGCCGACCGTGCGCAGGAACCACGTGGCCGTCGCCGACACGCCAAGGCCGATGGCGGACGCCGTCACCAGAACAGGCCGGCCGTCGATCACCCCCTGGCCGAGCAGCATCAGCCACAGTGCGATGAGCGCGTCGGGCAGCGCCGAGAGCTGCGACAGCACGAAAGCGGCGAGCATCAACCGCGGCTCGTGGCGATAGCCGAGCTTGCACAGCCGCCACATGGAGGACAGCGCCGGCGGCAGAGCATCGGCCGCGCGGGCCGGCTCGCGCACTTCCTTGTGTTGATCAGGCGAGGACGTCATAGACCGTGCCTTCCTCGTCTTCGGTGGCGGTGAACCGCTGCGCTTGCAGATCGAACATCGTTCGGTACCGGCCGCCGAGCGCGATCAGCTCGTCGTGCGTGCCGAGCTCGACGACGCGGCCGTGCTCGAGCACGCAGATCCTGTCGGCGTGGCGCACCGTGGAGAAGCGGTGAGAAATGATGATGGTCGTGCAGCGCCTGGTGGTGGCCAGAATGCGGTCGAAGATCTCGGCCTCGCCGCGCACGTCGAGCTGCGCGGTGGGCTCGTCGAGCAGGACCACGCCTGCGCCGAGCTCCACGGCGCAGAGAGCACGGGCAAGGGCGATGCGCTGCCACTGTCCGCCGGAAAGATCGGTGCCTCCCTCGTACCCGCGCGCGAGCACCGTGTCGAGGCCGGCGAGCCCTGAGGCGCCGGCGGCCTCGAGCGCCGCGCGGACCGCCGCGTCGGGCGCGCCGGCCGGCGCCACGTTGTCGCGCAGCGGCAGCTCGAACCGGATGAAGTCCTGAAACACGGCGGCCAGGCGGTGGCGCCACGATTCGAGCGACAGCTCACGCACGTCCACGCCGTCGACCTCGATCGCGCCGCCCTGCGGATCGTACAGGCGGCACAACAGCTTCGCGAGCGTCGTCTTGCCCGCGCCATTTGGTCCGACGATGGCCATCGACGAGCCGGCGGGAATGGTGAGGTCGAAATGATCGAGGACCGTCGAGCCGCCGGGATAGCCGAACGTCACGGCGCGGAAGCGGACCTCGCGCGCCGGGAGGCCGTCGGCCGGGCGCGTACCTGACGGGAGCGCCCCAGCAGGCGCCATCGCCGGCTCGAGACGGAGCACCGCGGCCACCGGCGCCGACGCACTGTCGAGCACCCAGTTGAGACCGCCAAACGCAATCATCGATGTGCCCACCGCCGACTGCGCGAAGACGACGACCTGTGCCAGGCTCAGGTCGCCGCCGGTCGCCGCGCTCGCGAGCGACCAGAACACCAAGACGTTGGCGCCGGCGACGAGCAGCAGACTCCACAGGACCGGCTGCTCGCGCAGTCGCGTCGCCTCGTACTGCAAGGCGTGCAGGCGCGTCCGGCGCTTCGCGAACCGGTCGATCGTCCAGTCCGCCAGGCCGAACAAGCGCAGCTCCTTCGACGGCGCGGGGTCCACGGCGAGCCGGTACGCGTAGTCGGCGTCGCGCTGGGCGCCGCGCACCTCGTCCGTGTTCCTGTCGCGCCAGATGGCGCTCTCGCGCAAAAGCCAATGTGTGGCGAGCCAGGCGCCCGCGAGCACGATCGGCGCCCACCACGCGTACCAGAAAAGCAGGATCGCGCACGCGAGCCCGCCGATCGTCTCGACGAGACCGCCGGCGACGAAGTCCATCGAGATGTTGAGCGGAGGACCGGTCATGCCGAGATCGAAGTCTCGGGCGACGGTGAGATCGCCGGTCAGCTTCGGATCCTCGAGGTGCCCCATGCCAGGCGGCTTGACGCAGGCGTCGGTGAGCCGGTCGTACAGCCACGCCGCCGTGCGGTCGCCCAGGTTGGCGCTGATGGCCTGGTGGATGGGCGTCAGGATCTGGAGCAGGACGAAGACGACGCTCGCGAGCGCGAGCGGCCGGGCGAGGCTGTCGCCCTGCTGCACGGCGCCCACAAGGACGCCCATCGCGATCGCGAACGCCGCGGGCAGCACGCCTCGCAGCACGAGGACCGCCCACCACGCGGTCGCCAGAGAGCGATCGGCCTTCGGCAGGACGCCGAAGAACTGCCACTCGACGCGTTGCTGTAGGCGCTCAAACACGCGCGTTACATCTCCGCGCCGATCGCTATTTCGCGCGTCCCGTGAAGCCTTGCGCGATCATCCGGACCTTGAACGCCGCACCGCGGCCGACGACGTACAACGTCTTCTTGTCCGCGCCGGCGAAGGCCAGGTTCTGCGGCGATCTCGAGAACGGAATGGTGCCGAGATGCTGCCCGGCGGGGCTGAAGACTTGCACGCCGGCCGACGTCGCCGCGTAGATTCGGCCCTCGCTGTCGAGCGCGAGGCCGTCGGCGCCACTCGCGAATGCGTCTCCTGTTTTCGTGACGCCTTCGTATTTCGCGAAATTGCGCCGGTTCCGCACCGTGCCATCCGGCTGCACATCGAACGCCAGCAGATACTCGCCGGCCGTGTTGTTCACGTAGAGGATCTTCTCGTCGGCGCTCAACGTAACGCCGTTCGGCCGCTCGATGCCTTCAGCGATCTTGTTCGCCTTGCCGCCTGGCTGGACGTAATAGACGGCCGGCGGAAGCGGCGGCGGGGCGCCGGGCTGCGCGTTGATACCCGGCTCCGTGAAGTACACGCCGCCCTTCTTGTCGACCACGAGATCGTTCGGCCTGCCGAATGGTTTGCCGTCGAAGTTGTCAGCCAGAACCGTTTCGCTGCCCTTCGGGTACACCACGCCGATGCGGGTTTGTCCGGGCGTCGTCTGGACCGAGATGAGGCGGCCCTTCGCGTCGAAGGCCAGACCGTTGGATCCGTTCGTGTTCTCGAGGAAGGTGGAGACCACATTGTCTTTGTCGATCTTCGTGATGCGATTCGCGTTTGTCTCGGTGAAGATCAGGCTGCCATCGGGGAGCGCAATCGGTCCCTCGGTGCCTTGAAATCCGTCTTTGATGACTTCCACCCTGGTGCCGCCGGCAACCACGCCCGAAATGTTGGGCGCGACGGTGTCGGTGGGCGGCGGCTGCGCCGCTTGTCCGCGCGCCTGCGCCAGCGCGCTTTGCGGTGAGCACAGCCAGATCGCGACCATCAGCAGAGCGTTCGTCTTCATGAGACCTCCTCGTGGGGTTGGAATCGTGAAACGTCAAGCCTATCAGTGCCGTGACGCAACATGCGTGTAAAATGTCAACTTCTTGGATCGCCGGTCGGCCTGCTGAACACACCTTCAGCGACGGCTTCATCCTCGAGAGCAGAGGATGGTGAATCCGCACATGACGGCCGTCATACGTCCAGGCGCCGATCGTGCGTGATGATGGCAATTCTCGGCTTTCACACGTCGGTCTGACGTTTCTGGTGGGGTTCGAAGTCGAAAAGACCGGTATGCGTACGCGATGCAACTGATTAGACAGCCACGAGTTGTTCTCATCGTGGTGGTCCTGGCTGGCTTTCAAGCCTCCCTCGTGCAGTCGTCGGTGCTGCGAGGGCTGGCTCAGGCCGACGCCGTCATTGAGGGTAAAGTGGCGATTCCGCCGGGCCGGAGCAACCCGCCGCTTCCGCGATACCCAAACCAGAGTGTGCAGCCTTCGCCGCCCGAACCACGCAAGGCGGTTGTCTATCTCGAAGGAACCTTCCCCGCCGGACAGGCGACCAAAGCCGTCAAAACGGGACAGAGGGGGCTCCAGTTCGAGCCGGCGCTGCTGCCTATTCAACGAGGCGGCTCGGTTGAGTTCCCCAATTACGACGACCTCTACCACAACGTCTTTTCGTATTCGAAAGCCAAACGCTTCGACCTCGGCCGCTATCGCAAGGACGAAAAGCCTGCGGTGCAGACGTTCGATCGCGCGGGTGTCGTCCGGCTGAACTGCGAGATCCATGAGCACATGGAGGGCGCGATCCTGGTCCTCGACACGCCCCATTTCCAGAAGACCGAGGCCGACGGTTCATACCGGCTCGAAGGACTTCCTGCCGGGAAGTTCGTCTTGAAGGCCTGGGTGAGCGAGAAGCAGGTGTACGAGCGGCCCGTCGAGATCGTCCAGGGCGCGCGGCTGCGGGTGGACTTCGCCTCCCAATGAGCTATACGCCCAGCTTCCGACTCAAACTTCTCGGAGCCATGATGCTGGTCGTGGCGGGAAGCGCCGGCCTGACCCTCGTGACGGTGCAGCGGCGTGTCGAGGCGAGTTATCGGCGATTGTCCCAGAGGCAGTTCGACCAGGCCATCGCCTCGTTTACCGCCATGCAGGAGGCGCGTCTCGAATTCGTGAAACGGCGCTGCCGGGAACTCGGCCAGTCGGTCCGGCTTCGTGCCGCGCTCGTTGTGGCCGCCGAAGAACATTCGGTTGACCTGCTTTACGAAAGCGCGGCAGACGAGCTGCGGGACGTTCTCGGGGATGCCTCGTTTCTTCCGGTTCCTCGGTCCCGATGGCCAGATCCTGACACCTTCCGAAAGTGCCCCGGCGCCTTTCACAGCCGGCCTGGAGCAGGTCTGGAAAGGGCTGGAGACGGACCTGCAACTGGTCGGCTTCCTTCCTCTGCCAACGGACGCTGGAAGAATCGAACTGCAGGAGGTGATCGTTTCAAGAATCATCCACCCGATGACGGATGAACCCCTCGGTGCGCTGGTCCTGGCCTTTCCAGTTCCAGAACTCAATGTGGGATCGGCCGCGGTGTCGCGCCAGGAGACGATGCTCTTGGGATTCTTCCTCGACGGCCAGCTGTTCGCCCGTCCGCGGGTGATGGAACAGGCGCACCTGGGCATCCTGGAATCCGAGTTGCGCCGTGTGGCGGACCGCGCGAGCTTCCAGCGTGATTTCTTCCTGTCTCTCGGGGAGGAACCCTATCGGGTGTTCTATCGAGTACCGAACCCCGGATCGCCTTTGCTCCGGGCCTACCAGGTCTGTCTCTATTCGCTGGCCGACGAATACCGCGACCAGCGGCAATTGCGACTTGCGGTCCTGGGCTTTGCAGCTCTCGGCCTGGCGGGAGCCCTCGCGCTTGCGACGTTGCTTTCCCACGGCCTGTCGGTCCCCATCCGGGAGCTTGTTGCCGCCACGGGAGAGATCCAGCGCGGCAATCTTGCGGTGCAGGTCGCGGTACGCAGTGGTGATGAGATCGGCCGGCTCGCCAGTGCCTTCAACGACATGACTGTGGGTTTAGCCCAGAAGGAAGAATACCGGAACCTTCTCAACCTCGTCTCGGACGAGAAAGTGGCGCAGCAGCTGTTGGCGGGAACCACGGTGGCCCTCGGTGGGGAGCGCAGGGAGGTGACGATCCTGTTTTGCGACATCCGTGGATTCACCGAACGGACGGGCCCGATGCCGCCGGAGGAAGTCATCGACATGCTGAACGAACACATGACGATCCTGACCCGGGTCATCAAGGAGCACAACGGCGTGGTTGACAAGTTCGTGGGTGACTGCGTGATGGCCGTTTTTGGCGCGCCCTTCAGCCGCGACGACGACGTCGCCTTGGCGGCCCGCTGCGCTCTGCGAATGGTCGAGGAGCGGAAGCGGTTGAATCTGTCGTCACGGTACACGCTGCAAATCGGCATCGGGATGGCAACTGGCGCCGTCGTGGCCGGATGCATGGGCTCGCAGGACCGGCTGAACTACACCGTTCTTGGCGAGCGGGTGAACCTCGCTTCGCGGCTCGCCGGCAAGGCGGGGCCCATGCAGATTGTCATCGACGCCACCACCAGGGAGCGCCTGGCCGATTCAGCCCTCGTGGAGGCGCTCGATCCCCTTCAGCTCAAGGGGTTCGAGGGCAAGCAGCCGGCTTTCCGTCTGTCGGAGGTCGCCCATGCAGCTTAGTGGACGGGCCACTAGACCCTGGATGCTTTTGTTCGTGCTGCTCGTGTCTCCGGAGGCCTGGGCCCAGGACAGCGCGGTTGAATCGGCCGGCGGCGCGTTCCGCCTGGAACTGAGCGGCGTTCTCGATTTGGAAGGTTACCAGGTCTCGGATCCACCGCCGGGTCTCGTTTACGGAACCGGCGGAACGTTTTTCAATCCACGGCTGGCGGTCTTCGCGGACTTCCGGCTGGGCAAGCGGGTCTACGGTCTCGTGCAGGCACGAGCCGACCGCGGGTTTGATCCGCGGGCTCGCTCCCGCGATCTGCGGGTCGACGAGTACTTCGTGCGTTACACGCCTCTCCAGGAGGGACGTCTGAACCTTCAGGTTGGAAAGTCCGCGACGGTGGTTGGAAACTGGGTGGCCCGCCACACCTCATGGGACAACCCGTTCATCAATGCGCCGCTGCCCTACGAGAACGTCACCATCATCTGGGATCGCTGGCGCCCTCGGACCCGGAGTCCTTTCTCGGGTACCTCCAGAAGCCTGATCGCAAGGACGATATGCTTCCCGTCATCTGGGGGCCCGCTTACACAACCGGACTGACCGCCTTCGGGGCGGCCGGCCGGTGGGATTACGGGGTCGAATTCAAGAACGCCGGGCTGTCGTCGCGCCCCGACGATTGGGATCCCCGCAATGCCGACTGGAGGCGTCCGACCGTCAGCGGCCGCGTTGGACACCGGCCGGGTCCTGCCTGGAATCTCGGCGTCTCGGCCAGCCGAGGCCATTACATGACCGGCGATCCGGACCACACGCTTCTTCGAGGAGCCCAGCTCGGCGACTTCCATCAGATTACCTTCGCCCATGATCTCAGCTACGCACATCGCCAGCTGCAGATATCGGCCGAGGTGTTCCTGGCGCGCTTTGACGTCCAGCAGGTTGGCTCCGTCG
This sequence comes from Acidobacteria bacterium RIFCSPLOWO2_02_FULL_65_29, assembly GCA_001767435.1. Lineage (GTDB taxonomy): Bacteria > Acidobacteriota > Vicinamibacteria > Vicinamibacterales > CAVVIG01 > 2-02-FULL-65-29. The sequence goes on along the minus strand of MEKT01000172.1, from coordinate 3,407 downwards.
CGACAACCGCTTACTACGTGGAGACCAGGTACAAGCTGACTCCCCAGTTATTCACCGCCTTTCGCTGGGGCCAGCAGTTCTTCGGGGACGTCCTGGAGGAACCGTGGGACGGCCGCGCGGCCCGCGGTGAAGTGGCGTTCGGGTACCGTTTCAGCAGGCGCGTTCAGGGGAAGTTTCAGTACAGCGTCACGTCGGAAAAGAGACCCGTCGCTCAGGGGAAGCAGTTCGCCGCCGTCCAGATGACGCTGCGGTTCTAGCCCGTTATGCGAGTCGAAACGAGAATTAGGCCACCCAGGCAGCTGGCCTGCGATCACGTCAGCGAAAACGGCGGATACTCGTCGACCAGCAGCAGCAGGTACGCCTGGACGCGGAGCACCCAGCGCAGCGCGCCCACGCCGAACTCGTACAGTCCTTGGGGATACGCGCCCGTGAAGAGAATGATGAGCCACGCCGCGATTGTGGCGAGGCACCACCCGAACAAAACGAAGATCAGCACGAGAACGTGAGGGATCACGAGGAGCAGCCGAAGGGCAATCGTCCATCGATTACGCGGGCCCGCGGGGTCGACCACGTCGAACGACGCCGGATACGGCGCGTCGCCAAACGGCGGATACGTGTCTTCGAGCAGCATGAGATACGCCAGTGCGCGGACGCGCCAGCGCAGGTAGAACGACGTGAACTGGCGGATGCCCACGATGTGCGTGCCGGCGATGACGATCGTGAACCAGCTCACGATCGCCAGGACGAAGACGACCGCGCCAATCAGGCCTCCTTCGCCGCCGGCCGACACCGTGTTTCCGCTGTTTCCGCTGCGGGACGCCACACCGATGCCCACGCCGCCGACAAGGATGATGTGCGGGATGGCTAGAATGAGCCGGAAGGCGGTCGTCAGCCGGTTCCGATTCGTGAGCGCGGGCTCGACGGTCACCGACACGGGATAAGGCATGCGCAGACTATATAGAAAGTAGCGCTCGAAGACTCGAAAGCGCGAACGGCATTCGCCGGGCAATGACCACTGCTAGCGGAGCGGTGGCGTGCTGGCGGGCGGCTTTCGCGCCTTCGTTCCTTCCTGATACGCATAGGCGAGCTTGAACAGCACGGGCTCGCTCCATTCCGGTCCGAGGATCTCGATGCCGACCGGCACGCCACCCGGGGCCGATGCGGTCGGCGGCGAAAACCCTCCCGGAAACGCGATCGCCGGAAAGCCGGTGCCGTTCGAGAGCACGCCGTTTCGCTCGACCTGTTCCTCGCCGATGGGGACGACCAGCCGCCGCTGGTGCGGGTAGAGGACTGCGTCCAGCCTGTTGGCCGCGATGAGTGTCATCACGGCCTGCCTGAGATCGTTCCGGCGGAGAAGCATCTGCTTGTATTCGGCGGAATTCAGTGGGTCCGCCACTTTCTGCGCCGCCAGCAGGCCGCTTCGAAGCGCGGGATGGAACTCGCCGCGCGCGATGAATTCGTCAAGTGTTTTCACCGGCGCACGCGGGCCGAGGCCGGCGAGATACGCGTTGAAGGCTGACTTGAACTCGAAGGTGATGAGGCCGAGATTCCGCGTGAGGGCACCGAGGTCGGGAATCGATACGCGCACGATCGTCGCGCCCATCGTCGTCATCATCGCGGCCGCGGCGTCGACGACCGCGTTGACAGGTTCGTGAATGGCATCGCGTCCCAGGAAATCCACCAGAAGCCCGACGCGCGCGCCTTTGAGCCCGTCTCCGGTGAGGCCGCTCGCGTAACTCGGCGGAATCTTCCCCACGCTGAACGCGGTCGTCGGATCGTCGGGATCGTACCCGGCGATGACGTCGAGCATGCGCGCGGCGTCTTGCACGGTGCGCGTGATGGGACCAGCGGCGTCCTGGGTGGTGCTCACCGGAATGATGCCGGCGCGGCTCACGAGCCCCCGCGTCGGACGGACGCCCACGAGACTGTTCGCCGAGGCCGGCGAGCGGATCGACTGGCCGGTGTCGGAGCCGGTGCCGAGCACGCCGAAGTTGGCGGCGATGGCCGCGCCCGTGCCGCCGCTCGAGCCGCCGGGCGTGCGCGTCAGGTCGTACGGATTCCGCGTCTGCCCGCCGAGAGAGCTCGCCGTCGTGCCGCTCCACGCGAGCTCCATCAGGTTGGCCTTGGCCAGCACGATGGCGCCGGCCTCGCGCAGGCGCCTGACGATGAATCCGTCGGCGGGGGGAACCGACTTCGCCAGCGTGACGGCCCCGCCGGTCGTCGGCATGTCGGCCGTGTCGTAATTGTCCTTCAGCACGACGGGAATGCAGTGCAGGGACCGCCGCGTGGCTGCGGCGGCGTCGAGCCGGTCCATCTCCGCCGCGGTGTCGAGCGCCCGTGGGTTCACCGTCAGGATGGCGTTCAGCGCCGGGCCCTTGTGGTCGTACGCGTCGATGCGATCGAGATACGCGCGCGTCAGCTGCACGCAGGTGATCTGCCCGGATCGCAGGGCAGCGTGAATCGAGGCAATGGTCGTTTCCTCGACGACGAAGCGAGGGGCGTTCTGAGCCTCCGCGTCAGCCAAGACAGCCATGGCAACGAGGATCGCGGACATGACGGCGAGGATCGCAGACATGACGTCGAGAATCGACGTGGTAACGCGCGTGCGCATGCCGCCTCCTCATTGCAGGCCCGTGTACGTGAACTTCTGCACGCGCTTGCCCTCGTAGGTCTCTGTGATGAACAGATCCCCCTTCGAGCTCACCGCGAGGTTGTGCGCGCCGTAGAACTGCCCGGCCCAGTGTCCGTGGCCGCCGAACGTGCTCACGATCTCGAGCGTCTGCCGGTCCAGGACGTACACGAACTGGTTGGTTCCGTCGTTGATGAACAGGAACGATTGCGCCGGATCGGTCGAGAATCCGACGTCCCACACCGATCCGCTGCCGAACGTGTCCTTCGCAATCACCACCTCGCGGACAAACGTCCCGTCCTTCCGGAACACCTGCAGGCGGTCGTTGGTCCGGTCGCAGACGTACACCAGCCCATCGTTCGAAAGTCTCACGGCGTGCACGATGCGGAACTGCGGTGACGGGGGTCCGTTCGGATCGTACTGGCTCGGCCGGTTCTCGTTCTGCACGGCGCCGCTGAACGGCCCGGGCAGCTTTTCACCAGCCCGCGTGAAAAATCCGTCGTCCGGCTTGTTGCCGAACGCGCCCCAATGGCGTTTGTAGGCGCCGGTCGTGGCGTCGAACACGATCACGCGGTGGTTGACGTAGCCATCGGCCACATACAGTTCGTTGGCGGCGGCGTCGATCACCATGTTGGCCGGCGCGCCGAGATTCTCGGTGTCGTTGCTGCCGCCGCTTTTACCCTGATGGCCAATCTGCATCAGGAACTTCCCGTCGCGCGTGAACTTGAGAATGTGCGCGTCTTTGTCTCCGCCGGCGCCGAGCCACACGTTGTCGCGG
>MEKT01000171.1:34374-35301 GCA_001767435.1 Acidobacteria bacterium RIFCSPLOWO2_02_FULL_65_29 | reverse complement strand
CGCCAGGCGACCTACACGTGTTCAAGGCGGAGTTTTTCCGGGCACTTGCGCACCCCGTGAGGATCCGAATCCTGGAGGCCCTCATCCATGGAGAGCTGTCCGTCGGAGAGATCCAGCGGCAACTTGGCCTGGAGCAATCTCTCGTTTCGCAACAGCTCTCGCTCCTCCGTGCCAAGAACATCGTGGCTGCACGCAAGCACGGAACGACGGTTCGCTACACAGCGCGTGATCCTCTCCTGGCGGACCTTCTTGATGTCGCGCGCCAAATCTTCAACAACCATCTCGTCGGCACGCGGACGCTCTTGCGGGAGCTCCAGCGGGAAGGACGCCGTCGATAGCCGGTCACCAACCTGCCTCCTCCGGGCCTGGACCGAAGGAGCCGAGGCGATTCCACGGGGGGATATGCGTGTAATCCTTGCGGCGATCCTGTAGGGTTCGCCTACGCTTACCGGCCGGGCCTCCGCTGGCTCGGCGCTCGAAGCGACTGAGCAGTAAGGGGTTGCTCGCGGCCCTCGCAAGGCCCGTTATTTGCTAGCCTTATCCTGCGCGTGGTGGCAGACCGCTGTCTGCCCGGGGAGAGGACGACATGACGCTCAACAGCCCGTGGTGGAAGTCTGGCTGCATTCGACGGGCGATGCATCCCCGCCGGCTGCGTTGCTCCTCGCTCACATACTCCCGGTATGCTCGGTCGTCGCGCCTTGCCGGCGGGGCGCCTCGCCCGTCTCGGTGCGACGCCAGACTTTCACCACGGGCTGTTAACCGACTGTTGTTTGCCGCGGCATGTTCGGCACTTCTGGGGGCCGTGGCGTGCAGCCAATCCGGCTTGCCCGCCGGCCCTTCACCGTCACCGCTCCCGACGTCGGCGGGCGCCACCATCAACGGCCTCGTGAACGGAGTCGCCAGCTCCACCGGCAAGTCGACGCCGGC
>MEKT01000171.1:0-34292 GCA_001767435.1 Acidobacteria bacterium RIFCSPLOWO2_02_FULL_65_29 | reverse complement strand
TCCATCCGGCGATGTCCGCCTACGGTTCAGCGGCGGCGGCATCGACGCCGCCATCCTCGTGGCCAACGTGGGCCAGGACGAGCAGATTCAACTTCACGTCAGCATCACGGGTGCAACCGCGGTCGTGGTCAGCGAGGTGCGGTCGGCATCGAAAGTGGAGCTCTGCCACAAGACCGACACTGGTGAGTATCATCTGATCGAGGTGAGCACGAGCGCCGAACCGGCGCACAGGGCGCACGGCGATGGCAAGGTCGGAGATCCCGTGCCTGGTGCTCCCACGAAAGTATTCTCCGCAAGCTGCCAACCCGTCGGTGTTGGCCTCACAATCAAGAAATCGACCAATGGCCAGGATGCCGACGGGGCGCCGGGACCCTCGATCCAGGTTGGCGCTCCGGTCACCTGGACCTACGTCGTGACCAACAATGGCGGCGCGGCCCTGAACAACGTCAAGGTCGTCGACGACAAGGGTGTGACCGTGAATTGCGGCGCGCAAACGACGCTCGCGGCCGGCGCGTCGATGACCTGCACGGCGACGGGCGTTGCCACGTTGGGCCAGTACGTCAACATCGGCACGGCCACCGCCGACACCGGCGGCGGCAGCGTGAGCGATCGAGATTCCAGCCACTACCTGGGCGTGCAAGCCGCCGAAGAGGCTCCGGCCGCAAAAGTCCAACTCTGCCATCGAACGGGCAACGGCCGGTATCAGCCGATTGAGGTCAGTGTCAGCGCGGAGCCCGCACACAGGGCTCACGGTGACGGCAAGGTGGGAGAAGCCGTTCCTGGAAATGCGAGCAAGGTGTTTCTGCCGGGCTGCTCGGTGAGCTAAGACGACGCGGGCCGATCAGGCAACCATGCGCCTGAGGCCGCCATTCCGACCCGCCGGAGCGCTGAGCCCTTTGACGCGCCGGCGTTTCGACCCGCCGCCTTCACCGATTGGGGCTCGTTTGCCGTCGCCGGCCGAAGTACCGTATTCTCACGGGTCGTTGAACCTGATCCCGGAGTGCGCTTGACTTGGCGTCGCTCTCGGCTCTCAGCCATCAGCTTTCAGCCGATTGCGTCGCTGAGAACCGATGCTCACAGCTGATGGCTGATAGCTGCGTCGGCAAGCCCCGCCTGGGATTCCAAGGAGGCAGTTATGTACCTCGTGAGAGACATCATGTATTGCAAGCCCGGCAAGGCTCGGCCCATGGTCGAGAAGTTCGTGGCGCTCTCGGCGCTCAGTCAGAAGATGGGTATGGGATCGATGCGCGTGATGACCGACGTCAGCGCCGAGCGGTACTGGACCGTCGTGTCGGAGACCGAGGTCCGCAGCCTCGAGGAATATGCCGAGATGTCGCGCAAATCCATGGAAAACCCGGAGTTCCAGGCGGCGATGAAGGGGTATCACGAGCTGATCGATCATGGCCGACGTGAGATCTACATGATTGAAAAGTAGGCTCACGGAAACGCGGCCAGACTTTCACCGCGGGCGGCTACGGGCGTGATCGGGACGAGGATGCGGTCGGTCGCTGGCCTGGAGTTTGCGTTCTTCCGATATCCGCGCATTTCCGACTCGCGCAGGAGTCCGCGCGGCGGAGATTGCCGTGCCTAAACTCGATGCGTTTGCGGCGCTCTACCCAGGCATCCCGTCGTCGGTCATGCTCAAGATCGATCTCGTTCGGCGCGGTGTGCGTCTCGGCGACGCGCCGGTCGGCACGCGTCACTACCACCATCACGACGAGCGTGGCCAGAAGGCGCTCGGGCCACGCGCTCACCTGCAAGGGAGCGTGGTCTTGCCGGATGGGACCACCGTGTTCATCGCGCAAAACCCGGCGAGTCCGTACGTGATCCAGATGGAGCCCGACTCGCGTCTGACCCTGCGCGAGGGGCCGCATGGTGAGCTCATTTGCGATCTCACACCCGGACCGCGGTTTGCGTGGACCAGCAGGCGTACGGCCCAACAGACGCCGATGGCCAGCGTGTTCACGCCAAGCCTCGGCGGCGTCTGCGGGCCGGTGGCCGTCTTCCTGTTGCGACATTGCGAGTTCGCCGTCGACGGCGAGGAATGTCGGTTCTGCTCGTGGGTGCGCATGGGGAAGTCACAGGAAATGCGTCCCAACGTCGACGACTTCCGCGAGACGCTGGACGCGATTTGGCAGGAGCAGCACTCGATTGGTTATCTCGCCTTCAGCGGTGGCAGCTTGTTCGATCGCACGAAGGAAGCCGACGCGTTTCTCCGCTACATGGAGGCGGTGCGGCACACCGGCCTGCCGCTTCCGCCGACCGTAGCGGCCATCCAGGCGCTGGACGCAAAAGACACCGAGCGGCTGCGCCGTGCCCAGTTCGACTACGCGTGCTACTCGATGGAAGTGTGGGACGAGGCGGCCTGGCAGGACATTCTCCCCGGCAAGGCGCGTTCGGTCGGCCGCGCAGGCTGGATGAAGTGCCTCGTCGATGCTGTCGATGTGTTTGGCGAGGGCCACGTACTCTGCAACTTCGTGGCGGGTGTCGAGACCGCGGTGCCGGGGTTGTACCCGAGCCCGGAGGCGGCAGCCGATGCCACGCTCCGCGGCATGCGGTGGTGCTACGAGCGTGGCATCTATCCGAAGTACGCCACGTGGGTGGTCTCCGGCGGCGCGGCCTTCGAGGATCGCGAGCCGGCGGCGCTCGACTACTATGCGCATCTGGTCGTGGGCCGACAGGCGCTCTATTCCGAGTTTCCGATGTCGGTTCCCTCAACCGACTGTCGTCATTGTCTGACGCAGTCGGTCGAGGCGGATTTGGCGTTGCTGGATGCCGGGCGCTACGGCGTTGGTCCCGCCGCCGCATTCGGGCAGGAGCAGCGGCACCGAGTAGCGCACGTGGGGTCCGACACAATCTAGCAGCTAGTCAGAAATCGAAAAGGTTCGTGAACTTGACGGTCAGCCCACGCGCCAGAAGCAACCCCGATATCGTGTCAGGGGAAGACATTCGCCCCGGCACCTCCTCCGCTCGGAATACTTCCCCCGGCGACCGCGAACACACCGGAGTTCTCGAGAAAGAACTCACGCTTCTCAGGAAAGAACACGTTGAAGCGCGTCAGGTTGACCTGCTGCTGGCGGGAGACCCTCCGCTACGGGGCGCCTCGCTTCGCTCGTCGCCCCTTCGCTCCGGCTCTCCCCCAGGCGACTGGTTGCTCTGCAAGCTGCGGATCGTGTTCATCAACGTCCTGACACCTCCCCGCCCTCAACACTCATTTCCCGTGGGTGAAGTGTCTCATCTATCTTGGCAGGGAGGGAGCAGGAAACGACCATCGTGCTGTTCGGACAGGGCCCGGTGGAATTCAAGTACGTCAACCGGGCCGATGATCCCCGCAACGCCGCTGGCGCGAAAACCGGGCAGTGAACAACCTGAGGCTGATGTACGTCCTGGCGCACCCCGACGACGAGTCGCTGGGGACCGGCGGGACGCTTGCGAAATATGCCGCCGAAGGCGTCGAGACCTACCTGGTGACGGCGACGCGGGGCGAGCGCGGCCGGTTCGGTGAACGTGGAGAACGGCCGGATCCCGAGGTCGTCGGGAAGACCCGCGAGGCGGAACTGCTGGCCGCGGCGAAGGAGCTTGGCCTCCGTGAGGTCAAGCTCCTCGGCTTTCCGGATGGGGCGCTCGACACGGTCGATCCGGCAGGAGCGCAGGAAACGATTGCCGGCCATCTGCGTCGCGTCAGGCCGCAGGTGGTGATGACCTTCGGCCCTGAGGGCGCCTACGGTCATCCCGATCACATCGCTATCTCTCAACTGACAACCGCGGCCATCGTCCGTGCAGCCGATCGAGAGTTTGCGGTGTCGAAGCTCTACTACATCGCCTGGAGCGAGCGGACATGGTCCGCGTATCAGGCGGCGGTGAAGAAGCTGACCAGCACGGTGGACGGCGTCGAGCGGCAGGTGACGCCCTCGCCCGAGTGGGGGGTCACGACGAGGATCGACACGAGCGCCGTGTGGCCGTCGGTGTGGCGCGCGGTGCAGTGTCACAGGACGCAGATGAGCGTTTACAAAGACCTCGAAGGCCTGCCGGCGGAGCACCATCGATCGTTGTGGGGCGTGCAGGAGTTCTATCGCGCGTTCAGCCTGGTGAATGGCGGCCGCGCGCGCGAATCGGACTTGTTCGAGGGACTGCGATGATGATGACGAAGGACGTCGACACGCTCAGACGCCGGGCGGCTCCACTCGACATGACCGCCGCCGAGTTCCGCGCGGCGGGCCACGGTCTCGTGGACCAGATCGCCGGCTGGCTGGAGAGGATGCCGGACGGCCCGGTGACGCACAACGAGTCGCCGGCAGATGTCCGGCGTGCGCTGAATGCGGAGCGCGGGCTGCCGGCATCCGGCACAGAGCCGCGTGAGCTGCTCGAAGAGGCGGCGGACCTGCTGTTCAGGCACTCGCTCTTCAACGGCCATCCGCGCTTTTTCGGGTACATCACGTCGAGCCCGGCACCCATCGGGGCCCTGGGCGATCTGCTCGCCGCGACGGTCAATCAGAACATGGGCGCGTGGCGTCTCTCGCCGATCGCGACCGAGATCGAGGCGCAGACGGTTCGATGGATTGCGGAGCTGATCGGGTTTCCGACGGATGCCGGCGGGTTGCTGGTGAGCGGAGGCAACATGGCGAACTTCGTCTGTTGCCTTGCGGCCCGTACCGTCAAGGCGACTTCGGACGTGCGGAAGACCGGCCTGCGATCGATCGAGCCGCGGCTTCGGGTGTATTGCTCCACCGAAACCCACACGTGGATCCAGAAGGCCGCCGATCTGTTCGGCCTGGGGACCGACGCCATTCGATGGATCACGACCGACGAGCAGCAGCGGATGAACGTGTCTGCTCTCGAGAAACAGATTGACGCCGACAGGAGGATCGGCGAGCTGCCGTTTCTGGTCGTCGGCACGGCGGGCTCGGTCAGCACGGGCGTCGTCGATCCGCTGGCGGAAATCGCGGCCGTCTGCCGTCGCCATGACTTGTGGTTTCACGTTGATGGTGCGTATGGCGCGCTGGCGGCGCGGGTACCTGGAGCGCCGGACAGTCTTCGCGCATTGACCGAAGCCGATTCGGTTGCCGTGGACCCGCACAAATGGCTGTACGCGCCACTCGAAGCCGGCTGCGTGCTGGTGCGGCGGCCCGAGGACCTGCTGCGCACGTTCTCCTATCGTCCGAGCTACTACCACTTCGACAACGAGGTCACGAACTATTTCGACTACGGTCCGCAGAACTCGCGCGGATTCCGGGCGCTGAAGGTGTGGCTGGCGCTGCGACAGGTCGGGCGCTCGGGATACCTGGACATGATCGCCGATGACATGCGCCTCGCCAGGCACCTTCACGCTCTCGTGCAGCAGCATCCGGATTTTGAGGCGATGACGCAGCATCTCAGCATCACGACGTTTCGTTACGTCCCGAGCGACCTTCGCCCCAAGCGCGGATTGCCGGAGATCGAAGACTACCTGAATCGTCTGAATGAGGATCTCCTGACGCGCGTGGAGAAGAGCGGCGAGGCGTTTCTGTCCAACGCCCTGGTCGGGAGCCGGTTCGCGCTGCGCGCGTGCATCGTGAACTTTCGCACGTCGCTGACAGATATCGACGCGCTGCTCTCGTTGCTGTCGCGGCTGGGCCTGCAGGCCGATGAAGAGATGACGCGCTGAAGACCGGGGCCGCTTGACATGCTACGAACGTAGCATTACGCTACGTACGCAGCATAGCCAGGAGACTCCGGATGCCGACGCCTCGATTCGACAAGCTCCCCCGCCGCGAACGCGAAATCATGGACGTGCTGTTCGCGCTCGCCAGCCACGCCTCCGCCGAGGACATCCGCGAGCGCCTCGCCGACGCCCCCAGCTACTCGGCCGTTCGCGCGATGCTCGCAAAGCTCGAAGCCAAGGGCTACGTCAAGCACCGCGAACAGGGACTGCGGTACGTCTACGCGCCGACGACGCCGCGCACGGCGGCGCGACGAGAAGCCCTGAACAAGATGGTTCGCGTTTTCTTCGGCGGGTCGCCCGGTCAGACAGTGGCAGCGCTTCTCCAGCAGGAAACGTGGACCGAGAGCGAGCTGGACGCCCTCAGCGCCGCCATCGAGCGGGTTCGCAAGGAAGGGAAACCGTCATGATGGGGCGATGGGAGTCCGCTCATCGGCGCAGCGCGTAGCGGATCGATCGAGGCCGTTCGGCTCCTTCTCGACCGCGGCGCCGATCCCGACATGATCGTCCGCGGAGACGGCAGCCCGCTCATCGCGGCGGCGGCCGAAGGCCGCTCCGACATGGTCGACCTGTTGCTCGGTCGAGGCGCACACGTCGACCTCGTCGCGCCGGGCGACGAGAACGCGCTCATTCAAGCCAGCGGCGGCGGACAGCTCGAAGTGGTCATGCTCCTCGTGACGAGAGGCGCCAACGTCAACGCCCGTGTCTGGTCTGATTCCTCTCCCGCCTACCCGCCGGTGGCGAAGCCCGGATACAAACACATTCCGCCGTCCACGAAAATACTGGTGCCGTTGATGTAATCCGCGAGGTCCGACGCAAGAAACACGGTCGCGCGTCCGATATCCTCGGGCTCGCCGATGCGCTTGTAGGGAATCAACTTCATGAGCCCGGCGTAGGCCTCGGGTGTGTTCCAGGCCGACGTGTTGATCGGCGTTCTGATGGCACCCGGACAGATGCTGTTGACGCGTATCCGATACGGTGCAACCTCCTGCGCGATGCTCTTCATCATGAGCATCACCCCGCCCTTTGAGGCCGCGTAATTCGCGTGGCCGGCCCACGGGATGACCTCGTGGACCGAGCTCACGCAAATGATCTTTCCGGCCGAAACCGACACGTCCTTCTTCACGCCGCGCCGCTTGAACTCCTTGATCGCCTCGCGCGCGCAGAGGAACTGGCCGGTCAGGTTGACGCCGATGACGATGTTCCACTGATCCAGGGTCATCTCGTGGATCGCCGCGTCTTTTTGCAGGCCGGCGTTGTTGACGAGGATGTCAACGGTCCCAAGCTCCTTGATCGTCCGCTGAAACATCGCCTGGACTTGATCTTCCTTCGACACATCGCACTGAACGGCGATCGCGCGTCCGCCAGCGGCCTTGATCTTGTTCACGACCTCGAGCGCGGGCTGCTCTCCGCCGACATAGTTCACCACGACCTCGGCGCCGGCCTGAGCGAGGGCAATCGCCACCGCACGTCCGATGCCGGAGCTCGCGCCGGTCACGATCGCTTTTTGCCCTTTCAACAAGAGAGGAAGCGTCTGCTCGGCAGGCAACAGCGATTCAAGGGGGTTCGGGATTGGTCCAACCATGTTGATCGTCCTCCTCGGGACGCGCCGAACAGGTGCGCGGAGCAGCAGGGAGTCTACAACAAGTCCGGTCCAGCTGGTTGGTGCGATGCGCCAACCCCGCGTCCGGTGTCACCGTGAAAGGTCCGACACGTGAAAGGTCCGACCTTGACGCTCGCGCGGCAAGAGGGTAGCGTTGTGCCGCCTCCATTCTCTTCGACAACCATGAAACCCGGGAGCGCACGGTGAGACGACTTTCACTGGCCAGAGGCGTGCAAGCGGCGGCCGCACTCGGAATCCTGCTCGGATCGGCGTCCTTCGCTGCGGCCGATTCGATCCAGCGGCCCGGCCTGACCAACGGCATCCCGGAGGGCTACGGACGCACGCCGGGCTTCTACGTCGCCTCGATGCTGGATTTCGGGCTTCGCAGCACCGATCCGTCGATCACGACGCAGGCGGTGGCCATCCCGGTGTTCTTCACCTGGTCGACGCCGTGGGATATCGGAAAGACCCACGTGTCGGTCAAAGCCGCCCCGTTCGTGGGCGTGGTCCTGGACGCCCCGGGCCTGAGCAGCACGCGGCCGTACAACCCGTACGTGTCGGTCTGGCTCTCGTGGTTCCTCGGGGGTGGATTCAACCTGTCGATTGGCGAGGGCGCACACATTGGTTTTTCGAACGATCTCACCAAGGCGATCGGCCGCGACTTCACGGCGTTCCAGCAGAACGTCGCATTGACCTACTTGAGGAACAACTGGAACGTCACAACCAACACCTTCTATACGACGGGCCGCGAGCGCGCGACGGGCAGCCAGCCCAACACCTTCAACGTCGACTTCACCGCGGTCAAGCATGTCTATCGCAAGGACTACGGCGTGATCGCTTACGGTGTCTGGGATCTCGACAGCCCGTCGGTCGGGTACCTCGGTGGCGGCGAGAAACAGAGCGAATTCGCCGTCGGCGGCCTGTGGGGCTACCTCATTGGCAACCTCGTCCAGGTGCAGGGACGACTCACGACGACCGTCTCTCAGAACAATTACAGCGGGCGCGATACGAGGCTCACTCTCATGGCGGTCTTTCCGTTCTGGACGCCGGCGGCGCCCAAACCGCGAAACGCACCATGAACAGCGCTGAACGCTCGACATCGCTCACTCAGGGCTCAACTCGGGGAAATGGCATGACCACCACAACGACGATCCGACTCGTGACCCGGCTGTGCGCAGTCGCACTCCCCTTCGTGGCGGTGGGATGGGTGTCCGCCCAGAGCGGCGAGACAGAGCTGCGTGGCATCATCAAGGCCAAGGGACTCAGGGGCGACGCCATCCTCAGTCGCGTGAACCCGATCCCTGCCATGGACGATCCGCTGGTCGTGCTCGGCAAGGCCCTCTTCTATACCAAGGCGCTGAGCGCGGATCGGCAAGTGGCCTGCGTCACCTGCCACCATCCGTTTTTCGGCTTCGGCGACAACCTGCCGCTCCCCGTCGGCGTCGACGCGGAATACCCGGATCGGCTGGGTCCCGGGCGTAAGCGGCAGAGGACGGACGAGCATCAGATCCCCGTGTTCGCCAACGGCAACGCGCCGATGCCGCGCAACTCCCCCACGACGATCGGTCTCGCGTTCTGGGACCAGTCGATCACGTGGGACGGGACGGTCTACAGCGAGACCGGCACGCCGGGGATGAGCGGCGTCGATGGGCGAATCATCGCGCCGGTGGACACGCCCCCGGTCCGGGGCATGTTCACGCACCCGCTTCTGCCCCGCTCCGACTACCTCACCTACGACGAGAAGTGGGACAAGGGCATGCCGATCAGCTCCGGCCACGGGCTCATGCCGGCGGCCGTGAACGCGGCCATGCGCGGCAGGGCGTTTGGCGCGAAGACCGCGCCCACCATGTCGCTACAGACCGATCTCGAAGTGCGGCAGGCCCTCGCGGCGGCGATCGGCAACTACGGATCGCCGAGCGAGCTCTCGCCGCTCAAGAAAAACGAGTGGCAACCGCTCTTCCGCCGGGCCTTCAACGACCCGAACGGCCCGGTCGAGCAACTGATCACGACCAACAAGATCTCGGTCGCGATCGCCTCGTTCGAGCGCACGATGACGTTTACCGACACGCCCTGGAAGGCTTACGTCCAGGGCAACGACGGCGCCATGAGCGCCGCAGCGAAGCGGGGCGCGCTGCTCTTCTACAAGCCGATCGCGGCCGGCGGCGCAGAGTGCAGCTCGTGTCATTCGGGCGACTTTTTCACCGACGAGCAGTACTGGGTGATCGCGGTGCCGCAAATGGGCCGGGGCAAGACCGACGTCAACAACCGGAAAGACGCCAACGACGACTGGGGGCGCGCGCACGTCACCGGAAACCGTGACGACAAGTACGCCTACCGCACGCAGACGCTCCTCGGCGTCGAGGTCACGGCGCCCTTCGGGCACAGCGGCGTCTTCAGCACGCTCAAGGAGATCGTCGAGCACCACCTTAACGCCAAGAAGTCCGTCCAGGCGTTCGACTTCGGGAAGGTATCGACCGATGGCGGGCCGCTCAACCTCGCGAACTCGAAAGAACACACGGCATACGCCCTCAAGAGGCTCGAGGAGCAGCGTGCCGACGGCAAGAATGGTGTGCTCAAAGACGCGACGCTGACCGACGCGCAGGTCGACGACATCGTCGAGTTCCTCAAGGCGCTGACCGATCCCTGCCTCAAGGATCAGGCGTGTCTGGCGAAATGGATACCCGGTCCGACCGATCCGGATCCGGATGCGCTGCGCCTGTGCGCGCGGGATCGCACGGGTAGGGAGCTGTGGGCGCCTTCCTGCGCGCCATCGCAATACAAGGGGAAGTAGCCGAGTGGGTGGGCGGGCGCTGTGCGCCCGCAACAAGCGGCGGCGCTACTCGGCGGCGGCGATCACGTGCAGCGTGTACGGAAGCATCCCATAATCGTCCATCGCTGCGAAAAGCTCTTTCACGTCGATACGCTCGTTCGGCTGCTGATAGCGGACGTGGAAGATGACCGTCGATCCCGTGGCGTCGGTGGTCATGCTGTCCAACCAGCGCAGTCGTTCGCCCCGTCGCACCGTTCCCACATCGGGCAGCGGCTCGCAGCCCTCCTGGCCCGTGGCGCTGCACAAGTGGCGGGCCTTCCCTTCGAGACGGAAGTGACGGAGGCCGCCGAACTCGATTTGCGCCGCCACGAAGCCCTCGTTGCGGAGCGCCTGGTCGAGCGCGATGAAGTCGATCTGCGAAATCTCCTGCACTGAAATATCCAGCCACCCGGCGTAGTTGCCCGCTGTCGTGTCCTGGCCGCTCACGCGCACCGACATCGGTGCATCCTTCAGCCAGGGCAGCGTGCCCAGCGCTTTCTTGATCTCGTCGGTGCACCCCGTGCAGCGGAGGTGGTGGAAGTGCAGCGACAGCGGCACCGAGCTCGATGGCGCCTCGACGGCACGCGCCCAGAGCTGGGGGTTGAAGGTGTAGTCGATGCCCAGGCAGACCCCCAGCCACGCGATCGACATGGCGACTACCTGAGTGGTCGTGGCAAGTCGGATTTTGCTAATCATCGCAGCAACGATCGATTGGTGAACGTGAGGAAATAGAGGACCGGCATCACGGCCAGAAACGCGATCACCGTCGCACTCACGGCGACAAGCGTGAAGCGCTTGGCGGGAGCGTCGGATCTGAGCGCGCGCTCGATCTTCTCAACCAGGCCGAACTCCGAGTGCAGGTGGTTCGACGTGACCACGGCGAGCGCGGCGCCGATGGGGTAGATGTGCGGGATCTCGTCCCAGCCGAAGTCCACCAGCGTCAGCTTGGTGAACATGACGATCATGATGGTCCCCCACAGCCGCGTGAAGATCCCCATCATGATCATGAAGCCGCTCATCACCTCGGCTAGCGCGAACGACAGCACCCAGGTCTCGCGCTGAAAAGCCGGGTCGGTGCCCATCTTGAAGAAACCGACCATCGGGTCGTTCATGATCCACGGGTAATTGTCGGCGACGCCGACCGTCAGGTCGTGGTTGTAGATCTTCGCCCAGCCCAGCGCGACGAACCCGAGCCCGAACACGAAGCGAATCACGCGGGTCTGCTGGGCGTTCAGCCGCGTGATCGCCAGCTTGTGGGACTGCCAGGGCGACATGGCGTACAGAATGCCGGCGGTCACGATCGGAATCGCGTCGATGGCGACGAACGGACCCCAGCGGAACGTGTAGAACCACGTGCCGATCACGAGCGCTCCGCACAAGGGCAGCAGGGTCTGGGTCAGGATCAGAATCGCGAGCAGGACTTGGATGAATTTAAAGATGACCGCCGAGGAGGGCTCGAGCGGATAGCTGGGCATCACCAGCGAATCATTGGTCGCGGAGTACATCAGGACCAGCGCGGGGCTGCGCAGGAACATGATCACCGACCACTCGCCCGCCGCGTAGAACCACTTGGACCGCACTGGCTTGTCCATCACGAAGCAGGCCACGTTGTGGACTGTCCGCTGGACGGCGCCGCGCAGCGGCGCCAGGATCTTGTAGCGGATGAACTCGTCCAGGCCCTCCCGCAAGAAGAAGAAGACGAAGAACGCCGCAAGCACGAGCGTGACGAGCAGCCCGACCTGGATCATGTTGGGATCCATCCCGAAGGGCTTGCCGGCTTGTTGCTGGAAGAACCCGTCCTGGAGGTGCTGCTTCAGTTCGTGCTTGACGAAGCGCTCGTGGGCGGCCGCCGCAGCCGGGAGCATCAGCGGTCCAAGGCCAACGCCGAGGCCGAGGCGGAGTCGCGCCTTCATGTCAGACGTCCTGCTGCGCGGTGTACTCGAAGGCCCGGAGGAGCGCCTTGGGGTCAGGCACGACCCAGTGCCCGCCTGCGCGCTTCAACAGCCCGTCGGTCTCAAAACGATCGAGCAGGCGGCCGACGGTCTCGCTGTTGGAGCCGACCATCGACGCCAGATCGCGCGCCGAAAGCTGCGACGTGATCCGGCAGCCGTCCGGCCCCGACTCGCCGTGCTGCTCGACGAGCTCGGACAGCACGTGCAGGAGACGGTAGGGGACGTCGCGAAATGCGAGGTCCAGCACGTCCTCGTTCTTGCGCCGGATCCGCTCCGCGAACGCCGAGAGCAGCGTCCAGAGCACCCAGGTGTGCTTGTCGGCGAACGCGACGAAATCCTTGCGCGCGAGCCTCAGCATCTCGCACTCTTCGAGCGTCTGCACGCTGACGAAGCGCGACTTCCCCTCGATCATGGCGAGCTCGCCGAACGCGTTGCCGCGCTTCAGAATCCGGAGGATCCGATCCTTGCCGTCCTCGGAGGTCTGGAAGACCTTGGCCGAACCGGACAGCAGGATGTACAGCGCGTCGGCCGGATCATCCTGGAAGAAGATCGTCGTGTTTGCAGGATAGCGTTTTTTCTCTGTGAGCGCCTCGAGCTGATCGAGCTCGTTCTTGTCGAGGCGTTCGAACACAGAAACGTTCGCAAGTTCGGAGATGGCAGCCTCCTTGACCCGATTCGGGGAGCACAGTCTTGCACGAGAGCGCGCGGGGCGCAAGGCCCTCGTTCGCGCTCACATCCGCGATTTACCCCGAAGGCGCGCCCCCTGCAGGAGCGCCCGCCAGCGGGTTCGGAACCGGTCGCGGCCAGCCGTCCTTGTTCAGACCCCGCTTCTCCAGGATCTGATCGAAGCTCCTGCGCACGTCCGGCAGGCTCGCTGCGAGCACCGCGAACTCCTTCTTCGGCAGCGACAGCACGTCGAGGTCCAGCCGGCAGCGAACCGTCGCGCCGCGCGTCGTCTCGTTCAGCAGTGCCCCTTCGCCGAACCAGTCGCCGGGGCCGAGAAGCGCGACGAGCTCGTCGGCGCCATTGCGCTGCCGCAGCACTTCGGCCTGACCTGTGAGGACGTGGTAAATACGATCGCCGACGTCGCCCTCGTGGAAGACGTCCTCGCCGGGTTCGAAGTGCTCCTGGGACATGCCGCGCGAAGCGCCGAAGCGCAACTCCACGATGTCGGGCGGGAGCACGAGGTCGAGCGCCCAGGCCGACGCGACCTTCACACGGCGTCCCCAGCCGGGCATCTTGAAGAGGTAGATGGTCCGCCACATGAACCAGGCGAGCAGACCCGAAATCTTGATGCCGAACACCTCGGCCACCGCCGAACGATGGCCGAGGGCGCCCATCTTGCCAAGGCCCGTGAAGGTAAAGGTGCGGCGTGGGCCGCCGCGAAGTGTGGCGACGATGTTGTGCGCGGCCACGGCCGCCTGCCGAATCGCGTGCTGCGCCGTCGGCGGCGCCAGCTCGCCGTTGATCATCGGGACGAGGGCGCAGTCGCCCAGCGCCCACACGTCCGTCGTGCCCTCGACCTGCATCTCGGCTGTGGCCTTGAGCCTGCCGCCTCGCCCCTTGGGCAGCGGCAACGCTTCGAGCAGCGGGTGCGGAAACGCGGGCACGGTCGAGACGAGCGTGTGCGTGGCGATGCGCTCGCCACCTTTGAGCACCGCCGCGCCGCTGGTGGCCGCTTCCAGCCGCGCGTTGAAGCGGATCTCGACGCCGCGCCTGGCGAGAATCTTCTGCGCAAACAGGGCGAGATTCGGCGCCATTTCGGGGAGGATGCGGTCGCCCGCGTGCAGCAGCACGACCCGGATCTCTTTCGGATCGATCGTGGGGAACGAGCGCGCCAGCCCGCGCACGAAGTCGTTCAGTTCGGCAACCGCCTCGACGCCCGAGAATCCGCCGCCGGCCACCACGAACGTCAGAAGCTCGCGCCGGAATGCCGGATCCGACTCGATGGCGCTTTCACGGATCGCCCGGATCGCGTGGTTACGCAACGCGAGGGCATCGACCAGGTTCTTGAACGGGAACGCGTGCTCGGCCAGCCCGCGCATGCCGCGGAAATCCGTGACGCTGCCGAGGGCCAGCACCAGGTGGTCGTACCGAATGAGGTGCGGCTGCGGGCGGAACCCGGGGTTGGCGACGACCACCTTTCGTTCGAGGTCGATCGCCTCCACATCGCGCATGTGAAGCTGGGTGCGCTTGACCAGCCTGCGAATGGGACTGACGACGTCCGTGATGCCGATGCTGCCCGAGATCACCTCGGGCAGCATGGGCTGGAACACCAGGTAGTTCTCGCGGCTGACGAGCACCACTTCGACGTCGCTGTCGCGGCCGATGGCCTTCTCCAACGCTATCGCCGTGTACACGCCGGCGAACCCGCCGCCGAGAATCACTACCCTCTTGCGATCGCCCATCTGCCCGTGCTCCTCGTCGCCTGCCGCATCTGCCGGATCACGTCGTCCACCGCGGCGCCATCGCCGTGATGGGCGCCGGGTTCACCGAACCCCTCGGACGCGGGAGCGGCAGCGCAGTCCCCTTGTCACGCGCCGATTATGACTGCGGCCGGCGGCTTGTCAATTGCGAACTGACCTCGAACAGCGCCGTCGCGAGCCCGCCGCGTCGGCTGGGCGCGTGGTTCATCCCGATTCCTGGACGACGGCGCGGAGTCGCGTTGTCCGCTTCTGCTCAATCAAGACCATCCGATCCAGGCGCAGCAGCTCGCCAAGCGACCACGCCTGAAACGGACAGCCTTTCGGCGTGAATGGTGGCTCGGCATCGGCGATCTCCGATACGTGGCCGAGGCCGGCGGTTTGAAGGTGTGCGAGCAACGGCTCGACAAACCGGGCCCGCGCCTCACGCCGCGCAGCGTTCGTATTGCCACGCACACGAACCCAGGCCTCGACGAACGGCCCGATCAGCCACGGCCAGACGGTGCCTTGATGGTACACCGCGTCTCGAGCCGACGAATCGCCTTCGTACCGCGGCGCGTACCCGTGCTCGCCCGGCGCCAGAGACCGCAATCCAACCGGTGTCACGAGGTGCTCTTCAATGGCGTCGACGATTCGGCGACCCCGTCCAGCGTCTACGATCGCGATAGGAAGCCCTCCAACCGCGAGAATCTGATTCGGCCGGAACGTGTCGTCGCGCGTGCCCGGCACATGATCGACGTCAACGACATCGGCGAGACGCCCGAGGTTCTCATTCCAGAAACGCTCGAGGAAGGCGGCCCGGCCTCGATCGAACACGTCTCGCCACGTCGGCTCCAGCCGCGAGGCCCGGGAGACCCGGGAGACAACATCCAACGCGTTCAACCACAGCGCCTGGATCTCGACCGGCTTGCCGATCCGTGGGGTGATCACGCGATCGCCGACCCGTGCGTCCATCCAGGTGAGCTGCACGCCAGGCACACCGGCGGCCAGCAGTCCATCCCCGTCCATGCGAATCCCGAATCGCGTGCCGCGCGCGTATCCGTGAACGATCTCGGTGATGGCGGTCTCGAGTATACGTCGTTGCGCCGAGGTGAGCAGATTCGATCGTTTCGGGACGAGCGCCAGCAGCTCGTGCGCCGCGATGACGTACCAGAGTGACGCGTCAACCGCGTTGAACTCCGGCGCTTCACCACGATCCGCGAAACGGTTGGGCAGCATGCCCTCCGAAACGGTGCCGGCCCATTCGAGCAGGATGTTCCGCGCTTCGGCCACCCGTCCGGTCGCGAGGCACAGGCCACGCATGGCAATGAAGGTGTCTCGCCCCCAGTCGGTAAACCACGGGTATCCGGCGACAATGGTCTGACCTGACCGGCGCCGGACCAGGTACGCGTCCGCGGCGCGGTCGAGCGGAGTGGGAAATGCTTCGCGCCGACGCCGTTCGGTCGCACGGGCTCCGGAGACACGGGTGACCACTTCATCAGCCGTCAGCGCTTCGTGTTCATCGGCCGCGCCGACTCGAAGGACCCACACGGCCTGCTCGCCGGGCCCTGACAGCCGCCAGCTGAACTCGCCGGGAGACGCCAGATCTTCGATGTCGTCGAGGCCGCGCTCGCGTTCCGCGGCGTACAGAAACTGCTGGTACCACTCCGGAGCATGCCGGTAGTCGCCATTCGACAGCGCGACAATGCATGGCAGCCCGTCGTACGTGCTGAAGGTCACGACGCCCTCGCGATGACTCGCAGTGAACCGAAACGCCCTGTTCTCGTGGTGCAGGGAGTGATAGTCGCGACCCGACAGGAAGGGCCTGACGCGCAACACCACCGGACCCTTTCGACGAGCCAGCGTCCAGACAACGACCGCTGCTCCTGTGCCGTGCTGAACGAAGATCTCTTGAATGACGCGAGTGCCGTCGGGCAGCTGGAATTCCCAGGTCGGCCAAGGGTCGGGGGTGAACTGATTGATGTGCGCGGCGCCATCAGGGTGAAGGACGTCCGGCGCGTACCGCTGCGTCGACAACGCGAACGAACCGTCTGGCGTGTCCACGCAGGCGTCGAAACCGTTCGCGAGGACGACCCGGCCCGTCGGTGGTGTTGTTGCCGGCAACAGCAGCGCGTGATAACGACGCGTCCTGATGCCGGAAATCGTGCCGGAGGCAAACCCGCCCAGGCCGTCCGCCTCGAGCCATTCCGTCCGGTCGTCAATGTTCACAAGGTCTCCGGCATCGCGACGCTCCGGCTAACAGCCCGTGGTAGAAGTCTGGCTGCCTTCGACGGGCGATGCATCCTCGCCGGCTGCGTTGCTCCTCGCTCAAATATTCCCGATATTCTCACTCGTCGCGCCTTGCCGGCGAGGCGCCTCGCCCGTCTCGGTGCGACGCCAGACTTTCACCACGGGCTGCTAAGGCTCGACAACGACGCGACGGTCGCCCGAGGGTTGACGACTGTCGACTGTCGCCTCGCGTCGGCGTGGTTGCAGCAACTTGGCCACGAGCCCGGTCCACCCGGTCTGGTGCGACGCGCCCACGCCCCGGCCCGTGTCGCCGTGGAAGTACTCGTGAAAGAGCAGGTAGTCTCGGAAGTGCGGATCATCCTGCACGCGAGGGTTGTCTCCCAACACGGGGCGCTTGCCTTCGCCATTGCGCAGGAACAGCCGCGTCAAGCGCGCCGCGAGCTCGCTCGCCACCTCGTCGATCGTGAGATACCGCCCTGATCCCGTCGGGCACTCGACCTTGAAGTCCTCGCCGTAGTAGTGGTGAAACTTCTGAAGCGACTCGATGATGAGGTAATTCACGGGCATCCAGATCGGCCCACGCCAGTTCGAGTTGCCGCCGAAGAGTCCCGACGCGGACTCGCCGGGCTGGTACTCGACCGAGAACCGTTGGCCGCTCCACTCGAACGTGTACGGGTGGTCACGGTGATAGCGCGAGATGGCCCGCACTCCGTAGTCGGACAGGAACTCCGTCTCGTCGAGCATCCGTTTCAGCAGCTTCTTCATACGGCTGCCTCGCAGCAAGGACAACAGGCGGCGTTCCCCCTTTCGCGGCTCATTCCACCGGGAGACCAGTGCCGCGAGCTCGGGATGGTTCTTGAGGAAATAGTCGAGGCGCGCTGTAAATATCGGCACCTTCGCACAGAGCTCCGGCTCCAGCGTCTCCACCGCGAACAGTGGAATGAGGCCGACCATCGATCGCACTTTGAGCGGGAACTTCTGCCCGTCCGGCAGGTTGAGCACGTCGTAGAAGAAGCCGTCCTCGTCGTTCCACAAACCCAATCCTTCGTTCATGCTCGTCATCGCTTCGGCGATGTGGAGGAAGTGTTGGAAGAACTTGGTGGCGATGTCTTCGTAAACGTGATCGTGCTGGGCCAGCTCCAACGCGATCCGCATCAGATTGAGGGAGTACATCGCCATCCAGCTCGTGCCGTCGGACTGGTTGATGTACCCGCCCGTCGGCAGCGGCGCGCTCCGATCGAACACGCCGATGTTGTCGAGTCCCAGGAAGCCGCCTTGGAAGATGTTGCGCCCCTCGGCGTCCTTCCGGTTCACCCAC
This sequence comes from Acidobacteria bacterium RIFCSPLOWO2_02_FULL_65_29, assembly GCA_001767435.1. Classification (GTDB taxonomy): domain Bacteria; phylum Acidobacteriota; class Vicinamibacteria; order Vicinamibacterales; family CAVVIG01; genus 2-02-FULL-65-29. Next base: position 16,260 of record MEKT01000171.1, on the reverse strand, counting down.
CAGGTGAAGTTGAGCATCAGCTTGTGGAACACGCGCTCGAGGAACGCGAGATCACCGGGATCGTGCGGGTGCGTCCGTCGCCGGCGCTGGCGATCGATCTGGAAGACGCGCCACGCGGCCCATCCGTGCACGGGTGGATTCACATCGCCAAACGCCCACTCGTACGCCGGAAGCTGCCCGTTGGGGTGCAGGTACCATGAGCGCGTCAACAGGACGAGCTGTTCCTTGGCGAACCCGGAATCGACCAGCGCCAGCGCGATCGTATGAAACGCCAGGTCCCACGCCGCGTACCAGGGGTACTCCCACTTGTCCGGCATGGAGATGACGTCGGCGTTGTTCAGGTGGAGCCACTCGTGATTGCGTCCACGCCTGCGCTCGGGCGGCGGAGGCGGCTGCGCGGGATCGCCCTTCAGCCACTTGCGCACGTCGTAGTAGAAGAACTGCTTGCTCCAGATCATCCCCGCCAGCGCTTGTCGTTGAACCAGCCGCTGATCGTCCGACATCCCCTTCTGCAGCCGCTCGTAGAATCCGTCGGCCTCTTGTCGTCGGCGCTCGACGAGGCCATCGAAGCCTGCGAATGGATTCGAGTGCGCCGCCGCGGACAGGCGAAGCCGGACGACGGCGTGTCCACCTGCGGGGATGTCGAGACGGTAGTCGGCCGCGGCCTTCGTGCCGCGCTGCTGCGGATTGACTGCCCCTTCGTGCCGATTCACGACGAATTCGTGAAAGGCGTCCTTGAAGAATCCCTCGGCATGGATGCCGTACAGCCGGCGAGGATTGGTGTCGTTGTCGGTGAAGAGCCACGGCGCGTCGCCCTGGCGATAGAGCCTGTACGCGCCGAGCTCGCCGCTCTGAGCGACGACGGCCTCGCGATCGCTGTCGAGCGCCAGTTCCGGTTTCAGACCGGGATCGGCCCATGACCAGGTGTTCCGAAACCACAAGTGTGGCAAGACATGGATCTCGGAAGCCTCGGGGCCGCGGTTGTGAACGGTGACGCGAATAAGGATGTCGTGTGGAGACCGCTTCGCGTACTCGACCACGACGTCGAAGTACCGATCGTCGTCAAACGCGCCGGTGTCGATCAGCTCGTATTCGGGCACGTCCATGCCGCGCCGCCGGTTTTCCTCGACCAGTTGCGCGTACGGATACTCGCGCTGCGGGTACTTGTAGAGCGCTTTGAGGTACGAGTGTGTCGGTGTGGCGTCGAGGTAGTAGTAGCGTTCCTTGACGTCCTCTCCATGATTGCCTTCGCTGTTGGTCAGACCGAACAGCCGCTCTTTCAGAATCGGGTCACGCCCATTCCACACAGCAAGCGCGAAGCAGAGCGTCTGCTTGTGGTCACTGATCCCGAAGATCCCGTCTTCTCCCCAACGGTAGGCACGACTGCGGGCCACGTCATGGCTGAAGGCCTCCCACGCCGTTCCGCCTGGGCTATAATCCTCGCGCACCGTCCCCCATTGGCGATCGCTGAGGTACGGGCCCCACAACTTCCATCCGTTGGCGGTGGGCTCGTCTAGGCGCTGTTCTTCTTCCATGAGGTGCCTCGATTGGGTTCAGCTGTGACGACGCTGATTCGGAGCCGCCGACACACGTGACACCAGAGCGGACATCCCTCCATTGGCCCGAATACGCCATCGAGGCGGCCGCTCTCGGCACGTTCATGGTGTCGGCAGCGCTGTTTGCCACGGCACTTTATCACCCCTCGTCGCGGCTGGCGGCGGGTATTTCCAACGAGTGGTTGCGCCGGTGCGTGATGGGATTTGCCATGGGGCTGACGGCGGTCGCGATCATTTATTCGCCATGGGGGCAGCGTTCGGGTGCCCACATGAATCCGGCCGTCACGCTGACGTTCTTTCGACTCGGCATAGTGGCCCGGCACGATTTCCTGGGCTACGTCCTGGCCCAATTCGTCGGCGGCATCGCCGGCATTGCCCTTGTCGCTGCCGCTCTTGGCGACCTCGTCTCTTCCCCGTCGATCGACTATGTGGTAACGAGGCCGGGGCCGGCTGGTGAAGCCGTGGCCTTCCTGGCGGAGGCCGCGATGTCGTTCGGCCTGATGCTGGTGATCCTGTCGGTGTCAAACCGTCCGAGGCTGGCGCGATTCACAGGACTCTGCGCCGGCCTCATGGTGTGGACCTATATCGCTGTCGAAGCGCCGCTGTCAGGCATGAGCATCAACCCGGCGCGTACGTTCGGATCCGCGCTCCTGGCGGGAGATTTCGTCGGGCTCTGGATCTATTTCATTGCGCCCCCGCTCGGCATGCTGCTGGCCGCCGAGCTGTACACCCGGAGCGTCGGCATGCACCGCGTGATCTGCGCGAAGTTGCACCATCCTCACGGCGGTGCGTGCATTTTCGGATGCGATCGCAGGATGCGGGCGACCGCGCTCGTGCACTCCGCCTGACGACTCACAACGTGACCGCCTGAAGAATCGAGAATCGATATGCCGCACTATGACGTGATCATCATCGGCACGGGCGCTGGCGGCGGTACGCTGGCCTACCATCTGGGGCCTTCGGGGAAGCGGATCCTGCTGCTCGAACGAGGCGACTACGTGCGCCGGGAAAAGGCCAACTGGAGCTCGCACGCGGTGAACGTCGAGGCCAAGTACAACACGAATGAGGTGTGGCGGGACAGCGAGGGCAAGCCGCTCCACCCGCACACGAACTACTACGTGGGCGGCAACACGAAATTCTATGGCGCGGCGCTCTTCCGGCTGCGCAAGGAAGATTTCGGCGAGATCGCGCACCATGGCGGCGTGTCGCCGGCCTGGCCGATCGGCTACGACGACATCGAGCCGTACTACACGAAAGCCGAGTATCTCTATCAGGTCCATGGCGAGCGCGGCGTCGATCCGACCGACCCGTGGGCGAGCGCACCGTACCGTTTTCCCGCCGTCCAGCACGAGCCTCGAATCCAGAAGCTGAACGACGACCTCGTGCGATGCGGGCTGCGGCCGTTTCACGTCCCGCTTGGGGTCATGCTCGATGAGTCGAATCCTCACAAGAGCCCGTGCATCCGCTGCGAGACCTGCGACGGCTTTCCGTGCCTGGTCGATGCGAAAAGCGACGCACAGGTGATTTGCGTCGATCCCGCGCTCGAACACCCGAACGTCACCCTGATGACGAACGCGAAGGTGACTCGGCTGGCGACCAGCCCGTCCGGCCGGGAGGTGACCGGGGTCGTTGTCCAGCGAAACGGATCCGAAGAGACGTTCTCGGCCGGCTTCGTCGTGTGCTCGGCCGGCGCGATCAATTCGGCCGCGCTCCTGCTGCGGTCCGCCAATGATCGCCACCCGAACGGTCTCGCGAATGGATCGGGGGTCGTGGGGCGCCATTACATGGGCCACGTGAACTCGGTGCTGCTCGCGATTTCGATGTCGCCCAATCCGACGGTGTTTCAGAAGACGCTCGGCATCAACGATTTCTACTTCGGCGATGACGAGTTCAAGCACCCCATGGGCCACATCTCGTTCGTTGGAAAGCTCGATGCCGTGGCCTTGTCTGCAGGCGCGCCGGCCATCGTACCTGGCATGACGCTGGATCTCATGGCGAAGCACTCGCTCGACTTCTGGTTGACGTCCGAGGATCTGCCCGACCCAGACAACCGGGTGACGCTGGATCGCGACGGCAACATCGTCTTGTCGTACACACCGAACAACACCCAAGGCCACGAACGCCTGATCAAGAAGCTGGAGTATCTGCTCCAGCATCTCGACATGCGTCCGCATCTCGTGCCGCGCAATCTCTTCGTGGGCACTCGCATCCCGCTCGCAGGCGTCGCGCATCAGAATGGGACGGTGCGCTTCGGGCGCGATCCGAACACGTCGGCCCTCGATGCGAACTGCAAGGCACACGAGGTCGACAATCTGTACGTCGTCGACGGCAGCTTTTTCGTCTCGAGTGGCGCGGTCAATCCGGCGTTGACCATCATGGCCAACGCCTTGCGCGTCGGCGATCACCTGCTCGAACGACTCGGCGCTCCTTCGAGTGTTCCGAAGGGGGTGGCGCAGTGACGGTCACCAGACGCACCGGTTCCGCCGGGCCGTTGTCGGCGCCCGGCCTGTTCATCAGTTCGGTCGGGGTACTCTGCCTCCTGACGCTCGGCTTCCTGACGCCGCGAACAGCGGCCCAAGGCGCGCCGTTGCCGGTGACGGCGGTCGATGCGGTCGGGCTCACGGTGTCCGACCTGGATCGAGCGCTCGCCTTCTACACGGGCGTGCTGTCGTTTGCGAAGGTGTCGACGCAGGAAGTATCAGGCCGCCCCTACGAGTTGTTGTCCGGTCTGTTCGGGGCGCGCAGCCGTGTAGCCAGGCTTCGCCTCGGGTCCGAGGAGATCGAGCTGACGGAGTTCCTGGCGCCAAGAGGGCGCCCGATGCCTCCCGATGTGCGTGCGAACGATCGGGTATTCCAACACATCGCGATCGTCGTGAGCGACATGACGAAGGCGTACGAAGCGCTGCGAGCACGCCAGGTCGAGCATGCGTCGACAGGGCCGCAACGTCTGCCCGACTGGAACCCGAACGCAGGCGGCATCAGCGCCTTCTATTTCCGTGACCCCGATCGCCACTTCCTGGAGATCATCAACTTTCCCATCGGTAAGGGATTGCCGAAATGGCATCAGGCAACGAGGGAATTGTTCCTCGGGATCGATCACACCGCGATCGTGGTCGACGATACGAACGTGTCCCTGCGCTTCTATCGGGACACCCTCGGCATGCAGGTGGCCGGCGAGAGCGAGAACTACGACGTCGAGCAGGAGCATTTGAACAACGTGTTCGGCGCGCGATTGCGAATCACCGCGCTGCGCGCAGCAAGAGGACCAGGGATTGAGCTCCTCGAGTACCTGGCGCCCCGCGACGGCCGACCGGCGCCTGGCGATTTGCGTGCGAACGACGTCGCGCACTGGCAGACGACGCTCGTGGCCGAGCGGCTCGACTCACTCATCGGCCTCGCCCGCGAACATCGGGTGGCATTGGTGTCACCCGGTCCAGTGGATGCGGCATCATTGTCTCTGGGCTTCCGAACGGGCGCTCTTGCACGGGACCCGGACGGCCACGGATTGCGCTTTATCGAGCGATAGCGGTCACCGAGCGCTTGTCTTCCAACCTCGACGCCGCTTTGGCACGACACGGCTGTCATGCCCGCCGTCTGACACGCGCTCACACATGAGAGGCGGAACGCATTCGGGCTGACCGCCACACGCTTGAACAGGAGGAGCAGATGGGAACCCGTCCGACACTCGCCCGCGCCGCGCTCGGAGGCCTCGTGGGCACGATGGCCATGTCCGTCATGATGTATGTGGTCGCGCCCAGGATGCTGGGGCTGAACATGGACATCGCCGCCATGCTGGGATCGCTGGTCGGCGGGAGCTGGGCGGCCGGGCTGATGATCCACTTCGTCAACGGGGCTGTGATCTTCCCCGCCTTCTACGTGTTTGTCCTGTTTGCACGCCTGTCAGGCTTGCCGCGGCCGGCGCGCGGAGTCATTCTGGGCGTCGCGCTCTGGCTCGTCGCGCAGACGCTCGTGCTGCCGATGATGGGCGCCGGGTTGTTCAGCAGCAACATGGGCGGCATGAAGGCCGCAATGGCGTCGCTGATGAGCCACGTCATCTACGGCGTCTTGCTCGGCGTCATCTCCGGCGCCGGCGCCCCCGAACCGCGAGTCGCCCACGCCTGATCGCCAGCCGTCGCGTCGGCTGTCGCTCGTCATCGCCGGCAACGGGATGTTGCGCGCGGCCGGTGGAGCGAGCAGCGTCCTGGTCGGCATCTCTGTCGCGGATTTGGCGAGCCACGGCTTCAATATCGGGGCGGGCGATGGGCATCTATTCGTTTCTGTTGAGTCCTCGGCGCCCTTGCCGGCAGCGTGCTCGCAGGCATCGCTGGACGCTGGCTGGCCATCGACGGGCTCACGTAGCAAGGCCTGCGGCCTGCCGGACGCCGTCACCGTCGGCGACCTTGCCGATCACATGCTGATGATCATGGCGCAGGACTTCATGGACCCGTGGACGTTCAATCAAGAGAACCTGATGAAGTGTTGCAAGGAGTTTCTCCTCCCCGGAGGTCAACAAATTCCGTTCTGCGCGTACAACACGATCGGCTATCGCGAGCAGGCGCGTGCGCAGCTCGAAGCCATGGAGCCGGCGCGCCGGCGTGCGCGGGCGGAGGGGCGGCGCTTTGAGCCCACGCCGGTGACCTTCTCGTTCGGGGAACTCCGGGCATGAGCGGCGAGGCGTCGCGCGGCGAAGGACTCAGCCACCCGGATGCTGGGGAGATCAAGCAGTGCTGCGCGCGGCTCTACGAGAGTGAGATCGTCTCGCGACTGCTGGGCGAATCCTTTCATCCGGGCGGAGCCGCGCTGACCGATCGGCTCGGCCGGTTGCTCGGCCTCTCGCCAGAGAGCCGGGTGCTCGACGCGGCGTCAGGGAAGGGCACGAGTGCGGTGCTGATCGCGCAGCGGTTCGGCAGCACGGTCGTCGGCGTCGATCTGAGCTCACAAAACGTCGCTCACGCCAGCACGGAGGCCGAACGGTTGGGGCTTGCAGGCCGCTTGCACTTCGAAGTCGGCGACGCGGAGCAATTGCCGCTCGGCGAGGCCTCGGTGGACGCGATCATCTGTGAGTGCGCCTTCTGCACGTTCCCAGACAAGCCACGGGCGGCGCGAGAATTCGCGCGCGTACTGAAGCCCGGCGGGCGCGTCGGATTGAGTGACATCACGCGTTCACCGGGCCCGCCCGGCGAGCTGGCCGATCTGATGGCGTGGATCGCCTGTCTCGCGGACGCACGTCCGGCCGACTCATATGCGGCGTGGCTCACGGATGCCGGATTCACGAGAGCGGTCATCGAAACCCACGACGAGGCCCTGACGGAGATGATTCGAGGCATAGGGACTCGGCTTTTCGCGACCGAGGTGTTGGCGGGACTCGGGAAGCTCGATCTCGCCAGCATCGATTTCCCGGCTGCGAAGCGCATGACCCGGCAGGCGCTGACCGCCGTGGCCGAGCGTCGTCTGGGCTACGCGATCGTCCGCGCGACTAAGACTTAAGGTGGCGGTCAATGGCGGTGGCCGGCGCGTGGGTAACCAAAACGATGTCTAGCGTTTGTCTAGCGTCGCCCTATACTGGTTCGCACACGCTGGAGGCTTGAATGAGGGTCAGACACTCCGCCCTTTTGGTTGCGCCTTTGCTGCTTGGCCTGCTCGCGCTCAGCCACGCTCAGCAGCAACCGCCTGTCGGAGTACCGGTGCCGCCGCTAGGCGCGGGACCATGGGTGCTCGATACGGCCGAGCAGCACAAGATCCGCGTGAGCGTCGTCACCAAAGGGCTGTCGCATCCATGGGCCATTGCGTTCCTGCCGGACGGAGGCATGCTGATCACCGAGCGGCCCGGTCGGCTCCGCATCGTTCGCAACGGAGTGCTCGACCCGCAAGCCATTTCCGGAGTGCCGCAGGTCAGGACGGACGGCAACGGCGGTCTCATGGACGTCGCTCTCCATCCGCGGTTTGCCGACAATCGCCTCGTCTACCTCACGTATACGAAGCCCGTCGGAAACGGCAGGGGCGCACCGGCGCTCGCGCGGGGCAGGCTCGAAGCGGGTGCGCTGGCCGACGTCCGGGACCTTGTGGTCACCGACGCGTTCGAGGGCAACTCGGGCCTCAACGGCCGTGTCGTCTTCGGGCGTGACGGCATGGTCTACATGTCCACCGGCGGCAATACGGGGAAGGTCTCGCAGGATCCCGCCAGCCTGCGCGGCAAGATTCTGCGCCTCCACGACGATGGCTCCGTTCCGCGCGACAACCCGTTCGTGGACCACGCAGGCTACCGGCCGGAAATCTACACCCTGGGCCATCGCAATACGCTGGGCCTCATCGTCCATCCAGGGTCCGGCGCGCTCTGGAACCACGAAAACGGTCCCAACGGCGGCGACGAGATCAACATCATCTTGCGGGGCCGCAATTACGGATGGCCAGTCGTGAGTTTCGGACGCGACTATCCCGGCCCTCGCATTTCCGAACATCCGACGCAGGAGGGGATGGAGTCGCCGCTGGTGGTCTGGCTGCCCGCCATCGCGGCCGCCGGCATGGCCGTCTACACCGGCGACCGCTTCCCGGCGTGGAAAGGCAACGTCTTGGTGGGATCCATGCGCCAGGGCGGAATACCAGGCACGGGCCACTTGCAGCGCATCGTGCTCAACGCCAGGACAGAAGAGCTGCGGCGCGAGTCGATGCTGTCGGAGCTCAGGCAGCGCATCCGAGAAGTGCGCGAAGGGCCCGACGGGTTTCTCTACCTGTTGACGGACGAGGACGAAGGCGCGCTCCTGCGGATCGAACCGGCGCCGTGAGCCCGTCGTATCCGACCATTCCGTCCGCCGATCCTATCGCATCCCTGGGATGATCGCCCGTCCGGCGCCGAAGTGCTGGAGGTGTCCAGAGCTGTTCCGATCCGTCACCGTCATGGTCCCAAGGGCCGGCCCGCCCTGCTCGAAAATACTGTGGCGCAGCGCCATCCGAATCCAGTCGTCCACCTCCACCACGCGATAGCGGCGATCCGTGAACTGCGCGATCACCTGATCGAGCGCGGTACGGGCATGATCGACCTTCGGATGAACGAGGACATCCGCAATCACCTGGTGCATCATGTTCAGATTGTCGATGATCGCCGCCGCACGCAGATGGGCTGTGACGAGCCCCGGCGCGATTGAAGGGGCGAGCGGGAGCTCGGTGGGGAAGGCATCCGGTGGCTTTCCAGAGGACAGCTTTCGGAAGAACCGGTCCGTCACGACCTTCAGACCCTGGCGGCGCTCCGCGGCGCCGGCAAAAACCTCCAACGGCTCCTGCGCGGCCAGCTGAAACCAGTGCGTGGCCCAGACGAAGCCATTCAGCTTCGCGTACGCCATTTTCCGGGTCGGGCCCGCGGGAAATGCGCCGGGGTCGATCACGACGGACGTGTACGGGTGGTCGTAGAGGATGGTCATGTCCTTCGGCACGTCCGGAAGCGCCACGTCCGGACGACTCAGGTACCGGTCCACCGCCTCATCGAGGGCCCGCTCCCTCTCCGCTGATTCCAGACTTGCGAAGATGGCCAGCGCCTCCCGATGGAACGCGTGCGTCCGTCGGATGATCTCCGCCCCCCGCGATCCGAGCACGGCGTACCCCGCTGCCGCCTCTGGATCCGGGCGCGAGCTGAGCGCGCCCTCCGTGACCCGTCGCGTCAAGAGCCCGTAGACGTCGGCCTCCTTGACCTTTCCTCTCCCCCGCGCGAGCGCGCCGTAGAAGACGCCGTGCGCGCGCTCCATGGCGATCAGGATCGCGTTCAGGTCCGGGTACTCGTTCTTGAAGGCAGCGATCCGGCGCTCGGCCTGAGCGGCCTGCTGCGCCTGGCTCGTGTTCGACAGCGCGACGGAGAGTGCGAGAACGATGAGAAGGAGCGCCGGGCTGATCCGCGACGTCATGCCTCCCCCGTCGAGTCTCACTCCTATCGCGTCACCGCGACTTTCTGGTAGCCGTTCGTCCAGCAGCACTGGTTTCCGGAAGAGGAATCCGCATAACCGAAGGCATCGGCCTTGACTCGGATCACATAGTCGCCCGGTTCCTTGAAGGTCGCTGTCGTCGTCGATTGGCCCGTCGGAGTCGGGAACGGCGCCTTCTGCGGATCGAAGACGACAGGACCAGGGCCCGAGTGCTTGTACCAAGACACGTTCATCCCGGGCCTTTCACGTCCGAACTTGATTGGCTCCTTGTCGTGCACGGCATCGTCGGTGAGCCAGATCGTCAATGGGAGGGGCGCTCCGACCTTGGCTTGCAAGGGAGCTCCTTGGATTCCAGTCGGACCACGGCCGGTCGCGCCGCTCGGCTGGAAGCTGAGGAGTGGCGGAAGCGACCCCATCGCCGCCGGCCAGCTGAGCTGGTACGCCGTGGACTTTGCCCTTGCCGGCACGGAAAAGGTCTGGCCCGCGTAGCGCAATGTCCAGACGACATCGCCCTTATAACTGCCGGGCACCGTGACCGTAAAGACGCCCCGCTCTCTGTCCCGGTCGCGACCCCTGTTTGCGGCTGCGCCGCCACCTCTGGCGGCACCGGCACCTGCGGCGGCGGCACCAGTACCTGCGGCTGCACCGGCACCTGCGCTGGCGGCGGCACCGGCGCCTGCGGCGGCATCCGGGCTGGCGCCGGCACCTCTGCCACCGCCGCCACCGCCGTCCGGGGGCTCGGGCGCGACGACCAAAAAGGCGGTCGGTTGCCTCCCGTCATACTCCTTCGGCACGATGAAGTTATCCGGACCGAGGGGGATCTCCACCACCGTGTCTTTGTTCAGGTTGGAGTAGCCGAAAGAAAAACTGATCGTGCCGTCCGGGTTCGCGTACCAGCCATCGAAAAAGGGAACAACCCTGAGTCCCTTCTCCGGCAGGGGAACAAGTGGTCGCGGAAGCTGCGCTTCCAGCGGTGACGAGCCGATGAATATCGCGACTGCGAATCCGCCGACGAACCATCGTGCAAGCACTGACGCCTCCTCAATCAGTTTGCGCCGGCGTGTCGCGCAGGACGTCAGTCCTGCCTACGGCGGCGCGTGTGCGGGGATTCACCAAACAGCGAAAGAGCCTCTCGACGTTCGAGAGGCTCTTTTCAACTCCCACCAAAATACGGCTTCAGATTCTATTGCTGCTGGTCGGTGGACAATTTCGCTGCGCGGCTCTCCCGGTCGGCGACGATCTGCTTGTAGCCCTCGTCGTCCAAGTGAGTGACCGTAATCCACGCGTGGGACATCTCGTCCGCCGTGCGGCTTCCGCCGCCCACCCACTGATCCGGATCGGGGTTCCCCTTGTTTGCCGCGGTGTTGTCGTAGTAACCGGTGAGCACTAGGACCGCTCCAGTGGGCAGCAGCGGCGCGTAGTCGTCTTCGTAGACGTGGCTGGTGTGCCACTGGTTGGTCCAGTTGGAGACCGAGCTCACCATCTCCAGCTTGCCGGTGTCCGGGTGGAAGATCTCGGCCGTCATCCCCACGAGGCGCGCGTGGCCGTGCGGTTGGAAGCTATCGATACGAACCGGGGTCTTGAAGGAATGAAACCCCTGGGTCATCGCCGTGCCGTGCGGCGGAATCTCGAGCTCGCCGCCTTTCATCAGCAGCGAGTAGGACTTCAAATCCTGCTTGTGCTTCGCCTTCTCCTTGTGATCCTCCGGGTAGAGCCAGATGCCGAGCTCGACGACGTCGTCCTTGACTTCCTCGCCAAACGGCCAGTAGTGGACGTCCCACCTGATCATCGAGTTGGCCGGCAGCGTGCGGCAGCCATCCGCCGGGACGATTTCTCCCGACTTGCCGGACGCGTACTCCGAGACGCGTTCGAGCTGGACGTACTGTCCGCTCTTCTCGTCGGGGACCATCAGGTCGCTGTTGGCGTGGTGGGCCGCCGCGCGGCCCTTGAGCGACGGCTTGACGGACAGAGCCTTGATACAGCGGTCGGCCGTCGTACCCACGGGCACGATCGGGCGCCACCAGCGATCCTGCCCGCTGGCCGGAAGCGTATAGGGCTTGGTCGGAACCACGAGATCGGGCGGACCGAGCTCGTCTTCCCACGCCCACTTGGAGCCATCCGGAAACTGCGCGGGCGCCGGAAGATCGGCGATGTTGCCAAGCGGCGCCCCGCTGTCCACCCAGCGCACGATCGTCTGGATCTCCGCGTCGCTCAGACGCAGGTCGTTCTTCAGGTGCTGGATGCCGATTGGGTCGTAACGGTAAGGCGGCATCTCCCGAGCCACGACCTTCTGCTTGATCGCTCGAACCCAGGGGCGTACTTCCTCGTAGGTCCTCAACGACATCGGACCAATGCTGCCGGGTCGATGGCATTCCTGACAGTTCTTCTGAAGAACCGGGACGACGTCCTTGGCGAAGGTCACCGCCGCCGTGGCGCCGCCGCTGGCCTGGGCCAATCCGGGCAGGGCCGACGCGTGAAGGAGAAGGACGACGACCGCACTGATCCCAGCTGCACAAATGCAGCGACCGAAGCGCGCCCTGAGCATATGAGGCTACCTCTCTACTCTTATTCTAGCCCGGAAGGAGCTTCTTGACCAGCCGTCAACCAATTTCGTTGGTGCACATTGCCGGGAGGAGTCCACTGCGCCGTGGAGCCGACACCGAAGCCCGACTCGACGAGACGACCCCGTTGCTTGACAGTTGACCGCCGTGTTCGCTATATGTTCGCCACAAACCCAAGCTGGCAAGATCCTCGGCATTCCGCAGCCGCACGTCTCCGACCTGATGCGCGGGCGGGCCCGGGCCTTTTCCGCCGAGCGGTTGATGGAGTTTCTCGCCGCCCTCGGCCATGACGTGGAAGTCCGCGTGAAGCCGGCGCGCAAGGCACACGGGCACGTCTCGGTCGTCGTCGCGGCCTGATGAACCAATCGAAATCTCGGTCCCGTCACGACACCAGCGTTCTGATTCGCTGTGCCTTCTTCGGCCCAATACCGCGAACCTGTATCAGCATGCGCTGGTCGGCCGTGATGACCTGCTCCACCGATCCGAATTGGAGCAGCAGCCGATTCGCCAGCGACGGACCGACGCCGGGCAGCCCCTGAAGCAGATACAGCTTCCTTGACACGGCACGCTTCGGCTTTCGGTCATAACGTCTGAGAATACTCTGGGCTGAGTTGCCCAGTTGTCGCGCGAGGAAGCGCAGGATTCGCAAGGAGTCCTCCGGGTCTCGCGCGCATAGCACCGGAAGGCGCCACATCACCGCCAGTGACACCATCGCTCCCTTCAGCGCGTGTGGATGAACATCCGGCATCCGCGGCGGCCGCGGGCCTTCGAGCAAGACCACGGGCCGATGCGGACTTCGAGCCAGCGCGGCGGCTTGAGGAAACAGCCGTCCATCGGCGAGCGACATCGCGAAATCCGCGTACGTCTTCCGCTCGACGAGAATCCCGCCGCCGATGAAGTAATCCCCGACGACGAGATGCTCCATCCGCACGTCGAACTCGCCGCACCGACGCGCGAGATCAGGCAGCGCGGCGTTCCGCTCGGAAAAGTCCACGCGAAGCAGGTACGGTTTCGCAGGCGCATCGACGGTTTGCGCGGCATCACACCAAAAGTCACCGCCGTCGGTGTTCCTGTCGAAAGCGATTTCCTGCATCACAAGGTCTGGAGGGGAAAGCCAAAGGTCCACGATCAGGTGAAACAATCAATCGTCGTCCGCGCGTTCGTCGACTTGAGCGCTTGCTCGAGCAAGCGGATCTCGCGAGCGACGCGCGTGACGAGCCGGTCGAGGACCTTCACGTCGTACACAGGTTCCTTGACGATCTCTTTGTCGGCAGAAGCCCCATAGAAGCGCCGCTCTCGATGCGCGTTGTCGTTACGAAGAGCGAGGAGCTCTTCATGGCGCTTCTTCAGCGTCTTCAGCCAGGCCAAGCCTTCGTTGATCGTGATCTGAGCCATGCATCCGGCTTCTTCCCGATGCCGATCGCATCGGACGACGACCGTTCGGTGAACTCAGGGTCGTCCCGAGCAACGTCGAGGGACGACGATGCCATCGTCGTCGACGGGTTGTCAACAGGGCGAACACTGCGAAATAGGTACCTTGGCATTCCCTGGGCGTCGCCCGCTCGAGCGCGGGTCGCAGCGAAGTTGGCGAGTACGCGAAAACCAGCGCGGCAGACGCCAGGACGGAGGGCAGCGTAAGTCTCGCGCCCGTCTCCCTTCTTTTGAATGGTTGAATGGGAGTCGGCTGATCTGTGTCACCCTGGGCTAGGCGCCCGACCGAGACGTGCACGTGATCATGGACAACTACGGCACGCACAAAGCGCCGAAGGTCCTCCAGTGGTTTGTGCGCCATCCCCGCTATCACTTGCATTTCACGCCCACGAGCGCGAGCTGGCTCAATCAAGTCGAACGCTTCTTCGCCACCATCACGACACGGCGGATCCGCCGCGGCACCTTCGAGAGCGTCCCGGCCCTCGAGGCGGCCATTGACGAGTATCTCGCGCACTACAATGCGCACTGCTCGCCGTTCGTCTGGACCGCGACCGCCGACACCATCTTGGACAAGGTCAGTCGTTTCTGCGAACGAACTTCTGGGACGCGACACTAGGCGAAGTACGCGATGACCTCGGTCGCGCCGGCGTCGGCATCGCGCTCCGATCTTTCCCCGACCCTGGCGGCAGAAACGGGCCAGCACGCCGCAGGGAGGCGCGCCCGGCCTGGGTCAGGGAACGATGCGGATCGTTTCCTGGCCCCGGATCGCGCGGCCGTCCAAGGTCTCCGCCTCCAGCACGGCCAGCGACTCTCCCAGCTCCAGGAAGAAGCTGGCGGTCTCCACGTGGCAGAGCAGGTCGAGCCGGCCGTCGCCGTTGACGTCCTGGAACGACGCGGAGTAGCGCCCCCCTCTCCCGAGCAGCCTGACCTTGGCGCCCGCCAGCGACACCGAGGCCGGGTCCACCTGGGTGGCGTCGAACGTGGGGCTGCTGAGGATCGCCACCGGGATGACGCCCGCCGAGCCCAGGTTGATGCTGGGCGTGTCGCTCCCTGGCTTGATCTTGATCGCCTATTCCGGGCGCGACTGAAGGTTCACTTTCGGACCATGCGCTGTTGCATCGGTCAGACCTTCTTGCGAGAACAAGGCCTGATTAGCGGCCTCTCGAGGGGCAGAGCGAGTCGGCAAGAAGCTCGTCGCCCGCCAGACGCACGAATTGAGCCGTCGGCGACGCGGGCCGTTCGCACTTGTCGGTCGTGGCGTCCGACTTTAGTCGGATGTCTGCTGGTCCGGCTGAAGCCGGACCCCCCACACACAATGGACTGCCGTTTCGCGACGCGGCGTTCGCGCGCATCGTCGATCGCGCGAGCCTACGGAAAGGAAAAGGCACGAACTGAATCGGTGTCAATCTCCGCCATCACTCAAGACCCAAGGGGCCGTATAATCACACAACGGCTTATGCCAATCACCATTTCAGACGAAGTACTCGCGGCCGCGCACATGACTGAGCCCGAGCTGAAGCAGGAACTTGCCGTAACGCTGTTCCAGCAGGAGCGGCTGACTCTCGCGCAGGCGAGCCGTCTCGCGGGACTCGGTCAACTCGCGTTCCAGGCGCTGTTGGCGGCACGCGAGATTCCGATCCACTACGGCATCGAAGAGTTCCACGCCGACCTTCGCACTCTTCGTCAGATGGGACGGTTTTGATCGTTCCGAGTTTTGATTGTTGTCTCTGACACCTCGCCGATCCTGAATCTCCAGCGGATAGGTCGCCTGGAACTTCCCTCGTGCCATCTATCTCCGTCTATGGTGACGACCTAATTTAAGCTCGAGCAGCTCACGTATCAGCGCTCTTGTTTAGTGGTGAGCGGTCACACTTTCGGTGGTTCTGTGTCTTTTCGATTAAGGGACGGCTGTAGGACCCACAAGTGGAGCCTCTGAACGATCTGGTTGTTCGTGCCCAGGCAGGCGACCTCGAGGCGTTCGGTCGGTTGGTGCGGGCCACCCAGACCATGGTGCACGCCGTCGCGAGGGAGGTTCTTCGTCATTCGAGCATGGCGGAGGACGCGGCCCAGGAAGCGTACTTAAGAGCCTTTCGGCGCCTCCGAGACCTGGAGGAGCCAGCCGCGTTCGTGAGCTGGTTGCGTCGCATCGTGATTACGGTCGCCCTGAACATGCGACGAGCACAACGTTTCACTTTGCTGCGGCTCGACGACGCTCCGGATGTACCCGTGCTCGACGAGGCGGAGACGAGCTGGTCTGAGCTGCAGCGGCAGCGGCTTGCGGAGGCGTTGCTGACGCTGACCACTGAGGAGCGCCAGTTGTGCGACCGGCGCTACCACGGACACTGGAGCACGGCTCGCTTGGCAGAAAAGGCCGGGGTGGACGAACCGGCCATGCGGAAACGTCTGCAGCGCATCCGCGACAAGTTACGCAAGGAGATGGAAGTGGCAGAACAGCGCGGAATTCGCTCTGGGGAGATCCGGTCTGATTTCCCAGCCCACGTGGTAGAACTGCTCGCCCGACCGCGGCTGACGGATCTCCCGGAGAACCCGGTGGGTAGAACCCTCGAGCTCCTTCGGACGGTCTACGCCGACTTCGCCGAGCTCGATCTTCCTGAGATCGTCGATTTCGCTGAGGCTCGGAAGACCATCGGCGACACAACTTCTTCCGCCTCAACCCGAACATCAAGCCTGCGGGGTGATTGGCGCCAAAAACACTTCGGCACGCGTATCGGGTTGGATTGGGAACGATCGCTCTTGAGCCTTTTCTCGGTCGGAGCTGGGCGTGGCAGGGCGCTTCGTGCG
>MEKT01000170.1:11058-27884 GCA_001767435.1 Acidobacteria bacterium RIFCSPLOWO2_02_FULL_65_29 | reverse complement strand
CAGCACGCCCCAAGTCCGCGTCCAGCGAGGCGATAGGGAGTACACATACGACGAAGTCCAGACCCGATACGTGTTACGCGTTCGATCAGAAGACCTGGACAAATGCGTTCCGGAAGGGTCGCGTCAGATGCATTTCAACATCTCCGTTGTTGATTTTCAGGAACGCACCCGCGTCTTTCTCATGAACGGCGAGTTCGGTTGCAAAGACACACTCGTGCGGAGCTTCGCGAGTTGGTTGTCCTCGAAAGCGGCGTCACCCAGGTAGCGTGTTCCGCACCGATGGTTCATGTGCGACGGGATGGAACGCGAAGCTTCCGGCGCTCGAGCTCCAAAAGTTCAACGCGAAGGGCAGCGCCGACCGACAAGGATCTGGATGCTCGAGACTTCCAAACCGAGTATCAGGAGAGTCTCGATCTGATGTACATACGCAAGGCCAGCTGCCTGTCCGCCGAAGGTCGCATAGCAGCTGGTCCTGCCTAACAGCGGCTGGACCCGTCGGCGGCCGCGTGATGAATGAGCCGATTCGAAGCGCCAGTGAGCGGCCGCCGCGGGTCAGCCCAATCCGTTGATAGGCAACGGAAAATCGCCGCTCAGAGAATCGGAGACTGAGCAGTAGACTGATGCTGTGCCAGCACTGCTCAGAGTCGGCGACAGTGAGCATAGGCACAGAGGCGAAGGGTATTCCGCATGGCACAGTCGTCACCCTGCAGGTCTACCCAGAATTTCCGGTCGATCCAACGACGGTCAATTTGACGACTCAAGTCACGCTGACGGGGATTCTGGAGTTGTCCACAGCGACGGCCACGTTTACCTTCCCGTTCGGCTTCTCCCGTGGTTTCGTGCGCGCCAGTTGGTGACCGCGCAGAGAGATCATCACGCTGCAGCGACATGATGCGCACCAGAGGCTCCCTGGATGAAGCCGGCCGCCCGACGACGCTGCAAACATGCGAGAAAGAAGTACTGACCCACTGGGGTTCTCTTGAAGCCACGGACCGATGAGTATCACGCTCCACATCCCGGATTCCGTCACACGCAGCCTCCGCATCCCGAAGTGGAGGCAGAACAGCGCGTACGCCACGAACTTGCCGCCGCGCTTTACAGCAGCGGGCTTCTATCCTTCGCAAGGCCTCGGAGTTGGCCGGTGTCGGCGGTGAGTAACCCTGCGCTATAATCACACCAATGCGGACATCAACGCTCCTTCGCGCCGAGGAGTTCGCCCGCGTGGCCGAAGTACTCGGGCCGTGTGAGCTCGTGAATGGACAGATTATTCCGATGTCGCCGGGTGGGTTTCGCCACAGTAAGGTCACCGGACGGGCGTTCTTCCTGCTCGAGGCGCACAACCAGGCAAATCGCCTGGGCCACGTGCTCGCAGGAGAGGCCGGCTTCATCGTTCGCCGCGAACCAGACACGGTGCGCGGGGCGGACGTGGCGTTCATCTCCTACCGGCGCCTTCCGAAGGATTCGCAGGTCACCGGATTCCTTGAAGTTCCCCCGGAACTCATCATCGAAGTACTTAGCGACGACACCTCCTGGGCTGAGATGGAGAAGAAGGTCGGTGAGTACCACGCCGCCGGCGTCGAATTGGTGTGGGTGCTCGACCCCCGTACGCTGACGCTGCGCGCGTACGCGCGCGGCGCCTCGCCAGCTCTCCTTCGTGAGGCCGACCTTGCGAGCGCCGATCCTCATGTGCCTGGATTCGCCTGCCGCGTGGCGGACTTCTTCGCCGATTAGGCCGATTCGCTTCGCGAATGCCGATTCCGTGAGCGCTGTCGCGCCCTTCTCCTCCAACATCGGCTTCAGCATCAACACGCTCCGCTACCAACCCCTCGTCGTGAGCCCCGTTATATACCGTGCGGATGAAGAAGCTGATCGTCACGCGCCTGGCCCCGCAGATCGAAGGGCATCACCATCGCGTTTTCGTGTGTTTCGTGGCGACATCTGTGCTGCAAGGTGACGAACCGCCGCGGGCGGGCGCCGGCCGCACGGTATCCCGACGCGGGATCGAGCGTTGACGCAAATGTCGGTGTCCACCGCTGATATTGCATTTTCGTCTCTTGCAGGTCCGGATTCCGATCCGATAGCCTTGGCACTGACGCACGGCCATGCCGTGTGATTCCCAGCAATGATAACGGCCGCTGATCGGCTGACGGACTTCAGCTCGTTCGCCGACGTGGCGGTGACCACCGTCGGCGCCGGGGCGGAGACGTCGACGGCCGGCGTCTTCACGCAGTTCGTCAGCAAATCGGGCGGCAACGCCTACCGCGGCAACGTGTACTTCGACTACCAGAACGAGTCGATGGAGGCCCGCAACATCGACGACAGGCAGATCAGATCCGGCCTGGCCGGCAGCGCGTTCCTCGACGTCCAGGATCTGAATCGCCTCGAATACTTCCGCGATTTCACCGCCGATGTCGGCGGCTACATCAAGAAGGACCGCGTCTGGTGGTACGGCGCGGTTCGCGACAACCGGACCGGCCAGCGCTTTCCGACGCTCATCGATGATGTGCAGGAGACCTCGGGGCCGGTCTTCAGCGGAAAAGTGACCGCCAACCTTGCACAGCGCCACAAGCTGATCGGGTACTACCAGCACGCGACCAAGGAGCAGCCCGACTATCTCGGCGCCATCCTGATCGGCGGCGGCCGGAACTCCGCGGCGCTCATGACGGCCGATTCCGTCTGGTTTTCCGGCTATCCGAACGACGTGTGGAAGGCCGAGTACAACGGCGTGCTGTCGTCGAACGCCTACTTGCAGGTGGTGGGTGGATCGATGAAATCCGTCTGGTGGCGCAACAGCAAGAACAGCGCCCCGCGCGTCGAGGATATCGGCAACAACAAGGTGTCGGGCGGCGTCTTTGGCATCGACAACGAGCGGTTCCGTCCGCAGACCAATGGCTCGCTCACCTTCGTGCAGCAGGGATACGGGACGCACAACCTGAAGGTCGGCGGCGAGATCATGTACGAGACCCTGACCGTGCCGTTCCGCGGCTTCCAGGATCCGCGCAACACCGTGTCCGCCTTCAACAACGGCGTGCCGAACCAGGTCCGCATCTACCTCGCACCCTCGGAGTCGAAGAACGGCCTCATGAATTTCGCGGCCTACATCAACGACTCGTGGCAGATGAACAGCCGTCTGACCCTGACCCTGGGGCTCCGGCTGGATCGCAACCGTTCCTTCCTGCCGGAGCAGAACGGCCCCTCGGGAGAACGCTACGCCGCGGTGGACGAAGTCGTCCTCTGGAACGATCTCGGCCCCCGCGTCGGGGCAGCGCACGCCGTGACGGGCGACGGCAAGACGGTCGTGAAGGTGAACTACGGCAAGTTCTTCAATTTCCCGGCCGCCGATTTCGCCGGCAACGCGAACGCGAACTCGTCGACCTGGTATCGCACCTACGCGTGGAACGACCCCAACCGCAACGGCGTGTACGATGTGGGCGAGCAAGGCGCTCTGCAGTCGATTTCCGGCGGCACGCTGTCGGCCATTCTCGATCCCGATCTCACGAACTCCTACCAGCACCAGGCGTCCGCGTTCGTCGAGCGCGAGGTCGCCGACAACTTCGGCGTGCGCACCGGGTTCGTCTGGAAAGGCCCGCGTGCGCCCCGCGCCAGCCACAATCCCAACAGGCCGTTCGGGGCCTACAACGTTCCGGTGAGCGTCCGCGACCCCGGCCCCGACGGCATCGCGAACAACGCCGACGATGGCGGGACCTTCACCGCATACGGCCTCTCTCCGGCCGCCCTCGCGCTGCCGATCACCACCGTCTCGAGAAACTTCGACGACATCAGGAACAACTACTACACGTGGGAGATTTCGGGCACCAAGCGCACGACCAGCCGGTGGTCGACCAACGCGAGCTTCTCGCGAACCTGGGCCGACACCGATGCGATCGGCGCGGGCACGCAGACCCCCAACTCCCTCATCGGCGTGGACGGCACGCGCATCGTCTCCTCCAACTGGCAGGCCAAGGCGCTGACGACCTTCGAGCTGCCGAGTGGTCTCCGCATCATCTCGGTCGTCCGGCATCAGGCAGGCACCCAGTACGAGCGAAGGTTCACCACGCGGCTCAACTACGGCAACGCGACGATCCGGGCCGAAGAGAACAACTCTCACCGGACGCCGAACGTCACGATCTTCGACTTCCGATCGGAAAAGGCGTTCCGCTTCGGGAACGCCGCGGTGACGGGCTTCTTCGACGTCTACAACCTCTTCAACACCAACGCCGAGCAGGCGTTGACGACGACGTCGGGCAGCTCGTTCCTGCGGCCGACCGCCATCACATCGCCGCGGATCGCGCGGCTCGGCGTGAAGCTGGCCTGGTAACGCGTCGGCACGATCGATGGAGGCCGACGCGCGGTGACGCGACCCACGACGAGCGATCGCAGTGTCGGCGCGAAGGAGGCCGAGGAAGGGTTCGTACGCTCCCTCGGCCTCTTCGACTCGGTCATGGTCGTCGTGGGCGCGATGATCGGGTCGGGGATCTTCCTGGTCTCCGCGGACATGTCGCGGATTCTCGGATCGGCGTCCTGGGTGCTGGTCGCCTGGGGGATCGCGGCCCTCCTCACGGTGGCAGCGGCGCTGTCGTACGGCGAGCTGGCCGCGATGATGCCGCGCGCGGGCGGCCAGTACGTCTACCTGCGCGAGGCGTTCTCGCCCCTGGCCGGATTCCTCTACGGCTGGACGCTCTTCACGGTCATTCAGACGGGCACTGCGGCGGCGGTGTGTGTCGGGTTCGCGCGCTACGCGGGCCTGTGGGTACCGGGCATCTCCGAAGAAACCTATCTCATCGCGCCCACGCATCTGACCCAGACCTATGCGGTGTCGCTGTCGACCACACAGTTGCTGGCGATCGCCGTCATCGTGCTGCTGACATGGATCAACACGCGCGGCATCGAGTACGGCCGGCTGATTCAGAACGTCTTCACCACGGGCAAGGTGGGTGCGCTCGTCGCGCTCATTGCACTCGGGCTCGGCATGGGATGGAACAGCGACGCGGTGGCATCCAATTTCGGCGACCCGTGGAACGTGCGGAATGCCGTTGATCTCGCCCCCGGCGTGAACGCGACGGACGGCGTGGGGTTGCTGCTGGCGCTGGCCGTCGCGCAGGTCGGGGCGTTGTTCGCCGCCGACGCGTGGAACAACATCACGTTCACGGCGGGTGAGGTGAGAAACCCGCGACGGAACATTCCGCTGTCGCTTGCGGCGGGCACAGGCATCGTCATGCTGCTGTTCCTGCTGGCGAACCTGTCGTATTTCACGACGCTGCCGCTCGAGGGCGTGCAGCAGGCGCCCGCCGATCGCGTCGCGGCGGCGACGCTGGAATCGATTCTGCCAGGACTCGGCGGCGTCGTATCCGCGGCGCTCGTCTTCTACATCCTGACTGTCGCGGGCATCTTCCGTCTGAGGAGGACCAAGCCCGACGAACCCCGCCCCTACCGCGCGCTCGGCTATCCCTACGTCCCGGGCCTGTATCTGCTTGCGGCCACCGCGATTCTGCTGACGCTGTTCGTCTATCGCGCGTCCACGACCTGGCCCGGCATGGCGATCGTCGCGCTCGGCGTGCCCGTGTATTTCGTCGCCGTGCGGTTCGGCCGGCCGGCCGACACCGTGTCGGCCGGGAGCGTGGCCACAGACGTGTATTCGCTGAGACCTTCGGAGAAACCATAAAGGTGATTCATATGTTCCGACTTCGCGCGCGCGCATTCTTCGGTGCGGGGATCCTCGTGCTCGCCTTGGCAGCCATCGCGACCGTTCATGCTCAGTCGGCTCGACCGGCAGAGTGGTCCTACTACGGCGGCGACAAAGCGTTCACGAGGTACTCACCGCTCGATCAGATCACCAAGAGCAACGTCGGCCAGTTGAAGATCGCCTGGCGGCGGCCTGGTCTCGATCCCGCGATGCGCACCCAGTTTCCAAACCTTCGCGTGAACGCCTACTTCAAGGTGACGCCGACGATGGTGGACGGCGTCCTCTATTCGCCGAACGCCATCGGATTGACCGTCGCGATCGATCCCGTGACAGGCCGGACGCTGTGGGAGCAGAAGCTGGTCGAGACCACGCAGCAGGAAGCGTCGGGTCAGAGCAGCCGCGGGATTGCCGTCTGGCGGAGCGGCACCGACAAGCGGATCATTTCGGTGCGCAACGAGTTTCTCTACGCCCTCAACCCGGAGAGCGGCGCGATGTACGACGGCTTCGGCGAAAAGGGCCGGGTCAGCCTGAATCGCGACAACCCGCGCGCCTCGCCGTTCCGGTGGTCCTCCGGTCCGATCGTCGTGGGCGACGTGATTGTCATTGCGGGGAACGGCGGCGGGGGAGGAGACAGCGCTTCGATCCGCAAGGAAGCGGCGCCCGAAGACGTCCGCGGTTACGATGCGCGCTCCGGCAAGCTGCTCTGGACGTTCCACGTTGTGCCGCAGCCCGGCGAGCCCGGCGCCGACACCTGGCCGTCGGATTTTCTTTCGTCCGCGGGCGACGCGGGCGCCTGGGTGCCGATCAGCGCCGATGACGAGCTCGGCTACGTCTATCTGCCGCTGAGCGCGCCGACCGCGGCGTTCTACGGCGGCCACCGTGCCGGCGACAATCTCTACACCGCCAGCATTGTCGCGCTCGACGCGAAAACCGGCAGGAAGGCCTGGCACTTCCAGATGATCCACCACGATCTGTGGGAGTCCGACAACGTGAGCCCGCCGACGCTCGGCGACATCACGGTCGACGGCAAGCGTATCAAGGCCGTGATGCAGGCGAGCAAGAACGGATTCCTGTACGTCCTGGATCGGAAGATCGGCGCGCCCGTCTGGCCGATGGTCGAGCGGCCGGTGCCGCAGTCCACGGTGCCGGGCGAGCACACGTCCGCGACGCAGCCGATTCCGAGCAAACCGCCGGGGTTCGACCGCCAGGGCGTCAGCGAAGCGGACCTCATGGACTTCACGTCGGAGCTCAATGCCCGCGCGAAAGAGATCCTGAATCAGTACGTCTTCGGACCCATCTATACGCCGCCGTCTCTCGTAGGCGAGAAGATGGGGACGTACTTCCTGCCCGGCAACTGGGGCGCGGCCAACTGGCATACCGGCGCGTTCGATCCCGAGACCGGGATCTACTATGCGGTCTCGCACACGCTGCCGGGCCTCTACGATCTGGTGCCGGCCACCGACCCGAAGGCGACGACGAAATACGTCTCCAAGGGCGGCGCCGGCCGCAACGTTCCCACCATCGACGGGCTGCCGCTCGTCAAGCCGCCGTACGGACGAATCACGGCGATTGATCTCAACAAGGGGGAGGTTCGCTGGATAGTTCCGAATGGCGATGGCCCGCGCCACCATCCGCTGCTCAAGGATCTGAATCTGCCGCCGCTCGGCGTCCCCAATCGTGCCGCGGCGCTGGTCACCCAGACGCTGCTGTTCCTCGGCGAGGGCAGCGACGCCATTACTGGCGCGTGGCCGATGGACTGGGCCTGGGGGAAGAAGTTCCGCGCGTACGACAAGGCCACCGGCCAGGTCGTGTGGGAGCTCGAGTTGCCGTCGGGGACGACAGGCGGCCCCATGACTTACATGGCCGCCGGCAAGCAGTACATCGTGGTGCCCGTCGGCGATCGTGCGACGCCGCCCGAGCTCGTCGCCCTCGCTCTTCCCTAGACATCTTCTAAAGCCGCTGTGCATGCGAATGAGGCAAGTTTCGGCTTTAGAAGCTGTCTTGGGTCTAACTTCTGACTTCTCACTTCTAAGTTCAGGTTGCTGGCTTTTTCAGCAACCTGCAGGAGGGTTTGATTCGTGTCAACTCCGATCATCATTGCTCCTGGGCTTCGAACCCGCCGAGATGCGCATCGGTCGCGCCCGCGCCGCCTCGTCCGCGCGGTGATCGCCGCGCTCGCCCTAGCGGCCCTGTTGGCCCTGTCGGCCCTGTCGGCCCTGTCGACAACGTCCCTCTTGCTTCAGGCGCAGGACAGGACGCGCGCGGGCGAGTGGCGCTCCACCGGCGGCGACTCTTCGTTCATGCGCTACTCGCCTCTCGATCAGATCACGCGCGGGAACGTGAAAAACCTCCGCGTCCTTTGGCGCCGTCCCGCCGTCGATCCGAAGCTGAAGGAGCAGTTTCCGAAGCTCCGCATGAACAACTACCTTCGGGCGACGCCGACGATGGCGGGTGGAGTGCTGTACGCGGAAAACGCGGCCGGCCTCGTGGAAGCGTTTGATGCGGCGACGGGCCAGTCGATCTGGCGGCAGGAGTTGGCGCCGGAAATGGAGAGGGAAACCAACGCGTCGAGCAACCGAGGTCTCGACCTGTGGACGAGGGGATCGGAGCGTCGCATCATGACGGTCCGTAACGGCTTCCTGTACGCGCTTGATCCCGGCACCGGGCGGGTGATTCCGACCTTCGGCGCCGGCGGCCGGGTCAGTCTGGTGCCCACGGGCGCCCGCAGCTTCGGCTGGAGCTCCGGTCCGATCGTCGTCGGAGACGTCATTGTCATCGCCGGCAACGTCGATGGCGCCGGCGATTCCGGACAGAAGTGGATGGGGAGCGCTCCGGAAGACGTCCGCGGCTACAGCGTACGAACCGGCGGGCTGCTCTGGACGTTCCACGTCGTGCCACGCGAAGGAGAGCCAGGCGCGGAGACGTGGGGGAACGAGTCGTGGAAGCAGTCCGGCGATCTGGGTTCCTGGTGCTGCGTGTCGGCCGACGAGGAGCTCGGATACGTCTACGTGCCGTTCACGGCGCCAACGGCCGCCTACTTCGGAGGGCACCGGCCGGGAGACAACCTCTACTCGAACACCCTCGTGGCGCTCGATGCCAGGACGGGCAAGAAGATCTGGCACTTTCAGACCGTCCATCACGACCTATGGGAGTACGACCTGATCGGCCCCGCCACCCTCGGCGACATCACCGTCGATGGCAGGCGCATCAAGGCGGTCATGCAGCCGAGCAAGACGGGGTTCCTGTACGTGTTCGATCGCGTGACCGGCAAGCCGGTGTGGCCGATCGAAGAGCGGCCGGTGCCGGCGTCAACCGTGCCCGGAGAACACGCCGCGCTGACGCAGCCGTTTCCCACCAAGCCGCCGCCGTTTTCCCGGCATGGTCTCACCGAGGACGACCTGATCGATTTCACGCCGGAGCTCAGGGCGAAGGCGCGAGCGCTGACGAAGGAGTTCGTGTTCGGTCCGATTTTCACGCCGCCCGCGCTCGTCGCCGAAGGGTCTGGAGGGTCGCAGGGAACGATCATGGTGCCCGGATCGTGGGGCGCCGGAAACTGGAACACCGGTGCGTTCGATCCGGAGACGGGTTACTACTTCGCGTTCTCGCATGAGATTCCGCGCGTCTATCGCATCGCGAAGGCGACCGAGGCCGACGCCCATATGGCGTACTTCAGCCCCAATCGCGACGCGCCGTACATCGACGGCATTCCGGTGATCAAGCCGCCCTACGGTCGCATCGTCGCCATCGATCTCAACCGCGGGGCGCATGTGTGGACGGCCGTCAACGGCGACGGACCAAGGAACCACCCGCTGCTCAAGGGCTTGAACCTTCCGCCGCTCGGCGTCGCGAGCCGGCCGACGGCGCTCGTGACCAAGGAGCTGCTCTTCATAGGCGAAGGCAGCAACGTGTTCGGCGGGGTCGAGCCGTCCATGTGGGGCAAGAAATTCCGCGCGTACGACAAGGCCACCGGCCAGGTGGTCTGGGAAACCGAGTTACCGTCTGGCACAACCGGAGGCCCGATGACGTACCTCGTCAAAGGCAAGCAGATCATCGTCGTCCCGATCGGCTCGCGCGAGGAGCCAGCCGAGTGGATTGCGCTGGGGCTGCCCTGACTTACGTGGGGCTCCGCCCCACACCCCGGCTCGGTCGCTTGCGGGGACCCCTACGCCCCGCGCCGCTCCCTCGCAGGCGCGCCGTGCGCGCCTAGCTGCTAGCACCGCATTCGATTTCAACTTCTAACTTCTAACTTCTAACTTCTGAATGATGGTCTATGGTTGCACGACCAGCTCCAGCGAGTAGTCTCCCATCCCCGGAAACTCGTAGCGGAACTCGAACCGAAGCGGCAGGAACGTCTCGACGTCGACGAACAGTCTTCGCGCGGCCGAGTACTCGGCGTGGAGCGACAGGCCTGGGGCGTTGAACACCCGCACGGCGGCATCGCCGCTCGTGCTCAAGCCCTCGTCGTACACGCCGTTGTGGTTGGTCAGCATCCCGAAGACGACTTCGCGCTGGTCTTTGCTCAACTCACCCGCGCTCAACTCACCCGCGCTCAACTCACCCGGCACGGCCTCCTGGGTGAACCGGACGACCTTGTCCCCGATGCTCCGATCCACCTCGTTGAGCATGCGTCCGAGCTCCTGCTCTGACAGGACAGCGGTCTGCTTGAGGCGCGCGCGCAGCTCGATACGCGCGGGATCCTCCGGCGTCGCGCAGCCGGCTATCAGGAGCGACAGGACGAACGACGCCGCAAGCCGCAGCAGAGCTGGCGATGCAAGCATGCACGCAATTATCGCTGCCGTGTGGGCAAGGTAGTCAAGGGCCCGACCAAACGCCCCTACCTCCACTCACCGCGCAGGAACGCCAGGGCCGTGCTCGTGAATTGCGGCGCCCGGTCGCCGAACACCGGCCCGTGGCCGCCGTTCGGTACGACCCACAGGTACGACCGCGGAATCGCCCGTTGGAGCTCGAAGGCCAGCGAGACAGGGTAGAGGGGATCACGATCGCCAAACACGATGAGCGTGTCGGCCGTGATGGTCGCGAGGTACGGCGGCGTGAAGTTCACATCGTCGTAGGTGTCGGCCATCTCGTGAACCATCGCGAAGAGCCGCTGAATCTGGGGCTCGCCGTGCGTGTGGCGCGCGCGCATCCGCTCCATCTCCGCCGGGCCGAGCGTCGATTCCGAGAACTGTCGCTGGGCGGCGCGCGCTTGCTCGGGAAAGCACGGCGGCGCACTGACGACCACCATCGACTCGACAGACGCCGGTTCCGCCGTGGCCATGTGGAGCAGCACGATGCCGCCGCCGCTCAACCCGATGGCCTTGACGCGCGGAAGCTTCAGGTGGCGGAGCAAGGCGTGGATGTCGTGCGCGCACTGCCGGAAGGTGAACGTCGCGGACGGATTCGTCGATGCGCCATGCCCGCGCAGGTCGGGCGCGATGAGCCGGAAGCCGGCCGGGGGCTCCTTGAAAAGGTACTGCCAGTCGGCGCCACATCCCATGCCGCCGTGCAGCCAGAGGAGCGGCTCGCCTTCGCCGACCTCATCCCAATACAGTTCGATTCCGTGGACGTCGATCACCATCGCGCCTCCGATCCCCAGGCGCGATTATTCGCGACCTTCGACCGGAAGAACAGTCTGGCGCAATCGATCGGCTATGATTGAGCCATACCCTCGACCTATTCGTTTACCAGGGAGCCGGCGCGAGCCATTCGAGCGGCATGTCGCCAATCGGCGCTCCCGGCGGCGCGTCGGCCGCCGCCAGCGGAATCGGCCGAGCGGTGTCCATGGGCCGCTCGAGGAAACGCTTGATGTCGGCCGCGATCAGCGTGCGCTGGGCCGTGTCGGCTTCCGTTCTCGCGACCGCTGTTCGCAGCCGCGCGGCGAGCCTGGACAGCTTCAGCGACGCCGTCGCGCGCACCTCGCCGTTCGGCGACGCGAGCGCGAGCCACATCACGCGATCCACGAGCACGCGCTCCTCAGCGCGACGGACGGCGGCCTCGTAGGCGTTCGCTGTGGGCGCGTCGAAGGTGGCCGCGACCAGCCGATCGATGACGTCCTCCAGCCCTGGCAGCGCCGGATTCACCGCGTGCTGTCCGACCATGCGTGCCGCGCGATCGATCTGCAGCAGGAACCCGATGGTGACATCGGCCGCGATCGTCGCCGGCGCGAGCGGATCGAACGTCTCGCCGGTCGTCCGCGCGAACAGCTCGCGGTGCATGCCGAACCCCGGCGGACGCGGCGGAATCAGGTCGAGCACCCGCTTCGGCACCGTCAACTCCGACGGCCTCAGCGTGTAGGCCAGCATGTCGAGCGCCTTGCGCTGGCTGTCCACCTCGACGCCCTTCGTCGGTGCACGGCTGTCGCCGCGCATCCCGTAGATGTAGTCCTGGCCCGCGACGATCGACGAGGCCGCTTCCACAGCGTACCGGTGATACATGTAGATCGGCACGAGGGGTTCTTCGATGGTGGCCATTGGCGCCCCCGCTCGAATCGTGCGCTCACCCATGCGATCGAGCGCCGCCCGGCGGACCTTCATCAGCCGGAAGAGCTCGTCGGCCTGGTCGACGCCGTTCGACCATTGATCGACCTTCGGGTTCGCGTCGGTGTCCTGGTTCGTCATGTAGCGCAGGTCCTCGGTCCACGCCTTGTCGAGGATCGTGGCGAGCGCCGCCTTTTCGTCGGTGCCGGAGGAGAACTGGCGGTAGCCGTAGTCGATCGTGATCTCGTCCCAGTCGCCGATCCGCTGCGGGTACGCGTCGGAGATGTCGAGGGTTCCGTCCGTGTTCAACCTCTCGAGCGGATGCGGATAGTCCATCACCGAGGTCCAGCCCTTGCTGCTGTTGTAGTAGTTGTGGCCGAGGCCGAGCGTGTGCCCGACTTCGTGGGCGGCGAGCTGGCGGATCCGCTTCAGCGCCGTCTCGTAGAGGATCGGCGGCTTCTCGTTGCCCGCGGCGTAGGGCGAGAGGAGGCCTTCGAAAATCAGGTAGTCCTGCCTGTCGCGCAGCGAGCCGAGCGTGACCGTCGCCCTGATGATTTCGCCCGTTCGTGGATCCGCAATCGTTCCGCCCGAGCTCCAGCCGCGCGTTGAGCGGTGGACCCAGTTGATCATGTTGTAGCGGATGTCCATCGGGTCGGCATCCGCGGGCAGCACGTCGACCTTGAACGCGTTCCTGAACCCGGCCGCTTCGAACGCCTGGTTCCACCAGCCGGCGCCTTCGAGCAGTGCTTTCTTGACGTCTTCCGGCGCACCGGAGTCCACCCAGTACTGAATCGGCTTCACCGGCTCGCTGACGGCCGCGCTCGAATCCTTTTTCTCGAGACGATGGCGGCGGATGACGCGCATGACGATCGGCTCGCCGATGGGCACGCTGTAGTCGACGTAGTTGAGCCCCCCGTACCCTGCACGCGGATCGTCGGCGCGCGGCGTGTAAGCGCCGTCGGGCAGCTCGACGAGCGAGATGTGCTCGCGCATCGTGACCGCGTCCGCCGTCGGCGTCACGCTTGCGACCGTACCGGAGAAGAGACCACCGCCACCGCCGCCCCCGCGGCCGGCGTCCGCGGCAATCCGTTCGGGACCCTGCGCGGGTCCGCCGCCGCCCCCGCGGCCGCCCGCCGCCTCGTTGGCGAACGTCAGCGTCATGTCGATCTCGGTGTTCTTCGGAAAGCCTCTGGTGTTGGGGAGGAAGAAGGCGCTGCGCGACCGGTCCACCCTGTAGGTCCCAGGCCTGAGCGCGCTCGCCGCTCCTGTCACGTCACGAAGCATGAAATCGGTGGCGTCGACGAGCACCGTCCCGTCGTTCTCGGCGGCCACCGTGAAACCCCAGAGAACGGACTTGGCGAACGAATCCTCGACGGCCTTCCGCTCGAGCGGATTGCCGCTGCTCGACCGGAACGACAGGTTCGGTTGCACGAGCAGCACCCGCGGTCCGACGCGTTCGAAGCGCACGACCCGTCCGCCGCCGCTTTCGCCGCGGTCCAGGCCGATGTCGTTGGACCCGAGGCCGGCCGACAGCCCGGTCGAAAACAGGAACTCGGCGTCGAACCTCGAAACCTCGAGGAACATCGATCCCGTGCGGTCATCCCAGTAGAGCGGAAAATATCCGTCGATCTTTCGCATGCCGTTCGTGCGCTCGGCGATCGACGGCGGAGGGCCCGCCCGCTGGGGCTGCTGCGCCTCGAAGGTGACCGACGCCAGCAGGATCAGGACAGCGATGGACGTGAGGCATCGTGTGATCATGTAACCCTCCTCGTGCTCGTATCTTAGGATATTCTTCAGCGACACGATCCTCCGGCGCGGGCGGATCCCCTCGGTCGCGCCGGGCCATTCGGCCCGTTGAGGAAATGAACGATTGGACGAGGCTGAGCCGGAGGTTATCGTTGCGGAGTCATGTGGGGATGATGCGGACAAGTCTGGTTGCGGCGTTCCTGGCGGTTGCCCTTGTTCCGGAGTTGGCCGGTGCGGCCACGGTCGGCGGCGTGGTGTCTGACGCAACCGCCGCGGCGCTTCCCGGCGCCCGCGTCGTGATCCGTGGCGTGGCGACCGGGCAGGAGGTTGTGGTCGAGAGCGGGGACGACGGCCGGTTCGCGGCGGATATCGCCACGCCGGGCATGTACCTCGTCATCGTCACACGCGCGGGCTTCTCGGATGCTGCTCGGACCGTCGTCGTCTCGGCGCCGGACGAAGTGCTCGACGTGCCCGTGCAACTCGAGATCGGCGTGCTCAGCGCCGAGGTGAACGTGACGGCTGCACGATCCGCGCGCGAAATCCGACGCATTCCGCTCCACATCGACACCATCGGCAAGGCCGTGCTCGAGCAGAGCAACGCGCTCTCCGCTGGCGACGCGCTCGCCGGCACCGCGAACGTCACACCGGTTGGCGGTGGCCCGTTCGGTGTGCGACCAAGGCTGCGTGGGCTCGACTCCACGAGGCTCCTCGTGCTCGTGGACGGGGAGCGGCTCAACACGGCGCGCCAGGCGACCGATCGCACGGGCGCGGAGGTGGGGCTCATCTCCCCAGACGTCATCAGCCGGATGGAGATCGTGAACGGCGCCGGCACGATCCTGTACGGATCGGACGCGCTGGCTGGAACCATCAATATCGTCACCAACGAGCCATCGTTCTCTGAAAGCATCAGAGGGCTGTACGGATTCAACGGGTTCTACAGCTCTAACGAAAACGGTCGACGCGGGACGGCCACCGTCGGTGTGACGGCTCCGCGCTACGCGCTGCGCCTGCAGGCTGGCCTGGAAACCTTCGACGGCTACCAGGCTGGCGACTTCGACGTCGAGGACACCAGTCCGTTCTTTACGTCTGGAGTGATCCACCGAACCGATACGATCGACGACAACTTTGGCTTTGCGTTTCGCGCATTTCCCGATCCGTTCAACGCGCCCTTTGTTCGTACCGGTCGCGAGATCCCGCAATCGGGCGCCGAAGGCCATTTCATCAACATGTCCAGTCTGGTCGCGGTAGGCGAGCGGAGATCCGTGCGGGTGCGGTATCAGCGCCGCCGCATGAGCGACATCGGCTTTCCGGATTTCGTCCCGCCCTATTTCTTCAATGCCACCTCGCTTCCATACAGCAATCTCGATCGGGTGTCGGCGCGCTACGAAGCGCAGGCGGTCACGCCCTGGCTGGCCAACCTCTCGCTGACGGCCCACTATCAGCGGACGGAGCGCTTGCTGCAGAACCAGCTCCCTGTCCAGTTTCCAGCGCCAACGCCCGTCGCGTTCTTCCCGATCAGCGTGATGCGCCTCGACATCCTGTCGCAGACCGAGCAGCGCGTCTGGACGCCTGGCGTCGATCTGCAGGCCGTCTTCACTCCGGCGTCCAGGCATGTGCTGACGACGGGGCTCACGTTCTATCGCGATCGCAGCAGCGACCTGCGCACGACCACGACCGCCACGTCGATGGTCGGCCAGGTGGTCCTGGGCCAGCGCGGTCCCGAGGCCGTGGTGTTTCCTTCTCTTGTGCAACTGGGACCAGCGTCGGTGGCGCATCCGGTTCGCGTCCCGGACGCGACACTTCGCGACGTCGCGGTGTTTGCGCAGGAGGAGTGGCGGCTTCGACCGAACGTGTCGCTCGTCGCGGGCCTCCGAGGGGACTTCTACAATGTGACGACCGAGGCGACGCCTGGGTATGACATCGCGGCAGTCGTGGCAGGGGCGCGTCCGTCGATTGATCCCTCCACGCTCCCGGATCCGAATGGCGCGACGTACGCCCGCAAGGCGCTGACCGGCGACATCGGCCTGGTCGCCAACCCGAGGGGCCACGTCAGCCCCTTTGTGCGCGTCGGCCGCAGCTATCGGCATCCGAACCTCGAAGAGATGCTGTTCGCCGGCCCCGCGACGGCCGGAAGCATCGCGCCCAACGTCAGGGTCGCGCCGGAAAGGGGCAATAACTTCGACGTCGGCGCCAAGTTCAATGCGCCGCGCGTCTCGGGCGGCGCGTACTTCTTCGTCAACCAGTACCAGGATTTCGTCGCGCAGGATCTCGTGGTGGCGATCACGCCGGCGGGTCCGCTGGCGCAGGCGACCAACTATGCCGATGTCCGGATTAGCGGACTGGAACTGGCGGCCGACGCGCCCCTTGATGTCGGACGCGGCGTCGTGACGCTGATCGCCTCGGGCGCGTTCACCCACGGCACGATCACGCGGGGCATCAATCCCCTGGATGGGAGCTCACTCGACGGCACGCCAGCCGATAACATCACGCCGGTCAAAGTGCTGGCCGCCGCGCGGTTCACAGAGCCCGGCGGGCGTTGGTGGGTGGAATACGGCGTGCGGGCGCAGACCGAGGTGACGCGCATTACGCCCACGCTCCTCGATACGCCGTTTCTCATCGCGCAGGATCTGTTGTCGCTCGACGGGTTTTCCGTGCAGCGGCTCGGCTGGGGCTTCGGCCTGACGCGCCGCCGCGATCGGCTCGATCTCAACTTTGCGATGGAAAACCTGACGAACGAGTTCTACCGGGAGCACTTTCAATTCGCTCCCGCGCGTGGGCGGACGTTCACGATCGGCCTGAATGTCGGCAGCTTCTGAACGCCGGCCGTGCGGCGGAGGCTGGTTAGACCTGCCGCCGCTGGGGCAGGACTGAAGTCCTGCGCTACGCGGGCTAGGCGCGCACGGCGCGCCTGCGAGGGAGCG
>MEKT01000170.1:645-11047 GCA_001767435.1 Acidobacteria bacterium RIFCSPLOWO2_02_FULL_65_29 | reverse complement strand
CCCACGTTATTTCAGACTCGGTTTATCCGCTTCGACCCTGACGAAGCGGCTGCGCTTCGCTCCGGATCTCGGCAGCGCCCCTGCCGGGACAACCTCGACGTCGGTCTTCAGATACAACCGGCGATGGAATGTGTCTTCGATCCGCCGTCGAATGGTCTCGGGGCCGCCGGTGCAGTCGGCATCGAGCTCGATCTTGATTCGCAGCGAATACATGTCCTGTGTGCCGACGATCTCCACCGAGTACTCGGAGACGTCTCCACATTCGCGAATGATGGCCTCGACAAGGGACGGGAAGACGTTCACGCCACGGACGACGATCATGTCGTCGCTCCGGCCGATGATGCCACCCTCGAGGCGCATGAACGTTCTGCCGCAGGGGCACATGTCGTACACCGGTCTCGCCACATCCCGCGTCCGGTAGCGAATCACCGGCGTCGCCGGCCGGCCGAAGTTGGTCACCACGATCTCACCGGCTTCTCCCGGGCCAACCGGCCGTTGTGTCTCCGGATCGAGCATCTCGACATAGAACTCACTTTCAACGAGATGAACGCCTTGATGGGGGCAGGCCAGGCCGATGTGGCCAACCTCGGTCAGTCCGGGAGAATCGTACAGCCGAGCGCCCCAGAGCCGCTCGATCCTGTCCCGGGTTCCTGCAACGCTGGCGCCGGGCTCGCCGCCGACGATGATCGTGCCGACCGCGCTGCGACGAATGTCGATCCGGTTGTCCGCGGCGACTTCGGCGAGTCGCAACGCATATGAGGGCGTACATACCAGGACGGTCGCCCGATTGTGCACGATCGAATCCACGCGTTGCAGCGACGTGAGGCCGCCGCCCGTCAGGGTCAGCGCTCCCAGCTGCATGCCGGCGTCCAGAACGTTCCACAAGCCCAGGGAGTGACCGAAGTTGAACGCCATGAAGATCGTGTCGACCGGCGTGATGTCCAGCGCGAGCAGCTGGTACAGCCACAGAGTGGTCATCCACTCCCAGCTCTGCCGCGTCTCCCAAACCTTGAGCGGCGTGCCGGTCGTTCCGCTCGTCTGGTGCTGGCGGACAAACGGCGGCGATGGGGAGAGCACATTCGTCCCATGGGGCGGATGCGCCGCTTGATCGTCCAGCAACTCCTGCTTCCCCGACGTCGGAAGCTGGCGGAATCGGTCAGGCGATCGCGCGATCTCAATGACGTCTTGCAACGAACCGAGCCCCGCGGCGCGGAATTTCGTTCGATAGAACGGGTTGTCGAGAGAGGAGCGCTCCAAGAGCGAGCGAAGCCGTGCGAACTGGTGCGTCTCAATCGCGGCGCGCGGCGCCGTTTCGATTCCGCGAGCGAAAAATCCCATCACACCTCTTCACCGCGTCGAGGTCCAGAGTGCCTTCGTGTTCGCGCACGCATAGAGGCAAGACGGGCCGATACCAACGCCAGTTCTGGCGGAAAGGCCGTCAGTTAAGTTAGCGTTTCCGTTGGCGTCGCGTATATTCTACAAGTGCCGAGCGGCCGTGTGGTCTTCAGGCGTCACGCGTGGGAGCGGATGGAGAGCCGCGGGATCAGCGTCTCGGACGTTTTACACGTGCTTGATTCCGGTGAGCAAATCGAACAGTATCCAGACGATACGCCCTTCCCGAGCGCGCTCATGCTCGCGCGGGTCAGTGAGCGGCCGCTGCATGTCGTTGCCGCTCCTGATACCGCGAATGACGTTATCTACGTGGTGACTGCATACGAACCGGACCCGAACGAGTGGGATGTCGAATTCAGGCGGAGACGATCGCCATGAAGTGTCTCGTATGCAAGAGCGGGACGTTGAAAGCAGGCCGCACGACGGTCACTGTCGAACGCGAGGGCACGACCATCGTCATCCACAACGTGCCGGCCAACGTGTGCGAAACATGCGGCGAGGATTACCTCGACGCCGCAGTCGCATCGTCGCTCGAAACGGTCCTCCAGGAGGCGTCACGATCAGGCGTGCGCTTCGAAGTTCGAGAATACCAAGCGGCCTGATCCGTTCTCTAGTGGGTGCCGCTCCCGCAGTGTGCATTGTCTGCAAGAGTCTGCAAGAACGGAGAGACCCGGCCGGGCAGGACGACCGAGGCATTCGAACCATGCTCGCTTCGAAGTGCGGTCGTCTGGCGAGTGCCGCATCATCCCTCTCTCCGTAGGCCCTCTCCAGATGCGGGCCGAGGCGGTTGCCGGAGACGGGCTGACGGGCGGCGGGTAGTGGGTCAGTTCTGACCCGCTACCGACGGGCGGGCGGGTTTGACGCCGCGTTACACCGGCGGCCATAATCCCTCCAGCGTGTCACGTTCCATTGGCCGATCCTTCGTCTGCGTCATATTGGCGCCCACGATCGCTCTGTCGGCGATCGCGGCGCCGGAGCACGTTCACGAGGCTGATGCCGACCATCACCACTCGACGGTGCACCGCCACGTTCAGCTATACGCGGTCGGATCGCACGACCACGACGATGGCCAACTCGCAGACGACGACGGTCAGGTCGTTTGGCTCGACGGCGTCATGCTGCACCGGCCCGCGTACCAGTTCGCTGCGCCTGCCGCGCCACCCGCGGAGCGAAGCGAGCTCGCGCTGACGGTCACCGTTTGGGTCGCGGCGCCCGACTACAATGCGGCGCCTCCTCATGGCCCCCCGCGCGCGTGTCTCTCGCTCCGCGCTCCTCCCTCCTGCTTGTCCTGATCTGATCTGACGGGCCGGCCCCCGTCTGCCTCGTTCTCCGTTTCATCTGAGGTGTTATGCGCACAGTGGTGTTCTGTGCCACGTTGCTGGCAGCGCTCGTGCCGTCGCGCGCGGGTTCTCAACCGTTGTCTCTCACCGAATCCGACGCCCTCGCCAGGTTATCGCCCGACAGCCCACGTGTGCGTGCGATCGGTTCAGCCGTCGACCTCGCCCGGGCGGACGTTCTGACCGCGGCGCGCTGGCCCAATCCGCGGGTCACGTTCGGTCGCGAGTCCGTCGCGGGCGTCACCGAGCACATGACGATGGTGGCGCAGCCGTTACCGGTGACCGGGCGACGGGGGTTCGAGGTTCAGGCGGCGTCGGCACTGGTCGACGCGAGCTCGAATCGGGTCGACGAAGCGCTGCGCCGCGCGCGAGCGGACCTGCGACTGGTCTTCGCGCAGCTTGTCGCGGCGCAAAGCCGGGAGCGTGAGCTGGCCGCAGCGCGCGGCCGCCTTCGCGATCTGGCCGACGTGTTGGCCGCGCGCGAAGCCGCCGGCGACGTGGCGGGGTTCGACCGCTTGCGCTCGGAACGGGAGGTCCTCGACATCGACGCCGATCGCGCGGGAGCCGCCACCGAGCGCGCCCGCGCCCAGGCTGTGATGGCCAGCTTCTTCGCGGAGCCGGTTGATCCGTCCCGAATCGTGGCGGTCGACGCCATTGCCTCGTACCCCGTCTTGCCTTCGGTCGACCTGCTCGTCGAGCGATCCGAATCCGCCCGGGGGGAGCTCCTGGCGTTGCGCAACGACGTCGATGCGGCCCGCCTGTCCGCTCGCGCCGCGGATCGCAGACGGATCCCCGAACCGGAAATCGTCGCGGGCACGAAGTCGTCGACCGCCGGCGGTGGTGATTTGGGCGGGGTGATCACCCTGCAGGCCGTGATGCCCTTGTTCGACCGTGGTCATCCCGAGCGGGCGCTGGCGGAAGCCAGGGCGCGACACGCGGAAACCCGTCTGGAGGCGTTGCGACTGGCGTTGCGCGGCGAAATCGCCGCCCTCCGCTCGGCCGTTCTGGAGCGGCGCGACACGGCCGCGCGCTATCGCAGCGCCGCCGTGACGATTGCCGATCAACTCGAGCGCATCGCGCAGGTGAGCTACGACGCCGGCGACCGCGGAATTCTGGAGCTGCTGGATGCCTTCCGCGCCGGCTCGGCGGCGCGTGTACGGCAAGCGGCCCTGGATCTTGCCGTGCGACAGGCGCACATCGAGTTGGAGTTCATCAGCGGTTGGGAGATTCCGTCATGACCACACGAGACGCCCTAGAGCGGTTTGCGCCGGCGTGTAGCGCAGGACGTCAGTCCTGCCTACGGCGGCTAGAGCGGTTTGCGCCGGCGTGTAGTGCAGGACTTCAGTCCTGCCTACGGCGGCTAGAGCGGTTTGCGCCGGCGTGTAGTGCAGGACTTCAGTCCTGCCTACGGCGGCGCGACACCCTTTTGAGAACGGCTGTAGCGATTGGTTTCATCGCCGCGTTCACGGCGGCCGCCGGGTGCCGTCGAACCGTCGACGCGCCCCCAACTGAAGCCCCCTCGTTGAGCGTGACCAACTGGACCGACGAGACGGAGCTCTTCATGGAGCACCCGCCGCTCGTAGCGGGCCGCTCGGCGCTGTTCGCGGTGCATCTGACGAAGCTCGACGACTTCACCGCGCTGAACGCCGGCCAGCCTCGGATCGAGCTCACACCAGCAGGTGGCGGTCCACCCGTTGTTTTCACGGGTTCAGCGCCCTCCAGGCCTGGAGCGTTCCGCGTCGAAGGCTCGCCACCCGCGCCGGGCAGCTATCGTTGGACGCTCGTCGTGGACGCACCAGGGCTCTCCGATCGCCACGACCTTGGCGAGGTGACCGTCTTTGGCGACGAACCGGCGGCATTGGCGGCCGCGGCCAGTCGGGCGCCGGACGATCCTGCGGCCATCGCGTACCTCAAGGAACAGCAATGGACCAATGAGTTCGCCGCGCAGCCGGTCCGGGCCGTGGACTTGCGGACGGCGATTCGAGTGCCGGCGGTCATCGAAGCGCTCTCGGGCGGCGAAGCCATCGTGGCCGCGCCGGCCGCGGGTCGTTTCACCGCGGAATCGCTGGTGGCGATCGGCGCGACGGTTCGGGCTGGCGCCTCGCTCGGACTCCTGGAGCCGCGCCTGTCGAATGGCGACGATCGCGCCACGCTGGCGGCCGCCGTGGCGGAGACCCGCGCGGTCGTCGACGGGGCGCGCGCCGAACAGAGTCGCGCGCAACGGCTGCTCGCGGATCGCGCGGCTCCCGCGCGACGCGTCGAGGACGCCCAACGAGCGGTTGCCGTGGCGGAGGCCCGGCTCCGCGCCGCCGAGGCCCGCCTCGCGCAGCGTGATGAAACGTTGGGCGCTGGCGGCGGGGCCGCGGCGGGGAACGCCTTCGTGCTGCGGGCACCCATCAATGGTCGTGTGGCGGATGTTTTTGCGACCCTCGGCGCGTCGTACGACGAGGGCGCGCCGCTGTTCAAGATCGTCCGCACCGATCGCGTCGAGCTTCGCGCGCACGTGCCGGCCGCCGACGCCGCGTCGGCCCGCACCGCGTCGGCCGTCGCGCTGGAAGTTGCCGGTCGCTCCGACCCGATCCCGCTGCGGTTCGAGCACGTGCACGACGCGGGCGTGATCGACGCGGCCACCCACGCGCTGCCCGTGCAGTTCGAGATCGTCAACCCTGGCGGTCAACTGCTGATCGGCCAGACGGGAACCGCCATCCTCTACCAGCGAACGATCGAGCGGGTTCCGGCGGTGCCGAAGGCGGCCGTGCTGATGGAAGCAGGCCGCCCGTACGTGTTCGTTCAGATCAGCGGCGAACGCTTTGCGCGCCGATCGGTGGAAATCGCCGTTCGTGACGGG
This sequence comes from Acidobacteria bacterium RIFCSPLOWO2_02_FULL_65_29, assembly GCA_001767435.1. Taxonomy (GTDB): domain Bacteria; phylum Acidobacteriota; class Vicinamibacteria; order Vicinamibacterales; family CAVVIG01; genus 2-02-FULL-65-29. The sequence continues at coordinate 5,470 of MEKT01000170.1, read as the reverse complement.
GACTGGATCGGTGTCAAAACGGGACTCCAGCCGGGCGACCGCGTCGTCACCCGCGGCGCCTACGAGATTCAGCTGGCCTCGGCGGCAAAGGGATTGCCCGCCGAAGGCCACGTGCACTGAGGGGACCGGCATGAAACGCCTGATTCAATGGTCGATCGACCACCACTGGATGGTGGTGGCGCTGTCGATGCTGTTGTTCGCCGCCGGGGCCTGGACGGCATGGCGGATGCCGATCGATGTCTTCCCGGACCTGACCGCGCCCACGGTCACGGTGCTCGCCGAAGGACACGGCATGGCGCCCGACGAGATGGAATCGCTCGTCACGTTTCCCATCGAAAGCGCCATCAACGGCGCCTCTGGCGTCCGCCGTGTGCGGTCGGCAACGGCCGTCGGCGTGGCCGTTGTCTGGGTGGAATTCGATTGGGGCGCCGACATCTTCACGGCGCGCCAGCTCGTGGCGGAAAAACTGTCGCTCGTGAGCGGGACGCTGCCCCCGCAAGTCGAGCGCCCGGTTCTCGCGCCGATTTCGTCGATCATGGGCGAGATTCTCTTCTTCGCGATCTCGTCGAACACCGACGATCCGTTGACGCTCCGCACGATTGCCGACACCACCGTGCGGCGGCGCTTGCTGGCCGTGCCTGGTGTGTCCCAGATCACGCCTATCGGGGGAGCCGAGCGGCAGTTTCAGGTCCTCGCGCGCCCCGACGCGCTCCGCGCCAACAAGGTGTCGCTGACCGAGCTGCTGGACGCGGTACGAGGCGCGAGCCAAAACACCTCCGCGGGCATCTACACCGAAGGCTCCCAGGAGTATGTGCTGGAAGCGATTGGCCGCGTCAGAACGCCCCAGGAGATTGGTGAGGGCGTTGTGGCGCTGCGCGGCACGCGCACCGTCCTGGTGCGCGACGTGGCCGAGGTGCGCGAAGGCGCCGCGCTGAAGCGGGGTGAAGGCTCCCGCAGCGGCAAGCCGGCCGTGATCGTCGGCGTCCAGAAACAGCCCACGGCCAACACGATCGAGTTGACGGCCAGGCTCGATCGCGAGCTCGACGCGATCCAACGGGACCTCCCGCGCGGGATCACCATCGACCGCCGCATCTTCCGGCAGGCCGACTTCATCGAAGTGGCCGTCGACAACGTCGTGAAGGCCCTCCGCGACGGCGGCCTGCTCGTGGTCGCCATCGTCATCGTGTTTCTGGCGAACCTGCGTGCAGCTGGCATCACGTTGACCGCGATGCCGCTCTCGCTGGCAGCCGGAGTGCTGGTGTTGCGCGCCTTTGGCGCCAGCATCAACACCATGACGCTCGGCGGAATGGCCATCGCCATCGGCGCCCTCGTCGACGACGCGATCATCGATGTGGAGAACGTCGTCCGGCGGCTGCGCGAGAACGCCGTGCGGCCGGCGGAGGAGCGGCGGCCGGCGCCCGAGGTGATCCGCGACGCCACGCTCGAGATTCGGACGTCGATCGTCTTCGCGACGATCATCATCGTGCTGGTCTTTCTGCCGGTCTTTGGACTTTCGGGCGTCGAGGGACGACTGCTGGCGCCGCTCGCCTTTGCGTACATCATCGCGCTCGCGGCGTCGCTGCTCGTCGCTATCATCGTCACCCCGGCGCTGTGCGCCGCGTTCCTGCCCCACGCGCGATCGATCGCCGCGGGGCACGACGGATGGCTGGCGCGGACGCTCAAGGCCAGGTTCGCGCAGGTGCTGCCGCGCGCGCTCGACCATCCTTTTGCCGTGACGGCCCTTTCGGCGGCCCTTCTCGTGGCGGCCGTCGGCGCGATGGCACGCCTGGGCTCGTCGTTCCTGCCCGAATTTCACGAGGGCAGTCTGACCGTCCAGGCGAACACGCTGCCGGGCACGTCGCTCGCGAAGTCCGATGAAATCGGCCGGCGCGTCGAGCAGATCCTACTCGCGCAGCCGGAGGTCGTGGCCACCGCGCGCCGGACCGGGCGCGCCGAGTTCGATGAGCACGTCCAGGGCGTCGAGGCGGCGGAGATCGACGTGGGTCTGCGAGAGACGGACCGGCCGCGCGCCGACCTGCTGGCCGAACTGCGGCGGGGCTTTTCGACGCTGCCGGGCGCCAACGTGACGATCGGGCAGCCGATCTCGCATCGCATCGATCACATGCTGTCGGGCACCCGCGCGAACATTGCCGTGAAAGTGTTCGGCGACGACCTCGGCACGCTGAGGCGGCTCGGCGAGCGCGTGCGCGAGACGATGGCCGGAGTAGGGGGAGTCGTCGACCTGTCGTTGGAACAGCAGATGGACATTCCGTTCGTGCGCTTCGTCCTGAATCGGCCCGCCATCGCTCGCCACGGGCTGCGCGCCGACCAGGTCGCCGAGGCGATCGAGACGAGCTTCGCGGGCGCGACGGTGGGCCGGATCTTCGACCGGGGCACCGCGTTCGATCTCGTCGTCAAGCTCGATCCGGGCGCGCAGGCCGATTTCGACCGCATCGCCGATCTCCCGGTGGACACGCCAGGCGGCCAGGTGGTGCCAGTACGGCTCCTGGCCGATGTGCGCCGCGAAGAAGGGCCGAACATGATTCTGCGCGAGAACGTGCAGCGCCGGATCGTCATCTCCGCCAACGTCGCGGGCCGCGATTTGGGAAGCGTGGTCGGCGACATCCAATCGGCCGTGGCGCAGTCGGTCGCCATGCCGGCCGGCTACCGTGTCGAGTACGGCGGTCAGTTCGAAAGCGAGCAGAGCGCGTCCGAGCGGCTGGCGGTGCTCGGTCTGGCGGTCCTCGCCGGTCTCTTCATGATCCTCGTCCTCGCCTTCGGACGGGCGCGTGATGCCCTGCTCATCATGCTGAATCTGCCCCTGGCGCTCGTCGGCGGCGTGGCGGGCGTGTATCTGTCCGGGGGCGTCCTGAACGTGGCGACGATGATTGGATTCATCACGCTGTTCGGGATTGCGACGCGGAACGGCATCATGCTCGTGTCGCACATCCACCATCTGATCGAGCAGGAAGGCGTGACCGATTTCCGCGTCGCGGTGGAGCGCGGCGCGCACGAACGGCTCGTCCCGATTCTGATGACCGCCATGGCCGCCGGCCTCGCCCTGATCCCGCTGGCGCTCGGCGGCGGCAGGAGCGGCAGCGAGATTCAGACGCCGATGGCCATCGTCATCCTGTGCGGCCTCGTGAGCTCGACATTGCTGAACATGGTCGTGGTGCCGACTCTGTATCTACGATACGGTCGAGCCGCGAGAGCCGCCGCCTGATCGTAGAACGTTGGTCGGTCGCGAGAATACGCCGATTGTCCGCGAACCCAGTTCGAGGAGGAGCGCCTTGACACCGCCAGCTTCTTCGAAGCCGTAAATCGCGGCGATGTTGGGATGATTCAGCGGCCGATGACCGGAACTGGAGACGCGTTGCAGCAGTTCGGTGAGTTCATCCTCAAGGCTCAGCAGGCGATCCAATCGATTGGATTCCCCGTGGTGTTGCCCGGCGCCGCGCAAAAGGCCACGCGCAGCTGGGCAGGGCTCCAGAACCGAGGGCGTGTAACACGCAGACGATTGGCAGTTAACGAGTTATGCTCTACGAACCACCCGCCGAAGAACCTTGTTGGTGGAGCAGAAGCGAGCGTTAAAGTTAAGCGATGGGCAAGCAACGTAAGCCCGGCGCAACCCCCGAGGGCGCCCTCGAACAGGACGTGCGCGATCAGGAAGTTCTTCGCGCCAACAGGGAATTGGCGGCGTATTTCAAGGGGCGCCGTACCGAGCGTGAGGCGCGCGCCGCTCTGAAGATCATCAAGGCGTTCGTTCGCGACCGTGAGCGTCGGGACGCGAAGGGCCGGCCGCCCTTGCCGCGTGCTCGCGTGGTGAAGACGCCGAAGGACGTCACGACTCGACGAGCCGAGAATGCGGGCGAGGCGCGGCGCGTCAGGAAGGCGCGCGCCACACGCCGAGACCACGTGACGGCGCCGATCGCGCCGCACAAGCATCCGGAATTTCTGCCGTTGCCGGAGTCAGATGAACGAACAGCCGAATAAGAGCCACGAAGGCACGAAGACACGAAGAAGAGGCCGGACTTTCCGGTGCGAGTGTCGAGATGAACAGATGAAAGCGTTCGAACTTCGGATAGCCGCGCTATTGGTCGCCACGATAGCGATGTTCGCGACGGCGCTCCAGGCACAGAGGACCGGCGACGCCTCGAAGCCGGTTGCTGCGAGCCAGGGCCCGGAGGCCACCGAAGTCTGGACCGATCATCTCAAGATCAAGAACTATCCGAGTCAGCCGGAGATCTCGCCAGGTCGCCCTGTGTCCCTGGTCGTCGAGATTGAGCCCGGTGCGCGGATGCACGTGTATGCGCCGGGCGCCGATGACTACCAGGTCATCACATTGAGGATGGCCGAGCAGCCGTTTGTGCGCCTGCCGCCGGTGCAGTATCCCGCTTCGGAGATCTACGTGTTCGAGCCGCTCGACGAGCGCATCCCCGTCTACCAGCGGCCATTCAAGCTGATTCAGGACGTGACACTTGACACACGGCCGGAAGCGCTGGCGGCATTTCGCAGCAAGCCGTCGCTGAAAGTCACGGGAACGCTCGAGTACCAGGCATGCGACGACAAGGTCTGCTTCAAGCCTGTGTCCGTTCCGCTGTCGTGGACGCTCGCGCTCAGGCCCAGCGGGGCCCAGGGATCCGGCGGGACACCGGCGTCCTAAGCCACAAACGCGGGCTGTCAGGCCCGTTATGCTGGGTCGAAATGAGAATGTTGTACTCGTTCCGCATAACGGGCTAGGCGCGAACGGCGCGCCTGCGTCCCTCGACGATGCTCGGGACGCCCTGAGCATTGTCGTCCCTCGACTGGGCTCGGGACGACCCTG
>MEKT01000170.1:0-621 GCA_001767435.1 Acidobacteria bacterium RIFCSPLOWO2_02_FULL_65_29 | reverse complement strand
CGAGCCGCCGCCTGCGCCGAAGGCTTCGGCGAGCCTCGCCGGAGCTCGAAGAGCGGAGGCGGGGGGTGTGGGGCGGAGCCCCACGTGAATAAGTGGAGGGTTGTATGCGAGCCAGTCATGTTCGAGCCGCGGTGATCGCGTTGTTGGTCGGCGTCGGCACCGCAGCCGCCCAGACGCCCACGACGATCGTCAGGGATGTGCGCACGGCGGTCGCCTGCACGAGTTGGCCGTGTTCGCCGAAACAGGACTTGTCCGGCGGAGAGGCCCTCCTCAAACAGTACCGGGCGGCGCAGGGCACGACGTCCGAAGCGCTCGAAGCGCTCTCGTGGCTCGGGCGCGCCGCGTTTGCCGGCAACCAATTCGATAAAGCAAGCGGCTACGCTGCGGAAACCTACGCGCTGGCCGTCGCGGCGCTCAAACAACGGACTCTCGAGAAGGACCCGTCCCTGGAGATCGCTCTCGGCGCCGCGATTGAAGTGCAGGCGCAGGCGCGCGCTGCTCGCGGCCAGCGGTCCGACGCGGTGTACTTCCTGCGTCGTGAGCTGGACACATTTCGAGACACGCTCCTCCACCGGCGGATTCAGAAAAATCTTCACTTGCTGAGCCTCGACGGCCAGCCGG
>MEKT01000169.1 GCA_001767435.1 Acidobacteria bacterium RIFCSPLOWO2_02_FULL_65_29 | reverse complement strand
TGACACCTTCAACCCCTGCGCCTTGTTCCAGCGGCCCGTCTCCAAAATGTCTCCACGACGGGGGTCGATTCGCGACGAATTGAGATCACTCATGTTGAATCCTTCAGTGCGCGTAAGGGGTAGGGAGTCCAACACTTAAGCCCAGAAGTCGCGCGCCATCACCAGGTTAGAAGAAACGCGCTTAAAGGGTTCGACTCCCTCCCTTCTCCGCCAGGCTAGCGCGCCAGCGACGCTTCACGTCGGGCTGAGCACATGCCTTCGAGACTTCGCCGGCCGTGCGGTCCCGTTGTCGTGGTGGGCTTGGTGGCGTATGGGCTGGTCAGCCTTACGCGCCCGCTCGGCGTCATCTTGAAGCCGGCGCTGGGAGAGGTGGCGGACGTTGTCCAGATGGTCGGCTTCCTGTGGCCTTATCCCCTACTGCTTAGTCTCCAGGCGTCGTGCCGCTCGAGGGGCCGGGAGCGCGGTTCACATACATACTGGTTCTCGGGCTGGGTCTCGCGATCGTCTGGGTGTTCACGGCCTCGGTCCAGACGCGATTTCGCCACGAGACCTGGTCGAACCCACGCGCGTACTTGTGGGCTCCGTGGCTCTGGGTGGCACCATTGGTCGCGCTTCAAGCCGCAGTGTTCGGGTTGGCAGTCTTGTTCGGTCTGCCTGTGGGAGAGTAGTTGAGCTCATTGTGGGGTTACCCTCTCTTTTACCCTTTCTTTGAGGTAATACCTCCTTTCCGGCCGCATGACGGGGTCTCAGGCCGACGGTTTCGGCATACGCCGCCAGCGCGCGGCAGGTCCTCGTCCGACACATTCCACCAACTTTTTCCGTCTCAGCTCCTTCAGGACGCGCCGAACCATGTCCCGACTGACAGCCGGACAGGCACGCTCAAGATCGGCAAGACGGAACGACCCGGCGAAAGATTCGATGGCTGCTTGCACCAGCGCACGCTTGGCGCCGCGAGGACTTCGAACGTCGCCAGCCCGGCTCTCGAACTCCCGATAGGCGCGGCGTACGACGCTCGAGAAATAGATGAGCCAGGGCAGCGGGTCGTGAGTGCCCGAGTGCCAGCCGTCGGAGCTCTGCCTCAACGCCTCGTAGCACTCTTCGCGCGTCTCTTCGACCAGCCTCTCGAGACTGATGTAGCGGCCAACCTCGTAGCCGTGCTGGTACAGGGCCAGCAGCGTGAGGAGCCTCGATACGCGGCCGTTGCCGTCGCGGAACGGATGAATGCATAGAAAATCGAGGACGAGCGCCGCCACGGTCACGAGGAACGGCGCCCGGCGCTGGTTCACGGCCTCGCGATACAGCAGGCACAGCTCATCGACCGCGGCGGGCGTTGCCGCCGCCGCGACGGGACGAAATCGTACTCGCGGAGCTGCTCCAGCTTTCAGCTCGACGATCTCGTTCTCCACGGTTTTCCACTGGCCGGCATCTCCAGTGTCTTCCTGAATCGTTTGGTGAAGCCGCCGCAGGATGCCTGGTTCGATCGACAGACTCGCGGCGTTCGTGTGAATGAGAGTGAGCGCGTGCCGGTAGCCGAAGATCTCGCGTTCGGAACGGTCGCGTGGTTTCGCCTGGCCGATCACCAGCGGCCGGAGACGATCGGGATCGATGGTGACACCCTCGATGCGGTTGGATGATTCGGCGCTCTGCACGAGCGCCATCTCCCGAAGCGCCTTGAGGACTTGCGGCGCCTGGCGAGTGTAGAGCGCCTGGCGGCCCTTAGCCTCGGCGATTTCGTCAATGAACCAGACGACGGCTGTCGGCAGCGGAAGACTGGCAAGCCGATCGCCGCGGAAGGACATCATGCGCCTGGGCCAGATCTTCTACAGATTCCCCCGGGCAGTCTATGTACCATAAACGGTTGATCTAGGGGACAGTCACGCGGATCCTTTGCGTGCCCTCGAACGTTATCATCAAGGTGGGGAAAATGGGTACCTCGGGCAACAAGTGGCGAAGTCGATTCGGTGTAAACCACGGGCCGTCAGCCATTGAATTTGCGCTTCCGTCGGGTCGACTTGCGGCGTGGCTTGCGTTGGCGAGCGCCTTGGCACTGGTGAGTGGTATCATTCCGCCAACAGACAGGCGGCAGCGGCTCCGCCGGTTGTGCGCGACACGACGGTAACCAGTCGCACACACGGTCTTCCGGTTGAAGGAGGTGGGCTCTGACGTCATGAGTTCCCCGAATGACGCCGCCACGATCCTCGTCATCGACGACCACGTCGCCCTCGCACAGGGGTTTGCGCAAGCGCTGACCGGCGCCGGGTACAAGGCCCTCGTCGCGCATACCGCCGACATCGCGCTGCGCGAAGCCCAGCTGCATCAACCAGAGGCGATCATTCTGGATTTCCAAATGCCGTTCATCAATGGCGCGGGATTCCTGTATCGCTTGCGGGCGAACGAGGACCTGCGGCGGACGCCGGTATTGGTCATCACCGGCCAGACGTTGACCGACGAAGTGCGGGCAGAATTGCGTGAGTTGGGAGCCCAGGTACGTACCAAGCCGCTGGGACTGGCGGATCTACTGACCGAAACGAGGGCCCTGGTGCAACGGGGTCACGATGAGAGGGCCTCCGACTCGGCCAAGGGTCCGCCTCGTATCTGACGGAACGTTCGAGCGCCATCCGCCGAGCGCGGAGCTGTCTGGTTTCAGGTACTCCTCTGCGCGAGCTCGCGCCAGTCGGGCTTCGGCGGCATAGACGATGTTCGCCCTTAGCCGTGGCACACGATCTGGACGTGGCGCCCGACGATGGTTGGAGAGCTGGTGGGTCTGCTAATCCGCGAGACGTCCAGACACGCCACATCATCTCTGATTCTGCGCTGCTGTGATCTTGTAGACGGCCTCTGCGCCCATCGGTCCGTCCGGCCACATCGCTTCGAGCGAAAGATCCTCCACTGTACCCATCTGCTCCAGTAGCGTTGCCCCTTCGTCCGCCTCGTACAACCCAGCGCGGACAACGACATAGTCGACGTGCAGATTCCGGAGAAAAGACATCGAGCGATCGTCTGGAAACGAGGCCATCGCTTTGCGCATCTCGTAGAACGACTGAGGCGCATAGCCGCTGTATCCGTTGAGCATTTTCTGGAAGTGGCCGATTCCCTGGTACATGTAGACAGAGTCGAGCGAGCCCCAGAAGCCTCTTCGTGACAGGAGCGGCAATTCCACGATGACCGCTGGCGGTCGTTTCGAAAGCAGCGAGTCGATCCGAGTAGGTGCCGGAACTGGCGCAATCGACGGCGAGGATGCGTACTCGGCGATCAGCACCGCGACGAGCGCTGCGCCCGCGAGGTGCCTCCATCGGCGCTCGATTCTTTCGAGCATGAACGCAACGCCGTAGGCGCTCAACACGCCAAGCGACAGGTTGACGAGGGTGTCAAAGCGCGCCGGCGAGCGGAGCGCCTGAAACGCCCCGACGTGTTCGAACAGCCACAGGTAAACAATGCTGCCAGAGCCTCTGGTCAATTCGACAGAAGCCGCCAATCCGGCGAGGTAGGCGAATCTCACGCGCCCTCGCCCTCTCACAACCCCCAGCAAAGCGAGCGCGCATGCCAGGATCCCCGGGAAAAGGTTCATCTCATCGGCCCAGGTGAAATCGGTGCTCGCCGTCCATCCGTACAGACGGTTCATCGCCGGGGCCGACAGGTAGTTCGTCATCGAAGCACTGTAAACCCTGACATCGTCGAGACTGCGCATCCCCACGCTGCGCTCGGCGTGCCTGTAAGCGAGCCCGTATGGTGCAACGAGAGTTATCGCCAGCGTCGCGGCAACCGCTGTCGGAAGAAGGAGACGCCGAGCATGCCCGACACCCGTCGAGATCAGCAGTCCCGGCGTCAGCACGGCGAAATACGTGATCGAGAAGATGCCGGCGTAGACGGATGAAAGCACTTGTGCCGCCACCGTCAATCCAAGCATCACGCCGTCGCGCACCCGGCCGTTCGCGAGGATGCGATGGATCAACAAGAGCGCGACCGGAATCCAGAAAACAATCTGCAGCTCGAGGTGCATGTAGTGACAGAAACGGTAAGGCGCAAAGCCGTAGATGACTCCGGCGACGATCGATCCGGTGACGCTGCCTGTCAGCATCCGTGCGAGCAGAAAAGCCGCATATCCGGATAACGCGAAGGCCGCGAACAACGCGAGGTTGTAGATCAGAACGGGATTGCCGCCTGCCCAGAAGAGCGGTGCCAAGGCAGCTCCGGGGAGCAGCATCGCGTCGGAGTATCCAAGCGTGTCGTGCGCCGGGTAGAAGATGTTCGCTTCGAAAAGAGCACGCGGATCGGTTTGGAGCGCGTGCGCCACCCAGGCAAGCCGCCACATGCTGAAGTACGGATCGGAATGGTACGGGACCGACGTGCCAAGCCCTCGCACCTGCGGATACGTCACAAGCGCGGTGAACGCGAGAAAGAACAAGGCGATGGCGACGTCGTGTCGCAACATTCGCCGCACGAAAGAGAGCTGCAGTGGAAGTCGGAATTCGATGTGATTCTCGCTGGCGCTTACCAGCCAGCACTATACCCGAATGATGGCTGCGATACCCTCCGAAACGGCGAGGCCCTTCGCGAGCAGGAGGGATGTGTGAAGGCTCTACTTCCAGGCCGAGACGGCGAAGAGCGCGACGAGGGCGGCCAGCAGCAGGGTCATGACGCGCAGGCCCTCGTACAGCCGCCGCAACGCGACCCGCCTCACGTTGTTCTTGATGCACAGGCTGTGCACCTGCACCGCGAGCTCGGCGTTGAGCTGCTCCATGGTGACCTCGTGCCACGCCTGCCAGTAGCTCTCAGCGCTGCGCGCGATCACGTCCTCGAAGTAGCGGACACCCTTCGGGTAGTCGGCCCGGTCCCTCGGCCAGCCGCCAAGCTGCGGCCGGAAACGGCCGGGCCGGAGCGCCACGACGGCTTCCAGCATGAAGTACAGCGCGACGACCGCATACACGCCGAACAGCGCGGCCGCAAGGGACCGCGCCCCCGGCGCGAGGATCGACATCAGATCGCTGCGCGTGCCGCCCACGAGCACCGCGGCGTTCAAGCCGCTCATCAGGATGAGCGCGAACCGGCCCTCGCGATTGTTCAGGTCGATGAGCTCGTAGGCCTCGTCCATGGCCGCGTTGAGCGCACGAGATCGTTCCCGAGCATCGAGCGGCTTGTGGCCCTTGCCGACGTCGGGTGAGGGCAGGCTTTCGTCGTCCATCCCTACTGTTATCGGCTCGTCTAATCCAGCTCGACAGGCAGGGATTGAAGTCCTGTGCTACACGCCGGCGCAACGCGCTCTCCGGAGAAGGCAGGACTAAAGTCCTGCACTACATGTTGGCGTGACTTCAGATCTGCACGTGCGCCGCGGAAGGCAGGACTGAAGTCCTGCACTACACGCCGCGAGAAGCGCACCGACGTCGGCCGTCAGCGGGCGTCGGCGGTGTAAATCCGGTGCAGCACGCGCGCCGGCTGGTCGCGGCCGGAGGCTTCGATGCGGACGATCACGATGAGCTCGCGATGGGCGGTGTTCGCCGAGTAGATCTCTGTGATCCTCCCGGCGGCGCCAGTGATCTCGCTCACCAGCTTGCCGCTGTCCCACTTCGTCCTGCGCTCGATGCTGGTCGACTCGTCCTTGATCTTCTTGTCATCGGCCGACAACCGCGTCGTCCGGCCGTCGCCGGCAGTGACGATGATCATCGATTCGGTCTGGACGATCGTCAGCCGTTCGGGGGCCTCGATGAGGCCGCGCAGCGCTTCCTGCCGCCGCATCATATCCTCCGGATCGGCGCCGCGGCCGCCGCCAGGGAAGCCGCCGCCGCCGGGAAAGCCGCCGCCGCCCCCCCCGGGGAAGCCGCCGCCGCCGCCGATTCCGCCGCCGCGCCCGCCCCCGCGCCCGCCGCCGAGGCCGCCGCCTGGTCCGCCCGCGCGCCCCCGGCCGTCGCCGCGCCCCTGCATTCGTTCGTCAGGCAGGTCGCTCAGATCCTTGTTCAGCGTCCACGAGCCGACAATCGAGCTCGCGTCGTTCTGCGCGTGCACGCCAACCCCGCTCCACGTCCACGCGCACAGGGCGATGGTGGTGGCCGCCAGCGCAATTCGCTTGGATTTCATGAGGCTCCTCGAGACAGTCGCGGCAGGCATCATGTCGATTATCGATCGCAGGCGAGGCCGCCGGCCCGTGAAAAAAACGTGAAACGTCTTCGCGCGCTCTGCGTTGTTCGTCGTGACGCCTGCTAAGGTTTCGGTCCCGCGGGCAGGACCAGCTCGTTGGCCTTGTTCGCGGCGACGTCCTTCGAAGCGGGCGCGTTCCACGGCAGGGGCGGCGCCTTGCCGGGCTCGTACAGCGACTCCATCGGCGCCCACACCTTGTCCACGCGATCGGTGAAGAGATCGCCGATCAGCAAGTCGGTCACCGTTCCGCGCAGCTCGGGGTGGTTCTTCATGAAGGCCGCGAAGCTGAACCCGTCGTAGTACTCGCACACCAGCCGGCGCATCCGATCGACGCCCTGATTGAACGCCTCTTCCCACCGGCCGAGCTGCGCCGCCGAGACGTCACCCTTGGCCAGGCCGTCCACCACGGCATCGGCCGCGAGCTCGCCCGATTTGAGCGCGAGCAGCACACCCGAGGAATAGAGCGGGTCGAGAAATCCGAACGCGTCGCCGACGAGTACCCAGCCGTGCCCCGCGAGCTGCTTCGATCGGTACGAATAGTCCTTCGTCGCGAAATAGCCGGTCGTCCTCGTCGCTTTCGCCACGCGCTCCTGGACCGCCGGGCAGCGCTCGACTTCCTCCTGGTAGGTCTGTTCGCGTTCCCCGCGGCCCTTGAACAGGTAGTCGAACGGCGCCACGACGCCGCAGCTGACAAGGTCGTCGTGCAGCGGGATGTACCAGAACCAGCCGTTCTTGTTCGCGGTCTGAATGACGACGGTCGCCCCTTCGTCTCTGCCCGTCTCGCGGTGCGCGCCCTTGAAGTAGGTCCAGATCGCACCCTTGTTCAACACCGGATCCCACAGGCGCAGCCCGAAGCGGTTCATCAACAGACCGTTCTGCCCGCTCGCGTCGACGACGACCCGTGCGCGCACGTCGCGGCGTGCTCCGCCTTCCGCCTGAATCGTCACGCCGGTTGCGCGCGCGTCGCGCGCCGCCTGGAGGGACCCGCCCTCCGACAGCACGTCGACCACCCGGACCCCTTCGTGGACGACCACGCCGTGCTCGCGCGCGTTGTCGAGCATCATCTGGTCGAACTCGCTTCGCACGACCTGCCAGGTCTGCGAGCACTCGTGCGGCTTGTTGTCCCAGAAGTAGAACGGCGCCGAGAGCTTGCCGGCCGCGTTCACGAACTGGACGCTGTGCTTCTGGACGAAATGGCTCCGCCGCATCCGGGGCAGCATATTGAGCCGCTCGAGCACCCAGTAGGTTTCCGGGATCAGCGATTCGCCGATATGAAAGCGCGGGAAACGCTCGCGCTCGAAGAGCTCCACCTTCAAGCCCCGCTGCGCCATCAGCGTTGACACGGTCGAGCCGGCGGGGCCTCCGCCGATGACGACGACGTCTGGGTCCATCAGAAACCTTGAAAGTTGAAAGCTAAAAGTGAAAAGTCAAAAAGACTTCTCACTTCCGCGGATTCCCCACGCATCTTTATACAGCGTAAGCGCGGCCGCGGCGTCGAACGCGCGAGGGTTGAACGTCCCGGTCCACTGCGAGGCGGCGTCCTCGGCGAGCGCTGGGAGGTCGTGCTCGGCGACGCCGAGCTCGCCGAGCGTGGCCGGCAGGCCGCCGATCCGGGCCAGCTGTTCGAGGCGGCTGGCGAGCCGTTCGCCGGCGTCGGCTGGGTTCGCGACCGGCGATGGAGCCGCCTGGGTGGTGGCCAGCAGCTCGGCATACCGGCCCCCGACCAGAGCTGCGTTCCACCGAATCACGTGCGGCAACATGACCGCAATCGCCAGGCCGTGCAGTGTGCCATACCGCGCCGTCAGCGGGTTCGCGCAGGCGTGTGCCGCGCCGAGCATCGACTGCTCGATGGCGATGCCGGCATAGTGGGCGCCCAGCAGCATCGCGCCGCGCGCCGCCACGTCCGCGGGCGCGTCGAGCACCCGCTCGAAATGCAGGTCGAGAAGCCGCCACGCGTCGTGGGCGAAGAGCTCGGAGATCGCCGTGCGCCTGGTGGTCACGTACGCCTCGACGGCATGCGACAGGGCGTCGTATCCGGCAACCGCCGTCACGCGCGTTGGCAGCGTCAGCGTCAAGACCGGATCGAGAATCGCGATCGAGAATGCCGCCTTCGGGTCCCCGCACGCCATCTTCGCGTGCGTCCCGGCGTCGGAGATGATCGCGTAGCTCTGCGCTTCGCTTCCGGTGCCGGCGGTCGTTGGCACGCCGATGGCGGGAAGCATGGGGTGCGATGCCTTGCCGAAACCCCTGTAGTCCCCGATCCTCCCACCGTTAGTGAGCACGAAGTTGATGCCCTTGGCGCAGTCGAGAGAGCTGCCGCCGCCGAGCGCGACGATCGAATCGACCGCGGCCCCGGCCGCGACAACGCGTCCGGCTTCAACCATGGCCGAGGTGGGGTTGGCGTCGAAGTCATGAAAGCCGGCGACGGCGATCCCGGCGCGTTGCAGGCAGAGGGTCGCTTGCGTCACATGCCCGGCATCGACGAGCCCTGGATCGGCGACGAGGAGCGTCCTCTGAAATCCTAGACTGGAGGCGAGTTCGCCGAGCCGCGCGCTCGATCCGTCGCCGAAGACGATGCGCGTTCGCGGCTGAAAATCGAAGGGTTTCACGGGAGTCGGGAGCCTTGATCATATCGCATCCAGATCCGCTATCATCTTGGGGTTCATCTGTTTAGCGAGGGACGTTTATGGTGAAGAGGCTCTCGTTACTCCTTGCGTCCGTTCTTATCCTGGGCTCATCGATCGAAGGACAGGGCCCAAAGCGTGTCGCGCTCGGCGACTGGCCCGAGATGCGCGGACCGAATCGAAACGGCGTGTCCGCCGAGACGGGTCTGCCCGAGAGGTGGGCCGTGAACGGCGAGAATTTTCTCTGGCGCGCCCCGTACGGCGGACGGTCGGCGCCGATCGTGATGGGCAATCGCGTCTGCGTGCAGAACCCCTCAGGCCGAGGCGCTCAGCTGCAAGAGCGAGTGATGTGTCTCGATGCCGACACCGGCAAGCTGGTGTGGGAGTACAGGTTCAACCTGTTCCAGAGTGACGTGCCGCCGCACCGCGTGGGATGGGCATCGCCCGCGGCGGATCCCGAGACGGGCAACGTGTATGCCCTGGCCGGCAACGCAGCAGTCATCGCCCTCAGCCGCGACGGCAGGCTTCTGTGGCAGCGCTCGGTCGGTGAAGAGTTCTCGGCCTTCACCACGCACGGCGGCCGGACCTCGTCGCCCCTGATCGACGGCGATCTGGTGATCGTCAGCGCGGCGATTTCGAACTGGGGAACGCTCGCGGCGAGGCAGCACCGCTTCGTGGCGCTCGACAAGCGCACCGGGGAGATCGTGTACGTCTCCTCGCCCGGCGGCCGGCCGTACGACACCAACTACTCGTCGCCGCTCATCGCGACGATCGACGGACTCCGCCTCCTCATCTCGGGCAGCGGCGACGGCGCCGTCCACGCCATCAAGCCGCAGACGGGTGAGAAAGTGTGGAGCTACATCGCGTCGAAACGTGCGATCAACACCGGCGTGGCCGTCAGCGGATCGACCGTCATTGTCTCGCACGGCGACGAGAACCTCGATACCTCGACGCTCGGCATGATTGCCGCGCTCGACGGCTCCGCGACGGGCGACATCAAGACGACGAAGTGGACCGTGAAGGGCACCGAGTACGGATTCTCCTCGCCTGTGATCGACGGACAGCGCGTGTACCAGATAGACAATAGCGCCGTGCTGCACGGATTCGAGCTGGAGACGGGACGGCTGCTGTGGGAGCACCCGCTCGGCACCCTTCAGAAGGCGCCGCTCGTGCTCGCCGACGGTAAGCTGTACGTCGGGACCGAAAATGGCCGCTTCTTCATCCTTCGCCTGCGTCCCGACCGTGTCGATGTCCTGAGCGAGGTGCAATTGCCGATCAGCACGAACAGTGTCGGCGGCTCTGAAGGCACGCCGGAGCAAATCGTGTCGGGCGCCGCCATCTCGCGCGGACGCGTGTTTTTCGCCTCGAGCGACGCCGTGTACGCGTTCGGGCCCAAAGTGGCGAGCGCCGTCAAGGGCACCTCCGTCGACGAGCCGGCGGTGAAGGGTGAGGGCGCTCCGGCCTGGTTGCAGGTCACGCCGACCGAGCTGACGCTCACGCCGGGCCAGGTCTCGAGACTGCGCGCACGCGTGTTCGATGCCAAGGGGCGGCTGCTTGGCGAGCAGAAGGCGGCGTGGACGCTGCAGGGCCTGAAGGGCGCCGTGACCGACGGCGTTTTCACGGCTGGCGCCGATGCGCTCGATCAGGCCGGGATGATCCGCGCGACGGTCGGCGGCCTCACGGGCGAGGCGCGGGCTCGCGTCGTGCGCCCGCTGCCGATGACCGACACGTTCGACGGCTACACGGAAGGCGCGGTGCCCGCCGGCTGGATCAATGCCGTCGCCGGAAAGTTTTCGGTCGTCACACTCGATGGCCAGAAAGTGCTGCAGAAGGCGCCGGACAACACGCTCTTCAAGCGCATGCGCATGTTCTTCGGCGCCCCCGACTGGTCGAACTACACGGTCGACGCCGACGTGCGAACGACCACCAGACGTCGTCAGCAGGGCGACGTCGGGATCACCGCGCAGCGCTATTCGCTCGTGCTCTATGGCAACGCACAGCGGCTCAAGATCGAGCCGTGGGAGCCCGAGACCGCTCGGACAGTCACGGTGCCTTTCGCGTGGAAGCCAGACGCGTGGTATCACCTCAAGCTGCGCGTCGAGAACCTCGCCGACCTCTCGGTTCGGGCGCGAGGGAAGGCGTGGCCGGCAGGCGAGCCCGAGCCCGAGGCGTGGACGATCGAGAAAACCGACCCGATCGGGAACCGGCAGGGCTACCCGGGCGTCTTCATGGATGTGGAATTCGGCGCGCAGCTCGACAACTTGAGGATTTCGCCGAATTAGCCACGAAAACACGAAAGCACGAGAAGAAATCCTAAACGGCGTGGCAGGACAGGGACAGACTTCATCATGAGCTCATACAAGATCGTGCGAACAGGACTCCTGTGTGCCGCGGCGCTCGCCGCGGCGTCTGCCGGCGCGGCGCGTCTTGCGGCCTCGGACCCCGGCACCGGCGACTGGCCCATGTGGGGCGGCACCCCCGACCGCAACATGGTGTCCGCGGCGACGGGCCTGCCGGCCGAGTGGGACGTCAAGACGAAGAAGAACATCAAGTGGGTGGCGGCGCTCGGATCGCAGAGTTATGGCAACCCGGTCGTCGCCGGTGGCATGGTGTTTGTCGGCACGAACAACGAGGCAATGCGCGATCCGTCGCAAGGCGGCGATCGCGGCGTCCTGATGGCGTTTCGCGAGTCGGACGGCGAGTTCCTGTGGCAGCAGACGCACGTGAAGCTCGAGTCGGGCCGTGCGAACGACTGGCCGTTCCAGGGCGTGGCCAGCTCGCCGCTCGTCGAGGGCGAGCGCCTCTACTACGTGAGCAATCGCGGCGTGCTCTGGTGCCTCGACATCAAGGGATTCACCGACGGCGAGAACGACGGCCCGCTGACCAACGAGAAGCCCGCCGGGCCGAAGGACGCCGACGCGGTCTGGTCGTTCGACATGATGGAGGAGGTCGGCACCTATCCGCACAACCTGGCGAACTCGTCGCCGGTCATGTGGGGCGAGCTGATCTTCGTCAGTACATCCAACGGCCACGACGAGAGCCACGTGAACATTCCCTCGCCACGCGCGCCGGCGATTATCGCGGTGAACAAGAACACGGGCAAGCTCGTGTGGGAGGACAACTCGGTCAACGACCGGATCCTGCACGGCCAGTGGTCGACACCCACCGTGGGCAGAATCGGCGGCGTCGAGCAGGTGGTCTCGGCGCAGGGCGACGGCTGGGTGCGCGGGTACGAGCCGGCCACCGGCAAGAAGCTCTGGGAGTTCGATACGAACCCGAAAGAGTCGGTGTGGCCCCGGACGCGCAATGAAGTGATCGCCACCCCGGTCATCTTTGAGGACCGCGTATACATCGCCAACGGCCAGGATCCGGAGCATGGCGAGGGCGTGGGCCATTTCTACGCCATCGACGCGACCAAGCGGGGGATCATCACCGATACCGGCCGGGTCTTTCATTTCGACAAGATTCGCCGGTCGATCTCGACCGCCGCGATTGCCGGCGGCCTCATCTACATCCCCGACTTCAGCGGGTTCTTCCACTGCCTGGATGCGAAGACCGGGCAGGAGTATTGGGTGCACGACCTGACGTCGGCCGTGTGGGGATCGGCGCTGGTCGCCGATGGGCGGGTCTACCTGGGCAACGAGGACGGCGACATCGTGATCTTGCAGGCCGGCAAAGAGAAGAAGGTGCTCGCGACCATCAACATGGGGAGCGCGGTGTACGGAACGCCGGTGCCGGCGCATGGCTCGCTCATCATCATGAACCGCAATCAGCTGTACGCCATTGCAGCGAAGTAACGTGATCGCCGATCACAGCGATCAACGCAGAAAGCGCAGAGCACGCAGAGCATTCGAATCTCTGCGCGCCCTGCAGGCTCTGCGTTGGACGTCGTGTGCGGTGTTCCTGGTTGGCCTTTCTGGCGCGTTTCTCGCGCAGTCGCCCGCGCCGGGCGCCTGGTCCCAGTTCCGCGGCGATACCCGCCTGACCGGCGTCGCCGCCGGCGCGCCGCCCGGCACGCTGAAGCTGCTGTGGACGTACGAAACCGGGAACGAGCCGATCGACTCGTCCGCGGCCATCGTGGATGGCTCGGTGTACGTGGGCTCGGGGACCGGCGATCTCGTCGCCCTCGATCTCGAAACCGGCAAGCTCCGCTGGAAGTACGCCGCCGGCAATCCCATCGTCGAATCCTCTCCGGCCGTGGCGCGCGACACGGTGTTCGTGGGCGACAGCGGCGGAATCCTGCACGCCGTGCGGACGAGAGACGGCAGCCGTCTCTGGACATTCGAGACCGAGTCGGAGATCAAATCGTCGCCCGTCGTGGCCGGTACCGTGGTGCTGGCCGGATCGTACGACGGCCGTCTGTACGCGCTCGACGCGGCGACGGGGCGTAAACGGTGGGTGTTCGAGGCCGACGGTCCGGTGCACGCCACGCCGGCCGTCCAGAACGGCGTGGTGTACCTCGCGGGGTGCGACGAGAGCTTTCGCGCGATCTCGCTCGCCGACGGCAAGGAGATCTTCCGCATTCCCGCCGGCGCCAACACCGCGGCCTCGCCGCTCATCGTCGGCGACCGCGCTTATTTTGGGACGTTCAACAACGAAGTGCTGGCGATCGATCTGCGGGCGAGAAAAATCGTCTGGCGGTACGAGAACCCTGACCGGCAATTCCCGTACTATTCGTCCGCCGCGCTCGCCGCCGGCCGGGTGGTGGTGGGGAGCCGCGACAAGCTGGTGCACGCGATCGACGCCGCGGACGGGAAGAATGCCTGGACGTTCACGACCCGGGCGCGCGTGGATTCGTCGGCGGCCGTGGCGGGTGCTCACATTTACATCGGATCGAGCGACGGACGGCTCTACGTGATCGACGCGACGACGGGTGAGAAGCGCTGGGAGTTCGATACCGGCGCGGCGCTCACCGCATCGCCCGCGATCGCCGGGGGAAAGGTCGTCATCGGCTCGAACGACGGGGTGGTCTACTGTTTCGGCTGAGCCCATTGAGCAGAGACAGCAGCGCCTGCGGCTATCCGAGCCGAGGACTGCGAATCCGAGGCGAGGCATCATCGTAAGAACGCGCCGGGGGTGCCGCCTTCGCGCCTCCGGCGCTTCGGCGAGCCTCGCCGAAGCTCGCGTGTGTCACAAGCGAGCGGAGGCGGGGGGCCTCGGCGCAACTGAAGAATGTTGGCTCCCGCGTTGAGAACACAAGGATGAGCAAATCTATGAGCTGGACCGTCTTCGTCGCAGGTGCCGTGCTGTCGTGGGGCGTCTACGGATCAATGCTCCATGACGGGCAAATGAGGCTGGGGAGCCCGCTGAGGGCGTTGCTGTGCGTCGGCGTCGCCTACTTCCTTGTCGGCGTTCTCGTGCCCGTGGCCGCTCTGTCGCAGCAGCAGGGCGGGCTGGCGGGCTTCAACGCCGGGGGTACGACAGCCGCGACGATGGCCGGCATGCTTGGGGCGGTCGGCGCCGCCTGCATCATCTGGTCGTTTCGGAGCGGCGGATCGCCGCTCTACGTGATGCCGTTGGTGTTCGGCGGGGCGCCCGTGGTCAACGTGGTGTACACGATGATGGTGCATCCACCGAAAAGCGCGCCGAGCCCTCTGTGGTTCGTCGGTCTGCTGCTCGCATCGGTCGGCGCGGGCATGGTGCTGTACTTCCGTCCGGCGGCGGCGTAGTCCGCAACGCCCTCGGGGCTCGGGACTTGGGGCTCGGGACTCGGGAGCACGAAGAAGATTTCTGGTTGGCTCTTCCTTCGTGTTTTCGTGTTTTCGTGGCAGGATTTTGACCGGCGCCCGAGCTAGGAGAACATGAACCTTCAAGGCTTTTTTTCGTGTTCAAGGCCTCCTCTTCGTGTCTTCGTGTCTTCGTGGCTGCATTTTGATTGGGAGCACGTCATGCGCAAGCTTGCATTCATCCTTACCGTCTCGCTTGTCGCTCCGGCGTCGGTGTTCGGCCAGCAGTCGACGACAAGCGGCACGCAGCCCGATCCGGCCGATCAGACCGTCCGCCTGCGTCTGCCCGTCGTCACGGTCACCGCGGAGAAGGTGCCGGAAGACGCGCAGAAATCGCCGGTGAGTCTGACCGCCGTGACACGAGAGACGCTCGAGAGCTCGGTGCCCCGCGGCGTGAGCGACGCCGCCGACCTGGCGCCGAACACGTGGTTCAACGAGTTCAGCGCACGGAAGCTGAGCAACCCCCGCTTCCGCGGCATCGGGTCGAGCCCGAGCAACCCCGGCGTCACCACGTTCATCGACGGCGTGCCCCAGCTGAACACGAACTCGTCGAGTATCGAGCTGGCCGACGTCGATCAGATCGAGTTCATTCGAGGCCCTCAGAGCCCGCTGTTCGGGCGCAACAGCATCGGCGGCCTCGTCAGCATTTCGAGCGTCCGGCCTTCGCTGACGAAGTGGACCGGGGGCCTCGTCGCTCCGTTCGGGAATGTGGGCGCGTCCGAGGTTCGAGGCAATGTGTCGGGACCGCTCATGCAGGCCCGGGCCGGCGTCGGCTTCGCATTCGGGTATGCGACGCGCGACGGGTACACGACGAACGACGTGACCGGCAACGATCTGGATTCGCGGTCGGCGTTCTTCACCAAGAGCCAGCTCCTGTTCAACCCCGGCGCCGGCTGGGAGGCCCGCGCCATCATGACGACCGAACGTGCGCGAGACGGTGACTACGCGTTGAACGACATCGGCGCGCTCCGCGCGAACCCGTTTCATGCGGCGCGCAACTACGAGGGCTTCACCGAGCGTGACATCTTTGCTCCGACCTTGCTGCTGAAGCGCACCGGCTCGCGTGTGGATCTGGCGTCGACGACCGGACTGGTATGGTGGTCTACGGACGACAGCACGGATCTCGACTACACGCCGCTGCCGCTCGTCCAGCGGGATAACCACGAAGAGGACTTTCAGTTCACACAGGAAGTCCGAATGTCGTCCGCCAGGGACGCCGCCATCCGGCTCTCCGATCGGGTGTCGCTCGAATGGCAGAGCGGCTTTTTTGCGTTCAGCCAGGCGTACAAGCAGGACGCCATCAACTGGTTCTCGCCGTTCGTGCTGTCGCCGTTCATCACCTTCGGCGTGCAGCAGCATTCGCCGCAGTCCGAGCTCGACGACTACGGCGTCGGCGGCTACGGCCGCGGCACGTTCTCGTTCGACGAGAAACTCGACGTGGCGCTCGGTGTTCGCGCCGATTACGAGAACAAACAGGCGCTCTTGAATACGTTCTTCCGGCCCTTCATCGCGCCGGACTCGACCGTCGCCGCCGACGATACGTTTGGCGACGTGTCCCCGCAGCTCACGCTGGCCTATCACGTGTCGGGCGGGCAGATGATCTACGCCAGTGTCGCGCGCGGGTTCAAAGCCGGCGGCTTCAACGCCGCGGCGCTGCCGGGCAGCGAAGCGTACGGCGAGGAGCACAGCTGGAGCTACGAGGGCGGCGTCAAGACGCTCTTCGCCGACAGTCGCGTCTCCGTGAACGCCGGCGTGTTCTACATCCAGTGGGAGCACCTGCAGACCAACGTGCCGAACCCGTTCGTGCCGGGGCAGTTCTTCATCGCCAACGCCGGCAGCGCCACGAGCAAAGGCGTCGAGGTCGAGCTCAACGCCAGGCTCTTCGAGGGTTGCGACTTCTTCGCCGGCGGCGGCTACACCGACGCCCGGTTCGACGCCGGCACGTTTTCGAACGGCGTGGCCGTGGGCGGCAACCGCATCGCCAACATGCCCAGCTACACCGCCGACTTCGGCGGCCAGTATTCGGTTGCGCTCAGCGCGAAGGCCACGGCGTACGCGCGCGCCGAGGTCGTCTTCCGCGGCGACTTCGAGTACGACGACGCCAACACAGAGGGGCAGGAGGCCTACACGGTCTCGAATTTCCGCGGAGGCGTGCGCGGGAAGTACCTCTTCGGCGAGGCGTGGGTGCGAAACGCGTTCGACACGCGATACATCCCGCTGGCATTCGCGTATCCCGGCCTGGCGCCCTCGGGCTTCATCGGCGAGATGGGCGCCCCCCGAACGTTCGGCGTCCGGGCCGGGGTGACATTCTGAAAAGAGGAATTTGAGGATTTGAGGACTTGAGGATTTGAGGACTTGAGGATTTGAGGACTTGAGGATTTGAGGATTTGAGGATTTAGTGCCCACGTGCCAGGTTTAATCCCACCGCCTTTCAGGCGGTAAGCTTTCAGCCTCCCGATCCGGTGGAGGGGGCTGAATGGGCG
>MEKT01000168.1 GCA_001767435.1 Acidobacteria bacterium RIFCSPLOWO2_02_FULL_65_29 | reverse complement strand
CGGCTGGGGACGCTCGAGGGAACGCCTGGCCCTCTCGGTCTCGGCCCCTATCTCTCGACGCATCCCCCGGTTGAGGAGCGTGTCCGTCGCCTCCGTCGCCTAGCTGGCTGAGCCCTCCCAGGCCCCAATGGCACAGATGCTCTCGGGTAACCGTCCACCGAATCGGATCAGGACTACGTTTCGTGCGGAAGTACTCGTCTTTTAGGTGTTTCGCGATCGCCTCTGCCATTGACTGGCGGTTCTTGGCGCCACGGCCCTTGTTCACCGAGTAGGACCATTCCACAGTCCCCTCCTTGCTAATAAGGGCAACGGACGTGCTAGCCTTGTCCTCGATCCCGCCACAGTAGGCAAAGAGACACCGGACGACCTTCGATCCCGTGCTTTGTTTTTCGACTTCGATCTGCGCGGCCTTGAGCGTAAAAGCGGCAAGTTCAGGGTCGGTGACGACCGAGACAGGCACTCCCTTCTTGTGCATGGCAGCCGTCAGGTAGACCTCAAAGCCATCCTCGGTCGGCTCGATGTAGATCAGGTGCTTCTGCGTCTGGGCGGACGCATGCGCCCCAACAGCGAGGGCGATTGCCAGAGCGAGCAGCAAGAGCCTCATGGCGCTGTTCCTTTCAGAACCTCAATCGAAGTCCCCCAACCGTTTGAAACCCACCGGCGTCGACATTATACGCTCCGCTGAAATCCGACAAACGGCCGCGCTCGAGTTGACGCGTCCTGTGACCGCTCGTCCTCATGGCCATTAGCGAATATCCCACGGGAAGGAATTGCGGGGCACTCCCTCACTTCATGTCCGGCGGTTTCATCTTGTCGGAGTAGATCACATAGACAGGCGTCGTCGGGAGCGGCCCGCCGTCCCCTCCGCTGTGCTCATGCCGGTCAACAAATGCCTTCACATTGACGTGTTTCCCGATCAGCTCCAGTACGCGCAACCGATCGGGCAGTCTCACCCTCACGACACGCACGACGCTCTGCTTGCGCTTCTTGCCGGCCGTGATGATCTCGAAGTCGACACCCTGCAGGATCTGGCGCCAGAGGAGGGGCCACTGCTCCAGTGGCTTGAAGGTACCGCGCCGTGTCAGGACGTCGCGAATATCTGCCTCGAAGATCGCTTTCAGATGCGCGAGCACATACGTGGCGTCCACCTTGAGTTCCTGCGCGCGCATCTCTATCGCCGTCGCCACAGCCGCGGCAATGTTAGGTTTTGCTAGGAGCTGCGACCCCGTCACATTGGCCGACCGAGCCGCAAAGCCGGCCCGAATCGCCGCCTGGGTCCCGTTGAGGTCGACCAGATACTCCAACACGAAACGCTGCTGCTTCGAGGTGAGGTCCGCCCGAGTGGCGCTCCGAACGAAGCGTTTTTCGCCATGCGATCTGCCGAATCCCTTCGCCATTCGCGGTACCTCCGGGCTCGCCACGGCTTGCGCAGACGTAGCCTACTTGCTGCGCAGCCGCCTTCTTTGTCTTAAGAGAAGGGCAGCCCGCCCGCGGCATCGTCCGCACGATTCGTTGAACCGTCGCCCCCACGCGCCAAGCCGTGAATGGCCCGAAGGGCGGCGCCGCCTCTGGTTTCGTTTAGAGGCGAGTGGCGGCATGTGCCATCGCGTCGTGCCGGCCAGAGCCGCCGACGCGAAGAGCCACCACGTTCACGAATCGCCGCAGATCGCACCGGCGTGTCATGGCCGGCTCCGACATGCGCCAGAGCAACGTGTCGAGCCAACCTCGCCGCTGCTCAGTGTCGGCATGGTCCTGCCAGCGGACGGCGTAAGCCGCTTCTCTTTTCCGCTGACCGGCCAATGCGGGTCTGGTTCGGCAGACTTCTCGTCGGCCTGCCACACGCGGTTTCGGACCGCCTCGCCGTCGTGGCGACCACCCTGTCGCCGGCGCGCGCGAGTGCAGTCTCCGGGAACGTCCGTAACCCGGTGACTCCTCCTGTACAGTCCACAGGTAGCCTCGTGGCCTCGCCAACTTTGTATCGCGGTGCGAGGTCGCCGCCGGTTGGGAAGGTGGCTGATGCTTTGATTCGCGAAGCGCGAATGCGTCTTTGTAGGGTGCGCATCGCCACATCCCCAGGTTCCGCCGACCGAACGGCCAACCGCCCGGTCGTTCTCGTAGTAGGAGGTCAAGTTCAGATTCTTGTCATGAGTAGATGCCCGTGCCGGGCCTCGTGACATCATTCAGGGCGTCCGGGAACTTGGCCACGAATCGCTGGACAGTCCCCGCTGTGGTCAGGGGCGTCCGGCAAGCGTTCGAGGAGGACCACGACCATCGAAGACCAATTCACGGGCCTGAGGGCCTTCTGCGCGATTCGCGCGGCCCGCGCCACACATGTGGCCCCGCTGGACCCGAGAACCGTGCCTCTGTGCGTGAGGGGTGCCCGGCTGTCGAACTCGAATGTCACCGCAAACGTGACCGTCACGCTGCCACCACGAAGAAAGCAGTCGGTATTGACTCTCGCGCGGCCTCGACGAACTGGCGTTGTGGATGCTGAGTTGCGAAACGCCTACGCGTCCGTTCGGTGGGCAGCCGACGTGTCGCCGGTTGCGCGGGGGTTGCGTCGCGCTGCCGCGCGTTGCCGCGTTTTGCAGACCTCGCCCGTAAAATCATTCGGATTTCTCGGGTTTTTGTTTGGCGGAAGCGACTCTTAATCTGCGGGTTGAGGGTTCGATTCCCTCCCGGCTCACCAGCCTTCGCTCGCTTGAATCGTGAGCGAGCTTCGGCTGGCAAGCCAGCGTGCTCGCGCGCGGCCATGCGAAGGCTGTCCGCCGAGGGTCGAAAGGCGGCCCGCTCGCTCTCGGCGCAAGCAGGTGCGGCGTGAACGAGCTGCGAGATCAGTTGGGAGCGGTCAGGCCTCATCACTCCACTCTCTCCAGAAGCTCGCGTCGACGTGAACGTCGGGATCAGGCACGGTCGAATCGATCGAGATTCATGACCTTGTCCCACGCGGCGACGAAGTCGCGCACGAATTTCTCCCGTGCGTCGTCGCACGCGTAGACCTCCGCGAGGGCACGGAGCTCGGAGTTCGAACCGAAGACGAGGTCGACGCGGCTGCCGGTCCACTTGATCTCGCCCGTCCCACGACCCTCGAAGGTCTCCCCGGCGTCCGACGTCCGCCGCCACTCTGTGTCCAGGGCGAGGAGGTTCACGAAGAAGTCGTTGGTCAACGTCCCGAGCCGCTTGGTGAACACGCCGACGTTCGACTGCCGGGTGTTCGCGTTCAGGACACGCATGCCGCCCACGAGCACGGTCATCTCGGGAGCGCTCAGTGTCAGCATGCGGGCCCGCTCGAGCAGCAGATGCTCGGCCGGCAGCTCGTGTCCCTGTCCGAGGTAGTTGCGGAATCCGTCCGCGTCCGGCTCGAGCACGGCGAAGGATTCCACGTCGGTCTGCTCCTGGGACGCATCCGTGCGTCCAGGCGTGAAGGGCACCTGCACGTTGAATCCGGCGCTCTTGGCGGCCTGCTCAACAGCGGCACACCCGCCGAGCACGATCAGGTCGGCACGCGAAACCCTCTTCTTCCCGCCGGCCTGCGCGTCGTTGAACGCCTTCTGGATCCCCTCCAGGGTCTTCAGCACCTTCGCCAACTCTGGAGGATTGTTGACGTCCCAATCCTTCTGCGGCGCGAGGCGAATGCGAGCCCCGTTGGCGCCACCGCGTTTGTCGGTGCCGCGGAACGTCGACGCCGACGCCCAGGCCGTCGAGACCAGTTGGGAGATGGACAGTCCCGATGCGAGGACCTTGCCCTTGAGGGCGGCGATGTCCGCCGCTCCGATCAGTTCGTGAGTGACCGGGGGGACCGGGTCCTGCCACAACTGTGGCTGCGCGGGAACCAGCTTGCCGAGGTACCGGGGGATGGGCCCCATGTCGCGGTGCGTCAGCTTGAACCACGCCTTGGCGAAGGCGTCGGCGAACTGATCCGGGTTCTCGTAGAAGCGCCTCGAGATCTTCTCGTAGGCAGGATCGAACCGCAACGAGAGGTCGGTGGTCAGCATGGTTGGCGCGTGACGCTTGGAAGGGTCGTGGGCATCCGGAATCGTGCCGGCGCCTGCGCCACCCTTCGCAATCCACTGATTCGCACCGGCCGGGCTCTTGGTCAGTTCCCATTCGTAGCCGAACAGGTTCGAGAAGAAGTTGTTGCTCCACCTGGTCGGCGTGGAGGTCCAGGTGACTTCCAGGCCGCTGGTGATCGCGTCGCCGCCCTTGCCGCTGCCGTAGCTGTTCTTCCAGCCGAGGCCCTGCTGCTCGAGGGGGGCCGCCTCAGGATCGGGGCCGACGTTGGTCGCAGGGGCCGCACCATGGGTCTTGCCGAACGTGTGCCCGCCGGCAATGAGCGCCACGGTCTCCTCGTCGTTCATCGCCATGCGGCGGAACGTCTCTCGAATGTCCCTGGCTGCGGCAAGGGGATCCGGGATGCCGTTCGGCCCTTCCGGATTCACGTAGATGAGACCCATCTGCACGGCGGCGAGAGGATTCTCGAGTTGCCGGTCGCCGCTGTAGCGCTGGTCTCCGAGCCACGTGGTCTCAGCTCCCCAGTAGATGTCCTGTTCGGGTTCCCACACATCCTCGCGCCCGCCGCCAAAGCCGAACGTCTTGAACCCCATCGACTCCAGGGCGCAGTTGCCGGCGAGGACCATCAGGTCGGCCCACGAGATCTTCCGGCCGTACTTCTGCTTGATCGGCCAGAGCAGCCGGCGCGCCTTGTCGAGGTTCGCGTTGTCGGGCCAGCTGCCGAGGGGCGCAAAACGCTGCGTGCCGGACCCCGCACCTCCGCGGCCATCGTGGATACGGTACGTGCCCGCACTGTGCCACGCCATCCGGATGAAGAGCGGCCCGTAGTGGCCGTAGTCGGCCGGCCACCAGTCCTGCGACGTCGTCATCATCTGCTCGATGTCGTTCTTCAGGGCATCAAGATCGAGGGACTTGAACTCTTCCGCGTAGTTGAATTCCGCGCCCATGGGATCGCCCATGGGGGGGTTCTGATAGAGCATCTTCAGGTTCAACTGGTTCGGCCACCAGTCCCGGTTCGACGGCCCGCTGTGCGCCTTGCCCGAGAACGGGCACTTCTGTTCGTTGTCCATGTTGACGTTGACCTTTACTGTGATGGGGGGCAGCCCGTTTATCAGTCCGGGGAATGGAGAGATGCCATTGGCCGATTGCCTTCGTCTTCCAGCTTACGGGATCCCGGTCGCGTCGTCACGCCCCACCTCGGCGGGCGTCGATCTGACGCAGCCAGGTCACCGCCCTCATCTTTCGGGATGGGCGTATACTTTTCGACCGCGGGGAAGCGATTTCCTGGTAGGCTCATCTGCGAAGGAGAGACCCATGGGTTCGAAACGAGCTGATCGAAGGGAATTCCTAAGAGGCGGCGCCGCGTTGGCCGGCGGTTTCACCTTGGGAGCCGTAGCACCCGCGATCGGCCAAACACCAGCATCCCCAGCGTTCATCAAGGGCAACAAGGATCAGATCGCCTACGGCGACCGCTCGCGTTTCGTAACCTCGGTACGCATCCCCCACGGCGGTAGACCTTCGCCCGATGCGTTCGGGCTCGTTTTTCATGTGGCGGCCCCGCTTCAGGATTCGGTTGGGGTGATCACGCCATCCTCGCTCCACTACGTGGCGACGACCCGTGGCGCCTTCATCCCGGACATCGATCCCCGGGAGCATCGTCTCATGATCCACGGCATGGTGGACCGTCCGCTGACCTTCACCCTCGAGGACTTGAAGCGTCTCCCGTCCGTCACCCGCCTTCATTTCATCGAGTGCGCGGGAAACCGATCGTCGCGCAGGGCTAAGACCGTCCAGGAAACGCACGGGATGACGAGTTGCGCCGAATGGACCGGCGTGCTCCTCTCTGTGCTGCTCAAGGAGTGCGGCGTGAAAGCCGGGGCATCCTGGTTCGTTGCGGAAGGGGCGGAAGAAGTGAAGGGAGCGTCGAGCATGCCGCTTGCCAAGGGCATGGACGACTGTCTGGTGTGCTACGGCATGAACGGCGAGGCCGTGCGGCCTCAGCAAGGGTTTCCGCTGCGGCTGATGGTCCCCGGCTTCGAAGGAATCTTTCATACCAAGTATCTGCGGCGAATCAAGGTGGTGGACCGGTACTACATGAACTACAACGACTACGGGCATCTTGATCAGGATCATAAAGTCGCGGCGTTGGACTACCAGATCGGGCCCAAATCGGTCATCACGTTCCCGTCGGGCGGACAGCTGCTGCCCGGCCGCGGATTCTACGAGATCAGCGGCCTGGCCTGGTCGGGTGGCGGCGCTATCAAGAGGGTGGAGGTGTCCACCGACGGCGGCAAGCACTGGAACAACGCTGAGTTCAAGGGAACGCCACAGCGTATGGCGCATGCGCGCTTCAGCTCCATGTGGAATTGGGACGGACAAGAGACCGAGCTTCTTTCGCGCTGCACGGACGAACTGGGCCAGGTTCAACCGTCGCGAGCCCAGGTCGCCAAGTATTGGAACAAGCCCCTGGATGCCACATTCAGCGTGCCGGGACTGGACAACTCCATTCAACCGTGGAGGATCGCCAGCGACGGGAGCGTGACCAATGGGAATGCTTAGGGCTCTCCCGTTTGTAGTGCTCGCCGGGGTCTCCGCGCTGGCGCAGTCGCCGACTTATGGTGTGGGACGCACGCCGACCGCAGAGGAAATCCGTGCCTTGGATATCTCCATCGGTCCCACCGGAGAGGAACTCCCGCCGGGGCGCGGAACCGCCAAGGAGGGCGCGCAGGTCTATCGCGCGAAGGGGTGCGCGGGATGCCACGGGGCGGCGGGGATCGGGGGCACCGCTCCCATTCTGAAAAGCAAAGATGGCGCGAATCCTGACGTCTGGGCGCGGGGGCGAATCCTGCCCATGCGCTCGCCGTTCGCGACGACGGTCTGGGATTACATCAATCGCGCCATGCCTCTCAATAGAGAGGGGACGCTCACCGCCGATGAGGTATACGCGCTGACGGCCTTTATGCTCTACATAAACGATGTCATCCCGGAGGACGAGATACTCGACGCCCAGAGTCTGCCGAAGGTCAAGATGCCAATTGGTGATCGATTCGCTTCCCTACCTGAGTGGAAGCCCAGGACGCCAAGGCTAAAGGGTTACCCTTACTAGACCTTCGTAACAGGAACCGCAATTGCCTTGTTGGCCGACTCGACGAACACGGTCCCTGTTCCTGCTCCTGGCCGCGCTGTGGCTGGTTCACGCGTCCGCCGAAGGTCCCAGCGCCGATGCCGACGTCCCGGACTTGGACGGCATCTGGAACTCGGCTACCGCCACTCCGCTCGAACGCCCCCTGCAGTTGAAGGACAAGGCGTTCTTCACGCCTGAAGAAGCCGCGGTCTGGGAACGCCAGGTCGCTGAAAACAATCAGGAGCGTCCGCCCCAGGTCTCGAAGAGCGCCGGCACCGGCACCTACAACACGTTCTTCCGCGAGTTCGGCGCCCGCACCGTCAAGACCCTCCGCACCTCCATCGTCACCGACCCTCCCGATGGCCGTATCCCCGCCCTTACACCCGAAGCTGCCGGCGCCAAGCGCCGCCGTCTCGACGCGATGAGGAACCCGGCGAACCCCGAGGATACCGGTCTTCAGGATCAATGCCTGGCATTCGTGACCGCCGGGCCGCCCATGCTTCCTTATTCCTACAACAGCAACTACCAGATCGTGCAGACCAAGGATGCAGTCGTCGTGCACGCGGAGATGATTCACGACACCAGAATCATTCATCTGGACAGACGTTCGCATCTGCCACCCGCTACCAGGCTGTGGGTGGGCGATTCGGTCGGTCGCTGGGAGGGCGCCACGCTCATGGTGGACACGACGAACTTCAACGACGGCGGCGGGTTCTACGGCGATGCGGGCGGCAACTTCGGGTGGGATCGGAATCTTCACCTGGTCGAGCGGCTCAGTCTTCTCGACGCCGACACACTGCTCTACCAATTCGAGATCGACGACCCCACGGCCTTCACGCGACCCTGGAAGGGTGAACTGACGATGGCGCGGTCATCCGGCCCCATCTACGAATACGCCTGCCACGAAGCCAACTACTCGTTGCCGAACATGCTCGGCGGATACCGCGCCCGCGAACGCTAGGGAGCCGACCCGGCGGCACGCTGAGCTGTGGTGAAGGTGAAGGCATCGGTGCCGGCGAAAGTAGTTGACACCGCGCAGCAATGTCTAGCCCCTGGCGCCCGCCTCGCCATCGAGTTCTCGCTCATCACGATCCCGCACGTCGCCCCATCGCGGATCGGACATGGCCGTCCTCCTGCATGGCGTTGTCGCTTGGTTGTCTGAACGCGACGCAACCGGGCCGCAGCCGACCAGAAGACTGCTCATTCTTTATGCGCTCACGCGAAGCGTGATCGACGAGTCTGTGTGGCCGAGTTGGCGGCTCACATACGTGAGGGAAGCGCCTTCTTGCAGCCGGAAGCTGTCACGGGCGCGACGATGGCCAACTTCGCCGGCCTTGCTGCCGCGCGGCACGCGATCCTGGCGCGCGCGGGATGGGATGTCGAAGACGATGGTCTCTTCGGCGCGCCGCCGCTGACCGTCGTGGTCGGCGACGAGGTCCACGTCGCGGCGCTGAAGGCACTAGGGCTGCTGGGGCTCGGGCGTCGGCGCGTGCACCGCGTGCCGGTAGACGCGCAGGGCAGAATGCGGGCCGACGCGCTGCCGCCACTCGATAACCGGACCATCGTCTGCGTTCAGGCGGGCAACGTGAACTCCGGCGCCTTCGATCCGTCGGTTGAGATCTGCGCGCGCGCGCGTGAGGCGGGCGCGTGGGTGCACGTTGACGGGGCGTTCGGCCTCTGGGCCGCGGGCTCGCCTCGCTATCGGCACCTCACCGACGGGTTCGGGGCCGCCGATTCCTGGGCCACTGACGGGCACAAGTGGCCGAATGTCGGCTACGACTGCGGGATCGTGCTCGTGCGCGATCCAGTCGCGCTGCGATCCGCGATGGCGCTGTCGTCGGCGTACTTCACGCCGGGACAGCAGCGGGAACCGTCGCAGTTCACACCGGAAATGTCGCGGCGCGCCCGCGGCGTCGAGTTGTGGGCGACTCTCCGGTCGCTCGGCCGATCCGGGCTGACGGACCTGATCGATCGGACGTGCGCTCATGCGCAGCGCTTCGCGAACGGTCTCCGAAGCCGTGGCTTCGAGATCCTCAATGAGGTCGTCATCAATCAGGTGCTCGTCTCATTCGGCTCGCCGGCACGGACGAAGGCGGTGATCGACCGTGTGCAGCAGGACGGCACCTGCTGGTGCGGCGGCACGGAATGGCAGGGTCGCACGGCGATGAGAATCAGCGTGTCTTCCTGGGCGACGACGGTCGAGGATGTGGACGCGAGCCTGGCGGCGATCGATCGCGCCGCGCGTCTGCAGGAGTAGTGCTACAGTTGGGCGCTGGACGGTCGGCGACGAAGAAATCAGGATGCTTATCCGGAGGAATCATGACTCGCTGGAAATCGGCGCTTGGTGTGGGCCTCGCGACATGGTTGTTGTCACCGGTACTGGATGCCCAACAAGGGCCGCTGCGACATCCAATCCCCAGGAATACCTGGAAGGACTGGCCCGCGCCTGCCGCCCCGTCTGCCATGGTGGCCGTCCGGGCCGGTCGCTTGTTCGACAGCAAGTCCGGCCAGATGTTGTCCAAACAGGTGGTGCTCATCGAGGGCGAGCGCATCACCAGCGTCGGTCCGGAGGGGCGGATCACCGTTCCTGCGGGCGTCCGCGTGATCGATCTGAGTCAGGCCACGGTGATGCCCGGCTTTATCGACGCGCATAGCCACGTCTTCGAGAGCGCTCCAGCGAAGGGGGAGACGGCGGTCATGGTGGCCTTCGTCGCGGCGGCGAGCGCGGAGGACTGCCTGCTCGCGGGCTTTACCACCATGCGCGACGCGGGCAGCCATGGGAATGGCAACGCCGACGTCGCCGTACGGGACGCCATCGACAAGGATGAGATCATCGGGCCCAGGCTGTCGGTCGCGACCTCGGGAATCAGACTCCCGAAGGACGCTCGTGGGCCCGAAAATGCGCGCGCAGCGGTTCGCGCACAGATCAAGGACGGTGCAACGCATATCAAGATATACCCGACCGGGGGCTATTCCTTCACGCCTGAAGGCGAGCTGCAGTTCGCGCCGGGAAACTTGACGCTGGAAGAACTGCAGGCGCTGGTTGGCGAGGCGCACGCCAACAAGGTGAGGGTCATGGCACACGCGTTCGGCGGCGATGGACTGAAGAACGCCATCCTCGCGGGCGTCGATAGCATTGAACACGGGCAGGGCCTGACGCAAGAGCTCGTCAACATGATGGTGCAGAAGGGCCTCTACTACGATCCCACCATCGTCCGCTATACCCTGGCTTCCATCGACGCGGGCGACAAGGGGAAGACCGGCGGAAAGTATTCGATTGTCCCAATCTTCGAGAAGAACCTTCGGATGGCCATCGCCACCAAGGGCCTGAAGGTCGTCTTGGGCACGGGAGTCGATGGCGCGATGTACCCGTATGGCTCGCAGGGTCGCGAGTTTGAAGCGTTGGTGAAGTATGGGATGACTCCCGCGCGGGCTCTCCAGGCGGCGACCTCGCTTGGTGCAGAGAACATGGGATGGGAGGACCAGGTCGGCGCGATCGAGACAGGCAAGTTTGCTGATCTCGTGGCTGTTTCCGGAGATCCGCTGACGGACATCACCGAACTTCAGCGGGTGAAGTTCGTGATGAAGGGCGGACACGTCTTCCTGAACCAGATGACCGGTGGAATGATGTCCTCCCGCTGAGCGATCGTCGGCGAGCTCACCGCGCAAGTAGGAGCCACCATGTTGCGGACATCCCTGTTGCTCTTCGCGCTCGGCCTGTCGGTCACGGCCCAGCAGCCAGCGTCGGCTCCCTCGAATCCGAACTGGACGAAGCCGTTTCCGCCCTTTCGGATCATCGGCAACATCTACTGGGTGGGCAGATTCCCAGACATCTCGCAAGCGTACGCACGGTCCTTCCGCGCGCAGAAGGACCTGAAGATCGACGTGTGGCTCGCCTCGCACGCCGGCCAGTTTCGTCTGCACGACAAGTACAAGCCGGGCGATCCCTACAATCCCGATCGTTTCATGGATCCAGCCGGGTACCTGGCCGCGGTCGAGCGGCAAGAAAAAGCGTATCTCGAACAACTCGCGCGCGAGCAAAAACGCTAGGGCGGACGGCGATGGACCTCGAAGTTCGACATCTGAAGCTCGTGCGCGAAGTGAGCGCGGCCGGCAGTCTCACACGGGCCGGCGCCGCGCTGCACCTGACCCAGTCGGCCCTCAGTCACCAGCTACGCGACATCGAGTCGCGCCTCGGGACGCCGCTGTTCCTCCGCGTGGGCAAACGCATGCTGCTGACGCCGGCTGGCGAGCGCCTGCGGCGATCGGCCGACGAAGTCCTGTCGACGATCGAGCGCACGGAAGACGCCATCCGGCAGTTGGGCGGCGCGAAGCGCGGTGTCCTGCGCCTCACCACAGAGTGCTATACCTGCTACCACTGGCTGCCAGCGTTGCTCAAGCGCTACCGCCGTACGCATCCGCAGGTGGACGTGCGAATCGACGTCGCCGCGACCGCTCAACCCCTGGCTCACTTGCTGGAGGGCCGGCTCGATATCGCGATCGTGAGCGATCCGGTCCGCGATCGGCGGGTGGTCGCCAGGCCGTTGTTCGAAGACGAGGTGGTCGTTGTGGTCGCGCCCGGTCATCCGCTGGCGGCCCGGCCCTTTGTGCGGCCCGAAGAGCTCGTCACGGAGACGCTGCTGATCTATCCTCCGAAGGAGGAGAGCACGGCGTACCGACTCGTACTCGATGCGGCGGGCGCCGCGCCGACGGTTCTCGAAATGCAGCTGACGGAAGCGGCCATCGAGCTCGTGAAGGCAGGCCTTGGCGTGGCGTTCCTCGCGCGGTGGGCGGTGGATCCGTACCTGAAGGCCGGCACGCTCCGGGCGCTGCCGCTCACGCGCGGCGGCTACCGGCGCACGTGGAGCGCGGCGACGCTGAAGGACATGGCGCGCGTGCCGTTCGTGAAGGAGTTCATCGATCTGGTCGCCGCGCATCCACCGTTCACGGCTCGCGCCCGCGGCGTGGCGGGAAACGGCAAGGCCGGCCTCGCGCAGGGTCGTCGAATTCGACAACCCGCCTGAGGCGACATGATTGGGACAATGCGGCGCGGGGCTCCTTCCAGCCGGACGATCGCGACTGGCATCAGGGCTGTCCAGCCCACTCCAGCACGACCAGGATCGGCCGGTGATCCGACGCCACGGTTTCGTCGATGACCCTCGATTCGACCATGCGCCAGCCTTCCATCGGGCGGTAGAGCACGTAATCGCCGCGCGATCGCGGCCGTCCCTGAGGAACCGTCGGCGACCGATCAGAGGCCCAGTTGGTCCACCGGGTTTCGAGAATCGCCATGACCTCGGTGTCCGGCCTGGCGTTCATGTCCCCGGCGAGGACCGTCGGTTGAGCCTCGTCGCGGACCAACACGTCATTGAGATACCTGGCCTGGGCCAGTCGATTCTCCGGATCGCGCCCCTGATCGAGGTGGGTGCTGGTGAACTGCAACAAGGGCCCCCGCTCGCCTGCTCTCAGCTGAACTGTCAGTGCCATTCGCGGCTCACGGTCGGGAGCGACGGGCAGCGGATGGCGTTCCGTGCTCGAGAAAGGCCAGCGCGACAGCACGGCCACCCCGTAGCCTCCACCCTCATAGTCCATGGCCTTGCCAAACGTGGCATGCATATCGGTCAGCCGCTCGAGCTCGGCCAGTTGATGCACGCCGCCCGCCCGCTCCGTTCCTTGATCCACTTCCTGAAGGGCGACGAGGTCGGCCTGGGCGCTCGTGATCACGTCGGCGACACGCGACAAGTCGAATCGACCGTCTCGGCCCTCGCCGTGATGGATGTTGTAGGTCAACACGCGAAGCGTTGTGGGAACCACGTCACTCGGCGCCCAGATCACGAGCAGCAGCAAGAGCGATGAGGCGACTCGAACCATAGCAAGCACACTTTATACTCCGAGACCTTGCCGCGCGGTCAGATCTTTTGGGAGAAGGATCCACGGAGCGTGGGCAGCGTCCCGAGAGGCGGCGGCTAGCAGACAGGACGAGCTGCGGCGATGTGGTCGACAGGTTGACCAGAATTCTGGTCATCGCTAGAATGACGCCATGTCTAGGACGCTGCCGATCTCCGAAGTCAAAGCTCGCCTGCCCGAGCTGGTCACGGGTGTGGCCGAGCGGGAAGAGGAAATCGTCGTGACCAGGAACGGCCGGCCTGCCGCCATGCTCGTGAACTACGAGGAGTATCGACGCCAGCGAGACACGCTCGACATCCTCAGCGACCCCGACATGATGAAGCAGATTCGCCAGAGTCGGCGATTCTACGCGAAGCACGTGAAGGGTCTCTCGTTCGAGGATGTCTTCGGTGAACCGCGTGTGCCCGCGAAGACGCGCGCGCGCTAGATGGCGCCCTTCGAGATCGACATCCCGCCTCACGTGGCGGAGGTGCTTCGCCGTCTCCCTCCTGACATCAAACGGCCAGTGAAGGCCGCGCTCCGTGCCATTGGCGTCGACCCTTCAATCGGTGCGCCGCTCGAGCGCGAACTGAAGGGGCTCTGGCGATTCCGGGTGAGGCGCTTCCGGATCGTGTATGACGTCGATCGATCACGTCGGACCGTTCGGGTCATGGCAGTCGCCCATCGCCGCCATGTCTACGACGACCTGGCGCAGATCGTTCGAGGGGGGTAGGGTGCCCCCGTCATTGCGTCCCGTCTACTTCGCTGCGGTCTCCTTCCCAAGGTCAACACCCGTGGCACAATACCTTTCACCGCGGGCTGGTGTGGGTCTGGTAACCTCTGGTGGAGACCAAGCCGATGTCGAATGTGGCCTACACGTCGAAGGTGCGCATCGTGCGCAAGCGCGGGCCGGTGCGGATCGCCACACTGCCCGGCGAGTCGCAGCCGGTGACCTTCAGCGTGCACGGCGCCATCGCCGAGCATTACAAGGTGGACCCGGCCGCGATCGGCGAGTCCCATGCGGCGACGATCGATTACGTGATCGCCGCGACCGCGGGTTGAATGGTCGGGACTTTTGGAGGCGCGCTGGAGGCGCGTCACATCGATGCGAGCGACGGCAAGCTCGTGGCGGACGTGGTCGGCGAGATCGAGACCGAGGAGAACGTGCTCGTGATCCGACGGATTCACGTCAGCATGCGGCTGGCCGCTGCGGCGGACGTGCGAGAGACGGTGGAGCGCGTACACGGCATCTACGCGATGAAGTGTCCCTTGTACCGCACGCTGCGCGGCGCCATTCAGCTGACCTCGTCGTACGAGCTGGTGGGAGCACGCGCATCCTGCTAACGTGGGGCTCCGCCCCACACCCCCCGCCTCCGCTCTTCGAGCTCCGGCGAGGCTCGCCGAAGCCTTCGGCGCAGGCGGCGGCTCGGTCGCTTGCGCCCTTCGACCCTTCGACTGGCTCAGGGCGTCCCGAGCATCGTCGAGGGACGCAGGCGCGCCGTGCGCGCCTAGCCCGTCAGTCGGCTCCCCTTCCTACCTCACAGGCTGGAGGCCTTCCGGGTCCGGCCTGTAAATCAAATAGCGAATGTCGGTATCGAGAGCGCTCCACCAGTGCGGCAAGTTTCCGGGAATGATGATCACGTCGCCTGGTACAACCTTGCGCGTGACGCCACCTTCGATGCGGCTGCCGCCGAAGTTGGGCCTCCTGGTGTTCGGGCTGACGCCGGTGCTGCGCTCGTCGACCAGCGTCCCACCCGTCACGAGCGTGCCCGATCCCTCGAGCATGTAGTAGATCTCGGTCACGCTCGTCTGGTGCCGGATGGCGCCGCCCGGCACGGCCTTGGGGCGGAACACGCCGTACACGCCCACCTTGTACCCACCCACGTCGGCGACACGGATCGGCAGATCGCTGATGCGATCCTTCGGCAGTTTGTCGATGAACGCCTTGACGTCGATGCCCGAGAGGTCGACCGCCGAGGGCGGCGGGGCCTGCGCCGCAGCGCCAATCGGCAGCAGCACAGCGAACGCGACAACGAAGCATTTCAGCATGACATCTCATCGATCTTACTATCGAGCCGCGCGGCCATCGCAGATTACCGGCGCGCGAATGGGGCCGGTCTGGCGAACGTCGCCACATCGATCGGGACGTTCGGCCGCACCTCGCTCAGCTCTACGGTGTTCTGCCCCCCGGTCCAGGTGACGGCCGTGCGAAAAGGCATCTTGACCCCGGCGACCTCGCGGTAATCAGCGTAGTCAATCTGCGTGGGCACGGCACCGACCGCCGTCTGATTCCAACGCACCAGCCGCACCAGCAGGCCAGACTCGTCGAAGTACAGGTTGACCGGACGCTCTCCGGCGCTGGCGCCCTGGACGACTTGAACCGGGCGACCGTCGATGGTCGTGCTGCTCACCTGCCATTGGGTGAAGGCCTTCTGGATCCCCGCCGGAAACGACATGATCCCCTCCAGCCTGGCGCCGGCCAGATTTCCTCCGGTCAGCGTCATCAACGCCAGCGGTCTCCACGCTTCGGCGACCCAACCGTTGCGGCCGTCGTACGTCTTGACGCTCTCTCCGTCGGGCATACGGACGATCTGGGTGCGCTGATCGGGACCCTTGGCGACGATCTCCACCGGAACCTGCGCACCACCTGTGTTGAACCCCGAGTAGGTCCCTCTGGCGACGAAACCCGTGAGGTTGGCCAGCCGGTCCGCCCCGCCGAGCGCCCTGAAATATTTATCGAACACTGGATCGGCCGACGTCTGGCGGTCGGGGACCATCACCATGGCATTGGGATCGTCAATCAGCTCGCCGTATTGCAGCGCGAGACTCGGCGCCATCTCGGGTCTGTAGGAGCCCCTATGGCAGGTGAAGCAGGACACACGCGGCTGGCCGCCGAAGTACGTGCGGTTGATGGTGTTCATCATCGTCATCATCCCGCGCGCCCGCAGGATGGCCGGTGTGGCGATGGCGAACGCCTCCCGATTGGTGGCAATCTGCGGGGCATGGCAACTCGCGCAGTCATAGCCCAGGGCGGAGGCAAACATCCCCATCGCGTCCATGAATTCGTCCACGGGAATCCCCTTGAGAATCTGGACGTTCTTGAAGACGGTTTCCGACATCTGCGGCTTTTGTTCGGACCCAGCCTGATCGGCGGCTGACACCAGGTTGAGCAGACACACGACCACCGTTGCCACGGCCCCGCCGAACGTCATGTGGGCTCCTCTAGACATCTTCTAAGGCCTAGTAGCGAAGATTCGCCGCTCGAGCCCACGGGCCCGTTACTCGGCGGTTGTGAGGCGAAGCTTCGCTACTGGGCCTCCGGCCCGCCTTGGACAAACAGCGGTTTGTCGGGCGTCTCGACCTTGGCAATTTTCGCCAGCGCGCCCCTCGTCTCGACGACCTTGCCCCCGTACCCCTCGAAGATCACCTTTTCACCCGGCAGCAAACTGCTTCTCCCCCAACCCTGCCGCTGCACGGAATTCGGGCTGGTCAATTCCATGTTGTAAGTGGTCATGTTCCCGCGCGCATCCGTGACATCGATGTACACGTGCATGTGCGGATTGGTCCATTCGACTTTGGACACGACGCCAGTCAACGAGATCTTCTTGTTCGAGTCGTACTCCGTGTCGAATCCGTGGTGGGCGACGACCGGCGCCGCCAGGCAGAACAGGCCGAGACCGGCCGCCAGCATTCCAAGCTTCGTTCGCATTTCCAGACCTCCTCGAGATTCACAAGGCTGACAGCGCTCTCATTTCTTGGGCGACGGCGTCGTGGGGTTCGGCAGGTAGCCGCCAGCGATGCCAATCTGATTGTTCTCGGCGCAGATGTACTCCATCAAGTCGATGTCCGCGCGCACCAGCCTGGCCGTGAACTTCAGCTGGACCGGCTTCGAAAACGCTCCGGGATCGTCGAGAGTGAATTCGTTGACGAGCGTCCCGTAATTGACGCGCGTCCACCGTTCGATGGTGTGCAGCTGCTCGGTGTGCGGCGTGCCGACGGCATCGAACCAGAACCTGTCGTTGTACCCGATCGTGTCGATGACCAGCGTGTCGCCTTCCCACCGCCCGATCGAGTGCCCCCACCAGGTGGGAATGGGATCGACCGGGTGCTTGCGGCCATCCATGTAGACCACACGATGCGCGCCGGCGTCGCCCGTCTCGTGCAGGACGTAGATCTGCGTCAGGCCCTTCGACGTGTAGGACATCGCGAACTTCCACGGATACGGGTTGACGCGCGGCACGCTCATGGGCAAGCAGTAGATATAGGGCTCCTCATAGATCGCCTTCTCCCGTTTCGCCCTGAGCGCTCGTGCCGCGGGCAGCAGCACCGACGTCAGCTCGCCCGGCTTCAGCCCGCCGTCGCGCTCCATGTCGCCATCGGACCCGCCGCCGAGCCAGGGTCCGGTCAGGTCCGGCTTGCCGTCAGCCAGCCTCGGCACGGGGCCGTTGACGAGGTTGTCGGCTATCACCGGTGTGCGGCCCACTGGCACCGAGCGCACCTGCTGCTGCGCGTGCGACCGTACGAGGAGCGACAGCGTCAGCGCCGCGACTGTTCCCGAGATGACAAGATATTGTTTCACGTCAACCCTCCTAGACATCTAACGTGGGGCTCCGCCCCACACCCCGGCTCGGTCGCTTGCGGGGACCCCTTCGCCCCGCGCCGCTCCCTCGCAGGCGCGCCGTGCGCGCCTAGCCTAAGGCTACGTTCTTCTCGTCGCTTTGAGGCGGAGCTTCGTTACCACACTATCCGACACACGACGCGACGCCTGCAAGCGGAAAAGGGACGCCGGCAAGAACGGAAGTAAGATATTGAACCGACGTATTCGAGGAGGTGCCCGATGAGTCTGCGAATTGGTGATACGGCTCCCGACTTCCAGGCCGAAACGACCGAAGGCCCCATTCGCTTCCACGACTGGATCGGAAGCTCGTGGGCGGTGATGTTCTCGCACCCCAAGGATTTCACGCCCGTGTGCACGACCGAGCTCGGCTACATGGCCAAGCTCAAGCCGGAGTTCGACAAGCGGCAGACCAAGATCATCGGCCTGAGCGTCGACCCGGTCGACAACCACAAACGGTGGGCGAACGACATCAAGGAGACGCAGGGCCACGCGCCGAACTATCCGATGATCGGCGATACCGACCTCAAGATTTCGAAGGCCTGGGGCATGCTGCCCGCTGATCTCGAGGGCACCTGCGAAGGCCGGACACCGGCCGACAATCAGACCGTGCGCAACGTCTTCGTGGTCGGTCCGGACAAGAAGATCAAACTGATCATCGCCTACCCCATGACCACGGGCCGCAACTTCGATGAGGTGCTGCGCGTGCTCGATTCGCTGCAGTTGACGGCGAAACACAAGGTCGCCACGCCAGTGAACTGGAAACAAGGCGACGACGTGATCATCGCGGGCTCGGTGTCCGACGAGGACGCGAAGAAGATCTACCCCCAGGGCTGGAAGGCGCCGAGGCCGTATCTTCGAGTCGTGCCGCAGCCTCGCTAGCGACAAACCCCTTGGTATTTCTTTTTCGTGCCTTCGTGCTTTCGTGGCTATCTGTATTGGTGAGACGAGTTCTAGAGCTGGCGCGCGGCATGTGGCCCGAACCAGCGCTGGAGCCGGCTCGCGCCGAAGAGGGCCTTCTCGGCGACCAGCGCCTCGGAGGGCGCCTCGAATATGCCCGTGGGCTTGGGGCCGCTCAGAAAGTCCACGTCGACGCGCCCGACCTGGTGGTGTCCGAACTCGACGTAGCAGGAGCCTCGTCCCGCGTAGGGCTCCGGTGGCGGCCCGCCGCGGAGCTGCGCGATGAGCCCGGCGGCCACCACGCGCGCCGCCCCTTCTGAAAAGACACCGGCCTTGGCCGTACCCACGCTCGTCACGTCGCCCACCGCGTACACGCCGGGGAAGCGCGTCTCGAGCGTTTTCTTGTTCACGGGTATCCAGCCGTCGACCGCGAGCCCGGATGCTTCGATGACCGCTGGCACGCGATGCACAGGCACGCCGAGGAACAACTCGTAGGGCATCTCTCTGCCGTCGCTCAGCACGGCCACCTTCCGGGCCGTGTCGAGCGATCGCACCAGCGTGTCCTTGACGTAGCGGATGCCCCGTTCCGCGAAGGCGGCGAGAATCGCGCTCGACGTTTCCGGCGACGGGGGAATGGGGATGCCGAAGGGCATCACCACCGAGATGTCGGTCGCCTGACGCCGCCCGCGCGCCGTGAGGTAGTCGTGCAGCAGCAGCGCCGTCTCGCTGGGAGCCGGAGGGCACTTGAACGTCTTCGAGGTCACGCCGACGATGGCCGCGCCCCGCTCGAACCTGGGCAGCACGTCGCGCAGCGCTTCGGCGCCCGCGACCGAGTAGAACTCGTGGCCGCCCTCGACGAGCCCCGGGGTGGCGGCCGGATCCATGTCGGCGCCGAGCGCCACCACGAGAATGTCCGCGTCGAACGTCCCGGCGTCTGTCTCCACTCGCCGGGAGGCCGGGTCGATCGATCGCACGGTGGATTGGAGGAGCCGGACGCCCGGCTTGACCAGGTCGCGGTACGGATGGCGCGCTTCCGCCGGCGTGATCCGCCCGAACATCACGTCGAGCTTCGAGAAGCCGAAGACGAACGCGTCGCCCTTGTCGATGAGCACGAGGTCGAGCGCGTCGCCGAACGCGTCTGAAAGAATCGTTGTCAGCTCGAGGCCGCCGAAGCCGGCGCCCAGCACCACGACGCGTGTATGCATCGACGGAGAATACCAGTTCCGGATGGTTCCCGGAAGGATGTGTCAGAGCGCCTGGCTACGGCGTGTTGCCCAGCGTGAAGACCGTCACCTTGTGGTCGCCTCCCGCGGCGCGCTCAGCCGCGGTTGCGCGAATGATGCCGTAGATGACGCCCGGCTGCGATCGATCCCACGCAATGCCCTGTCCCCTGACGTTCATGGGGATGATGTCCACGAGCTCGAGCACCGAACCGGCTGTGGGGAGCCGCATCCGGTAGAGCTCGGCAGGATCGTGTCCGGTCAGGTACAGGAACCCGTCCGGCCCCCACGATCCGCCAGAGTTGCTCATGTCCTCGAACCTTTCCAGCAGCGATGTTGGGAGTACCCACGACTCCGCCATCATGAAGTCGGGCGTGAACTTGATCATCTGCGTCGCGGCCTTGTGCCCATAAGGCGTCCGGCCAGGACCGAGGAGCCGGTCGTAGTTCGCGAACGTCATCCACCAGTGCCCGTCGTGAAAATCGACCCAGGTGAGCGAGCCCCAATTGACGCCGAAACTGTGGGTGCCGATGTGCTCCATGGTGTCGGCGTCCCAGATTTCGAGGGAGCTCGTCATGGGCCATTCCGGGTAGTTGGAATGTGCGGCGTAGAGCTTTCCGCCCATCAACATCGCGCCGTCGAGATGCCGGATCGGGCCATCCTTCTCGCCCTGCCATCGCTTCACGAGCGTGCCGCTCTTCTTGTCGTACTTGCCGATCGCCTGGTTGTCGACGGCGTAGAAGTACCGCTCGTCGACGCCCACGCCCTGGTTCGCCTCGCGCACGGCGAACTCCCGGATCTGCTCCAAGACCGGTTTCGCGTGGGACAGAGCCGCAGGACTCAGAACGAGCCACACCGAGGTGAGGAGCGCGGCGGCTTTGTGCACGTGTGTTCTCCTGGGCTTCGCCCAATCGCGTTACGGCAGAGGATCATTCTAACCGGTGAGGCGAAAGGCTCGATGCCATAACGGACCTGATGACGCTCTCACATCGCGTCTAGCCTGCGGGTTTTTCGGGGTTCGTGCCGGATTGCCGTCAGTCCCTGGTCATCTCTGCTCGAGCAATCGGCTAACGCTGCGCCATAACGCAATTGATCACAGGTGCGTTTCTTGCTTCCCGGCCGGCGGAAGCGTGAACGCTTCCGGAGATT
The DNA here is from genome assembly GCA_001767435.1 of Acidobacteria bacterium RIFCSPLOWO2_02_FULL_65_29. GTDB lineage: Bacteria > Acidobacteriota > Vicinamibacteria > Vicinamibacterales > CAVVIG01 > 2-02-FULL-65-29. Next base: position 2,956 of record MEKT01000168.1, on the reverse strand, counting down.
CGACAATCCATCTGACGTCTACCGCTGTGTCGCTGGTCGCCGGAATCGTGACCAGGCTGGGCATCAAGCCGACCTGAACGTCAAGCTGATCCGTTAAGGGCGCGAGGAGTGGAGGCGAGATAAGTCATTTCCAAGTTGAACGTCTGCAAAATTCCGTGTGCAAATCTTTCAACAAGATCCAAAACACGTTAGAAAGAGCTGTAGTATCTGTGCGCGATTGGTTACGAAAGGAGGATGGTATCTCTTCTCGTAGAAGCTTTTCGCGGCACGACGACCTGCAGCCGCGGCGAGGGCGAATGGCCGCCGCTGCGAGGTTGTTTCATGAAGCTCGTTCGAGTGAAGACGAAGGAGGAGACTATGCGCATGAGTCTGTATCAGTCGATTCGAGTGTCAGTCGCCGCGGTGGTGATGGCGCTCGCACTGACAGTCATCGGCCTGGGCCAGTCCCCGGGAGGACCGCCGAATTCGGCCGACCCGACCATAACTGAGCCGACCGACGTGGCGGCTACTGCCGAGGAGCTGTCGGCCGCGACAGCCGCGATGCACACCTGGGTGCAGACGAAGTTTGCCGTCGACGATCCAGGGAGCCACATCGAAGGACGCGAGCTCGTCAAGGACACCAAAGGTCAGATTCACGGCCGAGCCGACCAGGTCTCGCGAGGCATCAAGGTTCGTGGCGGCCATCTGAACGCCAACATTCAGAACGGCGCAGTGGTTGACGAATTCTCACACGGGGAATACATCGACGACGCCGATACGGTGGACATCAATCCGAAGATCAGCAGAGGGCGAGCGGTCGCGATCGTCAGGCAGCTGGCGAGGGACGAGGTCCAGAAGCTCGGAGGCGCTGCGAAAGAGTCCAAGGAAAAGCCCGACAGGAATCTGCTGGTCTCCGCCGATGCCGGTCTCGAGAATGCGAGCCTCGAGATCCATCCTGGCGGCGGGAAGGGCAAGCGCAAGCTCTCGTATCACGTGTCGGTGAAGGAGCACTCCGCCGGCGGCCCGGTTCAGATGGAAGCCTGGGTAGACCAGGACGGCAACGTGCTCGAGGCCTATAACAACGCGCAGACCGGCGTGTACAACGGCCTCGGCGAGACCTTCTATCAGGGCTGGCAGGGTCTCGGCTACGGGTGGAACTACTTCAACGTCGATTACTGGCCGGCCTACGGGGTGTGGGTGCTTAACGACAACAGCCTGCGCATCGGGGCCTACGACAGTTACGGCGGGACCGGCACCTATCAGGCGTCGGTCAGCGGCTGCTGCGGTCCAATCTTCGGCAGCAGCTCGCTGGGCAACCGGAACTCCACCAACGCGGACACGTACTGGTCGACGGTTCAGAGCTACAGCTTCATGTATTGGGTCCTTGGGCGCAACTTCGTCAACGGCGCCGGAGGTCCACGCGTGTACGGCTCGGTCGACGGCCTTGGTCCACTGGTAAGCGCGCGTAACCATTACGGGAGCAGCTACAACAACGCGTTCTGGGACGGAGAGAAGATCACCCTCGGCGATGGAGACGGCGTCACCTTCCGTTCGTTCGCGACGCTCGACATCGTCGGCCACGAGTGGACCCACGGCCTGACGCAGTACACCGCCGGGCTCAACTACTCGTACGAGTCCGGGGCGCTCAACGAGGCGTTCTCGGACATCTTGGGCGCGATGACGGAACGGTACTGGTACGGCGAGTCCTCGAACACCTGGAAGATCGGCGAGGGCTCGTACACGCCCGCGACTGCAGGGGACGCGTTGCGCCGCATGGACGCCCCTTGGCTTCAGGGACAGCCGTGGCACTACGGCAGCCGCTATACCGGTTCCGGCGACAACGGCGGAGTCCACATCAACTCCGGCATCGCGAACTTCGCCTTCTACACGCTCTCCAAAGGTTGGGGGAGCTCTGTCGGAGCCATCGGAGCGGACGCCGCCACACAGATCTTCTACCGGGCACTCCGCTACTACATGATCCCCAGTGACGGCTTCTACTGGGCCCGACGCTGCACGCAATGGGCAGCCGCCGACCTATACGGATACGGCAGCTACCAGTACAACCAGACCGTGAGGGCGTGGAACTTCGTGGGCGCTCCGTAACCTGGATCGTGCACAACCCTCGCTAGTACCGCAAAGGTCGCTCGACGATGGCGTTCGCTTCAGCGAACGCCATCGTCACTTTCGTCTGGTACGGCGGATCACGAACGGCTCTGCGTATGGACGCGTTGCGCCCAATCGAGCATCTCTTGCCGCTCGGCCTGAGTCGGCTGTCCAGTCCCGGCCCCTTGGAACGTCAGCTTCGTCGTCATCGCGTCGGCGCCGGGAGGGTCCTTCGACTCGATCAACACGGCGCCGAATGATGTCCGCCAGCCGTTGAACCGTGCCAGATCTTCCCCGGTGAGGGTGCGTGCCGGACCCGCGCCAGGCGGGCGGCATGACGAGGTCGTAATCCCGCCCGCCGCCGAGATCTTCATCTCGTCGCAGAATCCGGCGAAGCCGCCGTCACGCGTCCACGTGAGCACCATCGGGCTGTTCGATGGTGCGGGGTTCTGTGGGGAACTTGGACTGGCGACGCAGCCGATCGCCACAAAACAGGCGGCGGCAAGCTCCGTCTGCCGTTTGACGCGCCAACTCATGAGCACCTCCCTCGCGAACCGTCAACCGCTCGTCTTACAGTATATGACTCGGCATCCCTCGTCGCGGTTTGCGGGAATCACAGCTCAGCGCTTCCTCGTGAGCTAGTAGGCCAGTGCCTCGACTCGGCGAACACTGATACCATCGTCGGATGGTCACCCTGCTCTTTCGACAATCTGCCCCATCTGGGGATCGACATGGCTCGCCATCAAGACCGTTGCAGTGATGACGACCGCAGGTCTTCGAACACTCGCCGCGGCCTTGCTCGCACCAGTTCTCGCGGCTCCTGCGTTCGCACAGCCGCAGTCGGGAAGCGCCGACGCCACGCGCCCTGCCGCGT
>MEKT01000167.1:1242-9906 GCA_001767435.1 Acidobacteria bacterium RIFCSPLOWO2_02_FULL_65_29 | reverse complement strand
CGCGAATACCTCGACGGCCTTTCAGGGCTGTGGAACGTCAACGTCGGCCACGGCCGTGCCGAGCTGGCGGAAGCCGCTGCCGCGCAGATGAAGGAGCTCGCGTACTTTTCCGGTTACATCGGATCGTCGAACGTTCCCGCGATCACGCTCGCGAGCCGCCTCGTCGAGATCACGGCCGGCGACATGCAGGCGGTGTTCTTCACCACCGGTGGCGCCGAGGCGAACGAGTCGGCCTTCAAGACCGCGCGCTTCTACTGGAAAGTCCAGGGCCAACCCGACAAAGTCAAGGTGATTGCCCGCCACCAGGCGTACCACGGCCTCACGCTGCAGACGATGAGCGCGACGGGGATGGGGAGCGCGTACTGGCGGATGTTCGAGCCGCGCGTCCCGGGGTTCGTGCACGTCCAGACGTGCTATCCGTACCGGTTTCAGGGCGCGAAGCCCGGCGAGACCGTGGGCCAGGCGGCCGCGCGCGAACTGGAAGAAGCCATTCTCCGCGAAGGCCCGGACACCGTCGCGGCCTTCATCGGCGAGCCGATTCATGGCGCCGGCGGCGTGTTCTATCCGACCGACGATTATTGGCCGCTCGTGCGCGAGGTCTGCACGCGGCACGGCGTGCTGTTGATCGCCGACGAGATCATCACCGGGTTCTGCCGCACGGGGCGGTGGTTCGCGATGCCGCACTGGAACGTGACGCCCGACATCATGACATTCGCCAAAGGCGTGACGTCCGGCTACCTGCCACTGGGCGGGATGATGGTCAGTCGGACCATCAAGGAGCTCATGGATTCGGTGAAGCCGGCGGACCGCTGGCTGCACGCCTACACGTACTCGGCGCATCCGACCTGCTGCGCCGTCGCGCTCGCGAACCTACAGATCATGGAGCGCGAGCGGCTGTGGGAAAATTCGGCGAACATGGGCGTACGGCTCCATGCCGCGCTCATCGCGGCGCTCGGCGATCATCCCAACGTGGGAGAGGTGAGGGGCGGGAAGGGGCTGTTGGCGGCCGTGGAGTTCGTCGAGGACCGGGCTACTCGCAAGAACTTTGCCGGTGACCTGAACGTGGCATCGCGGCTTCGGGCCGAGATGATGAAGCGCGGCGTTATCGCACGGGGGCGCCAGACAGCGGGGGCGCATCCAGCGCCGGGTGACGTCATCTTCTTCGCGCCGCCGCTCGTCATCACGGCCGCAGAGATCGACCAGCTCGTGAGCGTCACGCGCGACGCGGCGAAGGCCGTATTCGGCGTGTAGTGCGGGTCTTCAGACCCGCCTGTCAGTGTAGTATTCGGCTGTAGTGCGGGTCTTCAGACCCGCCTGCTAGTTCACGTCCATGGATTCACGAGCGGCAAGTTCTCGATATCCGAAAAGTCCTTCGTGTTCCGCGTCGCGAGCGTGAGGCCGCTTGAACGAGCAATCGCCGCAATCTGCGCGTCTTCAACGCTGATAGGACGTCCCAGACGAGCTCTGGTCGCGACGATCCCCGCGTATTCCGCGGCGGCCAGCACGTCGTAAGACAGGCAACTGTCTGAAAAATCTTCCTGGAACATCGCCTCGGTCAGGCCGGCCAGGCGCTCTCTGCGCTGCCCGTCTGGCAGAAGCGCAATACCCAATCGGATTTCGCCCACGGTGATGGCACTCATCCAGACATCGGCCGCGGGTTGGGCATCCAGCCACTCCAACACCTTGGGTTCGGGCGCTGGGCGCATCAACTCCGACACGACGTTCGTATCGAGCAGGATCATTCAGCGTCACGCGACGGGAATGTGGGAGGTTGACGCGGCATGGAACGCCTGGCGTCTGGCAAGTCCACGCCCCCAACCGCAGCGAAGCGACGGGCCATGCGCGATCCCAAACCCGTCGATGGCCGATCGTGTACCAGAGCATGGCGAAGCAGTTGCCGGGCTTCCTCTTCCATGGATCGGCCATGGCTCGCCGCCCTCAGACGCAGCGTCGTCTTCAGCGAATCGTCAAGGTTTCGTATGGTCAGACTTGCCACCAGGCACCTATTTATTGATGTCGATGCTGCTAATGAATGCATTGCGTTCATTGCATGCATTACAGCTATTGTATTGAGATGACAGGGCCGAGGTCAAACCGCGTCGAGGTCCCCGCTCCCCTCAACCGCCTTTCATAGCCATTCTCACTGGTATATGGTATTATTAATGGTATGGAACTCAGGATCGACAAAGCGGGGCGGATTGTCGTCCCCAAACGTCTCCGGGAGCGGCTGGGCTTCAAGCCGGACACGGAGCTGGAGGCTATTGAGCAGCCGGAGGGCGTGCTTCTCAAGCGGGTCGAACAGCGGCCTTCCATGGTCAAGGTCGATGGTCTGTGGGTCCATCAGGGCAGTGCGGAACCGGGGGCAAACTGGGAGCGCATCCTCGAGGACGTGCGCGAGGAGCGGATTGAGTCTGTTTTGAAAGCGTAGCCTGGTGGATATTTTCTTCGATACGACGGTGCTCGTTGCGGCCTCCGAGCAAAGCCATCCGCACTACGCGCAAGCCAGGCCTGCGCTGCTGCGCGTCGCCGCGGGGCAGGACAAGGGATTTATGGGCCTGCACTCGATCGCGGAAGTGTTCGCCGCGCTCACCCGCCTGCCGGTCCAGCCGCGCATACATCCGGTTGAAGCGGCACGCATCGTCATCGAGAACATCCTGCCGCATGTTGAGGTCGTATCCCTCGGCAAAGAGGACTACCTGGAGACACTGAACACGATGGCAAGCGGCGGATGGATCGGCGCGAAAATTTACGACGCTCTGCTGCTGCGCTGCGCGGCAAGATGCGCGGCGGAACGTATTTACACGTTCAATCTCGGGGACTTCAACAAGTTGGCGCCGGCCGGTCTGCAAGAGAAAATATGCGCGCCATGAGGGAAAATCACCTGAGCCGGGCTTGCACGTAGGACCAAATTCAGACTATATTTGGTCCATCGGGCCGCGAAGCGTCGACCTCGCAACCGACGAGGGATCGGAGTGACCGTCGGGCCGTTACGCCGGCCTGTGTGACAAGCCATGAAGTACTCAACTCAGATCAGGCCGATCAGCTACCTCAAGGCCAACGCGGCCGATGTCGTTCGCCGGCTCACTGAACGACGAGAGCCGCTGGTCATCACCCAGAACGGAACCGCCAAGGCCGTCATTCAAGACGTCGCCTCCTATGAGGAAACGCAGGAGACCATGGCCCTGCTGAAGATCCTGGCGCTCGGTAACCGCCAGATCGAGAAAGGCAAGACGATGGCGGCCTCGGACGTCTTCAGGCGCATACGCCAGAAAACAGTACGCGGCTGATGCGTTTCGAGGTCCTGCTGACCGAGGACGCGGGGCGGGATCTCGAAGAGATCTACGACTACATCCGTGAACACGACGCGCCGGCGAAGTCCGAGTACGTTCTCGACCACATCGAGACCACGATCGAAGGATCGGCGAGATTCCCTGCACGCGGCTCGTACCCGAAGGAACTGCTGGCGCTCGGGATCCGCGAGTATCGCGAGACGTTATTCGAGCCGTATCGAGTGATTTATCGGGTCGCGGGTCGTCGCGTCTATGTGTATCTGATCGCCGACGGTCGCCGGGACATGCAGACGCTGTTGACACGCCGCTTGCTCGGCCGATGACCCGTCCTACTCCGGCAATAATCTCGCTCAGGAAGCCCCGCCGCTTTCAAAACACTGACCTTGATCAGCTGGCCGTTTCCATTCTGTCCGGAAGACGTTGGAGCCTCTCGTCGCTGACGCCCCGGGAGCGGCGGTTCCTCCGGTCGTTCGCGAAGCGTGTGAATGAGGGAGTCTCGTCTAGGTGGCGATGAGAAGCCTCTCGTTCTCTTTGTCGAGCGCCTTGATCGTCTCTTGAATCACGTCGACCTCCCGGCCCTCGAACAGCGGCTCGCCACACTGCGTGCACACCCAGGCAGGGACGGCGTCCCAGTGGAGATGGTAGCCGCCGTGATCGATGGCGAATGGCGCGGTTCCCTTCACAAGACGACCTTTGCAGTGAAGGCACTCCATCAGCGTTTCCTCTCGGGAGAGTCCGACGACCAGTGAGCCGCGTCCGGAGGATACACCGTGATGACAGCCAAGTAGTCTGCCTTCTATGGGCCGGCTTTGAGGGTTGTTCTGCTAAACTTGAGTTTGGGGTGAGCCCATGGATCGGGATTTCGTCGAGCGACGCGACGATGGCTTCTACCTTGTGGGGAGTCGTGTGCCGCTTGACTGCGTCGTACGGGAGTTCCGGGAGGGTCAATCCCCGGAAGCGATTCGTTCGGACTTCCCGACCTTGAGCTTGGAGCAGGTCTACGGGGCCATCACCTTCTACCTGGGACACAAGAACCAAGTAGACGACGACATGGCGGCCCGCGAGCGTGTGGAGGATGCGTTCAGCGACGTGCACCCTGCGCCGCCCGATCTGAAAGAGAAGCTGGAGCGCGCGCGCCGTCAATCGCAGACGCCGCAACCCTGACGGATGGTCCGCTTCTTGGCGGATGCCAGCCTTCGTCACGCAATCCTTTCCGGGTGTTTGCGGCGAGAACCCGCGATCGATTTCTTGTCCGCACACCTTGCGAAGCTTGAGGGGATTCCTGATCCTGACGTTCTGGCGATCGCCGCCCAGCAGGGCCGAATTCTTGTGACCCACGATTTCCGCACGATGCCGAGACACTTTGGCGAGTTCCTCGAGGCCGGACGTTCGAGCCCAGGCGTGTTTCTCGTCAAGCCGCGCACGCCCCTCGCGCAGGTCATCGAGGCGCTCGTGCTCGTGTGGGCGGCATCAGATCCGGAGGAATGGAAGAACCGGATTCTTGAGATACCTCTCGGCTGAGGCCGCTTCGCGGCGACGACCCCCGGCGACTGATCGAGCAGTCGCGGGTCGTAATTTTACGAGCGTGGTTGTATTTCGCTGACCGGGCGTTAAGATCAGAGCCAATGGGGCTTAGCCATGGCATTTGGCTCAAGGGCATGGCCGCCCTGGCCGTCGCGACCGCAGGCTCGGTTGTCTGGTTGGCCACCAGAGGTCCGACAGTCTCTTGTGGTCAGATCGGGGGCGACGCCGACCAGAATACCTTGTCCCCAATCGAGGTCGTGGCCAGCCCGTGGTACGGCCCGCACCAGGTGTACGGATTGTTCCTGATCCCGGACCGGTTTGCTCGCGGGGACACTGCCGCCACCGTGAAGGTTGCCGATTATCGTGCGTCGGCTGACGTCCGCCGGGGTCGGACGCGCCGGCAGGCGAGTAGCGCTCCTTCGATTCCCGGACATTACCCGAAGCGGGTCTATCTTCCAACCCGAACGGCGCTGCGTCTTCTTGTCACGGGGCACTTCGGCGACGTGCGTGCCGCCTGCAACTGGACCCTCGAAATCGCCGAATAACATGCCCCTTTCGGCGGACTGGTCCGAGCCACCGTGCGCACCAGACCTTGCGGACAACGAGGTCCACCTCTGGCGCGCTTTCCTTGATTCCGAGCACCTTTCATTGCGCGAATTCGAGGTGGTGCTGGCAGATGACGAGCGGGAGCGCGCATCGCGTTTCGTTTTTCCCCGCGACCGCCATCGCTTCATCAGAGGCCGGGGAATCCTGCGTGCCATCCTCGGCCAGTACACGCAACGACCAGCCGCCGTCCAGTTCGTGTACGAACCCCAGGGGAAGCCGAGGCTCCGCTTGGGTGAGTCTGACCCGCCCATCCGCTTCAACCTTGCGCATTCGCAAGGCCTCGCCGTGTACGCATTCTCCCGTGGTCGCGAGATCGGGACCGACGTCGAGGCCATCCGTTCCGATGTCCCAGACGAGGGAGTGGCCGAACAGTTTTTCTCGTCGAGGGAGCTCGCCGAATTTCGTTCCCTGCCGCCGGAGCTGCGGGTTGAAGGGTTTTATCTCTGCTGGACGAGGAAGGAAGCCTACCTCAAGGCGCTGGGCGCCGGCCTCACGGCTCCCACCGTCACGTTCCATGTTTCCCTTACGCCTGGAAGGCCGGAAACCTTGCAGAGCGCTGATTGCAGCCGATGGACATTACGTTCCTTCCGGCCTTGTGACGGGTACGCCGGAGCCGTCGTGGCGGAAGGCAGAGACTGGGGGCTTCGCCTCTGGGATTGGAACTCCGCGAGTCAATGACCGGAGCCTGAATGAACGGCTTGCCACTGCTCGCAGGTCGGCTCGGACTGATGTCTTTGCCCCACTGGATGCCGCATTTGCTGATGGGCCGATTGATTTGAGACTGGTCACAGTCGCCGAACAGTAGGCGCCAGATCACGGAGGACGACGGTATACTTGGGAAATGGCACAGCCGACCCTTCCGCCGCCCGGCTTTGACGAGCTCTCCGCGGATGAGAAGCTTGAATACATTCAGGGCCTCTGGGATCATTTCTCGGAGCATCCTGAAGAAGTGCCGGTGCCGGGCTGGCATCGCCAGGTCGTCGCTGAACGAGTCGCCTCATATCGCCGCGGTGAGATGACCTCACGTCCCTGGCCTGAAGTCCGCGAAGAGCTCCTCGCCCGTCTGCGCATCGCTCGGTGATGCGACGGCTCGACGTCTCGTCTGAGGCCGAGCTCGAGATCTTCGAGGCGGCCCTTCGATACGAGCGCGAGCGCCCAGGCCTCGGATTCCGGTTCGAAGCTGACGTCAACGGCCTGTTCGCGCGATTGCTGGAGCGTCCTTTTCAATTTCCGGAAATCGAAGAAGGCGCTCGGCGGGCGCTCGTTCGAGATTTCCCCTACGGCGTCTTCTTTACCGTTGACGATGACTTCGTCACGGTGCTCGCCGTGCTTCACCTGCATCGGCATCCGGACACCTGGAAACGCGGGGGCCGGGGCGCCCGAGCGTGATAACCGATGCCTCGCTCTTAGAACTCGAGATCGCCGAAGAGTAACGCTGGACGGCGCACGCGTCCCCCGACTGCCCCTTTCGGCGAACTCTCCGAGTCAAGCCAGTCATTCCCGATCCTGACGGATTCAACCCTTCCATGGGCGAGACGGCTTCCGAAACAGTTCGGCGACGCCCAGATCAACCACGTGGCGGCCGGCTTCGAGGACCGAAAGAGGAGCGGTACGAGAAGCGGGGCCATGACACCTTCAGAACGCGCAGTCGGCGATACGGGCGGCGTTCGCCATCAGCGAAAACGTCAGGTTCTTCGCCGGAAGGAACGGAAATGTCGTGCCATCGACGAAGAACAGGTTGTCGAAATCGTGGCTTTGGCCGAGGCTGGACGTCGTCCATGGATCGCGCGCGCGCGACATCGGCAGCAGGCCGCAGTAATGCACGCTTGCGCCCATGGGACGCACGTGCGCCATGCCTGGCGGGACGAAGCATCCCAGACGGCGGAGCACGCGTCTGACGCGCCGCATCGCATGGCGTATCCGTTCCGCTTCGGCGGGTCCCGTCTCGTAGTGGACCAGCAGTCTGCCGTCCGTTTCCCCAGAGGCCGGTTCCAGCACGACCGTATTGTGGTCGCGACGAGTGTCGTGCAAATTGATATTCACGAGGCCCAACGCGGCGTGCAGATTGCGGAAAAGGAAGAGGGACGTCCTGAGATCGAACGGAACCCTCTGCACGATCGGGTGAATCATCGCGGTCTTCAACGTCGTGATCTGTCCGTGCACGTATTCACGAGGCGTGGAACCCTCGAGTCCCAGGCCGACCTGGTGATACTGGTAGGTATTCGGATCGTACTGTCGTCCGAGCATGCGCACGTTCACGAACGGCATCAGGATCTGCTGGTTGTCCATCGCCCATGCAGCGTCACGAGCTGGCCGGTTTCGCGAAACACCGACTCCAGGAAGATTTTGCAGGACGAAAGCGTGCCGGCGCCCAGGGCAAGCGTGTCCACCGGTACGTCCTCGCTGGCCTTTCCGGGGCCGGTGTCCACGACCACGGCTGTGATACGTCGATGGGCATTCGTCCGAAAGTACCGCACGTAGACCCCCGAGACGTACCGGAAGCGATCGTGCCGCCGGCATTCGGCGAGCGTGATCGAGGGTGTGTACAACGAGTCAGATGGACATCCCCACAGACAACGGCCCAGGTAGCTGCACGCCTGTCGCCCTTCGCGGTCCCGGCTGATCGTCGCGATGCGGGATCGACCGATATAGCAGCCCAAACGCCGGTTGAGCGACGCGCGGCGCTCCGCGTACGTTCGAAGGATGAGACTCGAGTGCTCGTCGAGATCGAGCGGCGGGAGCAGATGCTGGTGGACCGGCATGAACCGGGCGAGATCGTCCACTTCTCCGCTGATGCCTATGCGCTGGGCCACCCGATCGTAGTACGGCGCGATGTCGGCGTACGTGAACGGAAAGTCGGCCAACTCGGCGTCGTTGAATGGATAGACGCCGGCGGTCCAGGCCTCCGCCAGCCCGCCTCGAGCGAACGACGCGAGCGGCGCGAACCCCTCGACCCGCCAGCGAAATTGCGGCGGCGTGCCCGTGAAGATGTAGCTCTTGCTTGGAGGAAAGCCGTAATACTCGGTTCCCTGTGTCGGAAAGAGCACACTCTCGAAAGAGTCGCCCAAAAAATAAGCGACGGGATCGGCGAGCCTGTCTCTCAACTGCGCGAGAGTGGCGCCGGGGAGGACGGACTCCGGCCGCTCATGCCCCACGTCGAGCATGAGCACCTCGTGTCCTTTCTGCAGTGCGGTGAGCGCGAAATGGACCGCGCTCGCCCCCGATCCCACCAGAACGATGCGCC
>MEKT01000167.1:0-1213 GCA_001767435.1 Acidobacteria bacterium RIFCSPLOWO2_02_FULL_65_29 | reverse complement strand
GCCGGCCCAGCGCGAGCCGGTACCAAATCCGCAACGCAACGACCGCCGCGGCGGCCAGACAGAGCGCCAAGGCGAACACGACGACGCTCAGCACGATGCCTGCCACCCACCTGACGCGAGGGCCTGGAACGACGGTGTCAACCGCGCCGATCGTCGAGCCACAGCTTTCGAGGATCGCAAGCAGCAGCACCAGCTTTCGTCTCAACAGGCTCGATTTCGCAAACGTCACCGCAGAGGCATCGGCCGCGCGCGTCAAGGACGGACCCAATCTCGCGATCCGCAGGAGCGCGGCGTCGATTGGAGGCCACGCGGCGTCGGCTGCCACGACGACGCACTGATGGGCGCGCCGGTAGGCGGAGAGCACCTCGGTGGGCGGCGGACGATCGGAGAGGTAGCGGCAGAAGACCCGGCACTCTTCCGCCACATCAGAAGGGTTCGTTGTATCAACCATGAGTCACGAGTCGCTGGAGCGACTCTTCTACGCTGCTCATCGCACCGAGCCGTTCGATGACGAGGGGGTCCGGCCTCGCGATGCTGTCGTTCACGAACAGCGATAGCTGCCCTGCCGTAAAGGGCAGAACGGGAAGGAGCCACTTTTCGGCATGCTCGAGAAAAGAGATGGCGGACCGTACGGGAAGGTGGATCATCCGGCGATCGGGCTTGCCGAGAGCCCGGCGATCGCGCAGCCCGAGCGCCCCCGGCGCCGATCCCCAGGCGAAGCAGGCCACGGGGCGATGGACGGCAGGACGGAAGGTCCTTGTAACTATAGCACTTAGTGCCATAATATTAATGAAGGCGTCCTGTGCGAATCTTCAAATCCAGATGGTTTCAACGCTTTGCCAGGAAGGAAGGGATTGCGGATGAGGCCTTGCGTGAGGCTGTTGCTCGGGCCGAGAAAGGCCAGATCGATGCGGACCTTGGCGGTGAGGTCATCAAACAGCGGATCGCCAGACCGGGGCAGGGAAGATCGAAAGGCTACCGGACCATCATCCTGTTCCGTCGCGGTGCCAGGGCATTCTTCGTGTACGCGTTCGCCAAGAGCCAGCGGGCGAACATCGATGACGATGAGGAAGAACAGTTCAAGGAAGCTGCGAAGCACGTGCTGGCGTTGACGGAGAAGCAGCTCGCGGAGCTGTTGAAGAGAGGCGATTTCATGGAGGTGGAAAGCGAATGAGCAAGAAGTATCGAAGTGATGCGATGGCAGCCATCCATG
>MEKT01000166.1 GCA_001767435.1 Acidobacteria bacterium RIFCSPLOWO2_02_FULL_65_29 | reverse complement strand
TCGCGTGGCCCATCGCCGTTGGGCACCATCCAGCGATGTTCGCCGCGGTTCAGATCGATCGCCGTGATGCGGCCGTACGGCGGCTTGAAGAGCGGCAGCCCGCGCGGTCCGCCTATCCAGCGCCGTGACCCTCGCGTGTAGCGGAAATTGGTCTCCTTGGGGTTCCCTTCGATGATGTCCGCGACGAACGGCGTCGTAATGGACGGCACATAGAGCCATCCTGTGTCCGGATCGAACGCGGCTCCTTGCCAGTCGGCGCCGCCGACCGATCCCGGCAGTTGAATCGTGCCTTTCGTGTCCGTCGCGCCCGTACCCCGAATCGACGGCGGCGTGAACAGCGGACCAATCACGTACTCCTTGACGATGGCCAGCGCTTCGGCTCGGAGCTCGGGCGTGAAATCGATCAGATTGTCGATCGTCGATCCTTGCCGATCGAACGCCGGCGGCTTGGTCGGAAACGGTTGCGTCGCCGCCGTCCTCTCGCCCGGCGTGGTGGATTGCGGAACGGGCCGCTCTTGAACCGGCCAGACGGGCTGCCCCGTGACGCGGTCGAAGACGTACGCGAACGACTGCTTCGTCACCTGAACGACGGCCTTGATGGGTTTCCCCTCGACCGTGATGTCCACGAGAGTCGGGGCCGTCGGCGGGTCGTAGTCCCAGAGATCGTGGTGCGTGAGTTGAAAGTGCCACACGCGCTTGCCGGTGCGGGCGTCGACGCACACCAGGCTCGTGCCAAAGAGGTTGTCGCCAAGGCGATGGCCGCCGTACATGTCGCTCGTAGGTGACGTGACCGGCATGTACAGGTAGCCGAGCTCTTCGTCCGCGCTGAAGAGCGACCAGACGGGCGCCTGACCGCTGTACTGCCACGACTCGCCTTCCCACGTCTCGACGCCGAACTCGCCGGCCTGTGGAATGACATGAAACTGCCATCGCAGCGCTCCGGTCCGAACATCGAACGCCCGCACATCGCCACGAGGCTGCTCCTTCTGTCCGGGCGAGTCGGTCATGGACGCCCCGACGACGACCACATCGCGGATGACGAGCGGCGCCCCGGTCCACCGATAATCGGTCATCAGGGGGCCGAGGCCGATTTTGAGATCGACGCGGCCTCGCTGGCCGAAGTTGTCGTAGACCTTTCCTGTCTTCGCGTTGAGCGCGTAGAGATGTCCGCCGCGCTGCGCGAGGATCCGTTCGTCGCGGCCGTCGCTCCAGTAGGCGACGCCGCGCGTACTGTCCCCGGGGAGCTCGGTCGCGGCGAACGGCTCCTGCACCCAGATCGTTTCACCGGTCGCTGGATGGAATGCCTCGACCAACCCGACGCCGTTCGGGCTGTACAACACGCCGTTCACCATGAGCGGCGTGGCGCGAAAGTTGCCCGAAAAGGTGAGCGTGGGATTCTTTGCCGTCAGCCTGGAATCGACGGCGGGACGGCGCCAGACAATCTTGAGTGCGGCGACGTTGCCTTTGTTGATTTGATCCAGCGGCGCGTACTTGGTGCTTCCAAGATCACCGTTGTAGCTGCGCCACTGGCCGTCCGCGGTTCCGCGCTGCGCCACGACGGGCATCCAGAGCGAAATCACGATGACGAGCCCTCCCAGCCATCGCACGTGACGTCGCATCACGATGTGCCTTCTGTTCCGCCCCGGAGGGCGACGGCGACGATCGGTCCGCGCGGGCAGGTATTCATGGTCGTCCCCTCAGATACCGGTTTCAAGGGTGGTCAAGGATACGCCGGCGCGGCTTCATGACAAAATAGCGCCTGCATGCGACGCTTTGCCACCGCCGTGACGCTTGGAGGCATTCTGGCGGTCGCGCTCCCGGTCGGCCCGGGCCAGAGCGTTCCGCAGGCGGCGGCCGGCGTGACCGCGCGCCGGCTCCCGCAGAATCCTCTCATCACAACCCGCACATCGCCGTCGCTCGGCGACAACGTCAATGGTCCCACCGTGATTCGCGTGCCGCCGTGGGTGAGGCAGCCGCTCGGGCGCTACTACATGTACTTCGCCCATCACATGGGGGCGTTCATCCGGCTCGCCTATGCCGACCGGATCGAAGGTCCGTGGAAGATCCACGAGCCGGGTGTGCTGCCCGTTGCCAACACGGCGTTCTTCCGGCCGCAGCCCGATCCGCCGGAGAACCTCGAGAACTTCTACACCCACGTCGCCTCACCGGAGATCTACGTCGACACGAACCGGCAGCGGCTGGTTCTGTGGTTTCACGGCTGGTACACCGACGGCCAGCGCTGGCCGATCGGCGCAGCCGCCGCCCGCGAATGGGCGCGGCAGCATGGTTACGGCCAGTTCACGCAGGTCGCCGAATCGAGCGACGGCATTCGCTTCGACGTCGGTTCGGCGATCTCCAAGACGAGCTATCTGCGCGTGTTTCCGCACGGCGAGCACGTGTACGGGATGGCCCGGTTGGGCTTGTTGCTGCGCTCGACAGATCCCATCGTGAGCTTCGAAGCGGGCGCCAATCCGTTTCGCGGCGGTCCGTATGCGGGCCGCGTACGGCACGTCGCGGTCACCAAACGGGGCAGCACGCTCTATGTGTTCTTCACCGGCATTGGAGATGCGCCCGAACGTGTCATGGTGTCGACCATCGATCTGGCCGGCGACTGGGCGAGCTGGCGCGCATCGGAGCCGATGGACGTGCTCCAGCCCGAAGCCGCGTACGAGTGTACGCACCTGCCGAACGCGCAGTCCCAGGGCGGCGACGTGAAGGGCCCCGTCCGGCAGCTCCGAGATCCGGGGCTGTTCGAGGAGGACGGGCGGACGTATCTGTTCTATTCATTTTGCGGCGAGCAGGGCATCGCCGCCGCAGAGCTCACGTTCAGCGAATCGCCTTGACGGCTGACGGCCTTCCGCGCCCGCGGGCGCCCGGCCTCGGCCACCGGGCAGGTCGTGAAACCGCCCTGGCCCCTAGAAGATGTCTCGTAGACCAAGGAGAGCGAAGAACATGACAAGGCGCGAACTGCTGGCGATGATCGGCGTCGCAGCGGCTGCGGGGTGTCGCGGCGCATCGCCGGCCACCGACATACCTCGGCCACGCGAGTCCGTCACGGTGACGCTCAGCATCTCCGGAATGATATGAGAGGGTTGCGTTGCGTCAGTGCGGTCCGCACTGCTGGCTGTCAAAGGGGTCACACGCGCGACGGTGTCGTTCGAGGACCACGAAGCGGTCGTCACCTACAATCCGCACGAAGCGACGGTTGAGGCTCTGATTGTCGCGGTCGAACGGGCCGAAGGATTGGCACCATACACCGCCACGATCAAAGGGCCCGCGCCCCAAGGATCGGCGCGGTGAGGCGCGCATCAGCGCGATGGCGAGGACAGTGAGGAGGCGATGGCGCCAAACCAGTTGACGAGGACGTGCAGTGACGCCTGCGCGGACGCCTCCTCAGCCCGGATCATGACGAAGCGCTGGTCGTCTCGCATGACGTCGTAGTTGGCGGCATCGATCGTCGCCTTCGCGAACTCGCCCTGGAACAGCGCTTGCCGTCCCGCGACGCGCAGGTCGGCGCCGCTGCCGGCGAGCGAAACGGCCATCATCGTGTCGCCTTCGCGATAGAAGAGCTCGCGACCACTGCGAGCCCAGACGGGCTCGGTGCCGCCGTTGTTCGACACCGGCTGCGTCCGAGCCGGATCGGCCACCGATCGGAAGTAGACCTCGGCACGACCCGACTCATTCGAGACGTACGCGATCGAGCGGCCATCGGGCGAAAACCGCGGCGCGCTTTCGTCGAACGGCGAGTTCAGAAACGGCCGTCCGGCCCGATCGCCCTGTACCGTCATGAGCCAGACGTTGCGGCCGTTCGCGGGCTCCTGCTCGACGAACGCGAGCACGCCCCCGTCGGGCGACCACGAGCCCGGGACTTGCACGTTCTCGCTCAATCCGAGCCGCTCGGCCGGCCCAGGTCGAAAGATCTCCGTCCAGAAGAGGTTGAGCGCGCCTTCCTTGTTCGAGCTGAAGGCCGCTCGCTGGCCGTCCGGGGTCCAGACGGGAACGTTGGCGCCCGCATCGAACGTGACCTGGTTCAGTGTCCCCAGCATGATGTCGTGAATCCAGACGTCGTTGGTGGCGCCCTCAATCGTCACGAGAAGTTGCCAGCCGTTTGGCGACAGCCTCGGCGCCACGTACGCGCCTGGCGGCGCCGCAAATGGGCTGGCCGCCCCGGTCCGATCGACGGTGACGAGCCTGCGCTGATTCGATCTGAATGCGCCGGCGATATACACGCCGGTGCCCGAGGCTGACACGCTGAGCTGCGCCGCACCGTCGAGCGATTGCACGACGTTGTCGAGCACGCGCACCGGCGTTGCCGTCGCCTGGGGGTGTGCTGGATCGAAAGGCACGGCCAGAATGGCGCCACGGTGGGCATAGATCACGTGCCCTGACGGCAGGTAATGCGGATTGGTCCCGCCTTGAACGAGCACCCATCGTTCGCCTGATGTCAGCGACTGCGCGACGATCTGTGCATCGTCCCAGCTTCCGGCCGTACCGACCGTGTAGACGATCGTCTTGCCGTCGGGCAGCCATTCGGGCCAGCGATGGCTGAATTCCTCTTTTTTCGCGTCGAGGCGCGTCATCGACTGCGGCCTGCCGCCGTTCGCGGAAACTTGCGAGAGGCCGGATCCAGTCGTGGCCGAGAACACGATGGTGTCATCGGCTCCCCAACTCCCCCCGAGGCCGACCGGCGCGTCACACAATGTGATGGGAGCGCCGCCAGAGGTCGAAACCTTCTTGAGCTGGCCGTCGGCGAAAAAGGCGATCCACCGGTTGTCCGGCGAAAAGAATGGCGTCGTGGCGTTCCGTGTGCCGGCAATGGCTCTTGCGTCAACCGCATTAGTCGGCCGGAGGAACAACTCCATCGGACCGCCGCCTCGAGACGCGACGTACGCGAGCAACGAGCCATCGGATGAAATCGCCACCGCCGGAAAATCGAGGCCCGTCAAACGCTCGCTCGAGGACAGCGGCACCACGAAATGGCCTGGGGCCTGGATCGAAGCCGTTGCCGGGGTCCTCACGCGCGTCGCGATCACGGCGCCGGCGACCGCGCCGATCACCAAGACGCCTAAGAAGGCCCCTGCCATCCAAGCCCATCGCTTTCGTCGCTCGGTATCGTCGTCTTCTCTTGCGGCTTGGCCGGCCGGCGCACGTTCATTGAGCGCCTCATCGAGCTCGAAGCGCACGTCACCCATGTCGCGCAACCGGCGCTTGAGGTCACGTTCGAGGCAGCGTTTCAGCAGTGCGTGGATGGCGGGCGGGGTCGCGGCAGGCAAAGCCCGCCAGTCGGGCTCGCGTTCGAGAATCGCCGCGATGGTGTCCGAGACCGTCTCGCCAGGAAATGCGGCGCGGCCGCTGAGCATCTCGTACAGGACGACGCCAAAGGCCCAGATATCGGTCCGCTTGTCGACCGCCTTCCCACGAGCCTGTTCCGGGCTCATGTAGGCCGCAGTGCCCAGAATCGTTCCCTCGCGTGTGCCCGTGATGGTCGGCGATTGCGCCAGATCGGGGCCGCTCCCGTCGCCCGCCACCGCCTTCGCCAGCCCGAAGTCGAGCAGCTTCACGATGCCGCCGGCCGTGATGGTGATATTCGCTGGCTTCAAGTCGCGATGGACGATCCCTCTCTCGTGCGCCATATCCAGCGCGTCGGCGATCTGCCGCGAGAAGTCGAGCGCCTCCTTGACGGAGGGGCGCCCAGTTGGCTCACGGCCCACAGCTGATGGCGCAGGCCGGCTCGATCCCTCAGCCGTGAGCCGCGGGCCCTGAGCCAAGCGGTCCGCCAGCGTCTCGCCCTCGACGAGCTCGAGAATCAGCGCGTGCACGCCGTCGACGTCTTCGATGCCGTAGATGGCCGCGATGTTCGGATGGTTGAGCGAGGCCAGCAGGCGCGCCTCGCGGCGGAACCGCGCGAGCCGCTCGGGATCCTCGAGCCAGCGATCCGGGAGCACTTTGATGGCCACGTCGCGGCCAAGCTTCTCGTCGTGCGCGCGATACACCTCACCCATGCCGCCGGCCCCGATCGCCGACAGCACTTCGAAGGCGCCGAACCGCGTGCCGGGAGATAGTCTCATCGCCCCCCGCTGATTATAGCGGGGCACCGCGGCCGGCGGAACGCGCATTCGCGCGTGCTGTTAGGTGTATGCTGGCTTGGTCATGCGAGGCCTCCAGAGATTCGCGGCCCCGGTCTGCGCGGCCCTCCTCTGGGTGTCGACCGCGTCTTGCGGTGACACCACCGCGCCTGGTCGCGAATCCGAGGCGAACGCTCCGGCGCCGGCGGCCGTCGAGTTGAGCGTCGGCCATCCCGCGCCTCCGTTCTCGCTGACAGGGTCCGATGGGAAGGTGTACAGCCTCGCGAGCTACCAGGATCGACAGGCAGTCGTCCTCGCATGGTTTGCGAAAGCCTTCACCGGTCCTTGAACGGAGGAATGCAAGTCACTCCGTGAGAGTGGCGACGAGATT
>MEKT01000165.1:25454-27875 GCA_001767435.1 Acidobacteria bacterium RIFCSPLOWO2_02_FULL_65_29 | reverse complement strand
ATCCTATTTCCGTGTCGCGCCCGAACTTCATCGAGCTGTGCAACCGCCTGACGGTCGAAGACGAAAAGGCTTTCGAAGCGTTGTGGCGGTATCTCGGCCTGTCTGTCGACTGGTCGATGACGTACGCGACGATCAGCCCGCGGGCGCAGCGCGTGTCGCAGGTGGCGTTCCTTCGCCTGCTGAGGCGCGGCCTCGCGTATCAGGTCGAGGCGCCGACGCTCTGGGACGTGGACTTCCGCACGGCGGTGGCGCAGGCCGAGCTCGAGGATCGCGAGCTCCCGGGCGCCTATCACCGCGTCACGTTCGCCGTCGATCCGGGACCGGTAGCGTCCGGCTTTAGCCGGCCCGGGGAATCCGCCTCTCACCGAACCGTCGAGATCGACACGACGCGCCCGGAACTGATTCCCGCCTGCGTGGCGCTCGTGGCCCATCCCGACGACGAGCGCTATAAGCCGCTCTTCGGGAGGGACGTGATCACGCCCTTGTTCGGAGTTCGCGTGCCCGTGAAGGCGCACGCGCTCGCCGACCCCGAAAAGGGCAGCGGTATCGCCATGATCTGCACCTTTGGCGACATCACCGACGTGACGTGGTGGCGCGAGCTGAATCTGCCCGTGCGTGCGGTGATTCAGTCCGACGGCACGCTGCGAGAGGTCGGTTGGGGCAGCGCGGGATGGGAGTCGGTGGACGCGGTGCGCGCCGAGCGCTATTACGCCGGCTTGACTCGCCTGTCGGCGTCGAAAGCGAGGGTGAAGATCGTCGAGCATTTGCGAGAGTCGGGCGATCTCGTGGGCGAGCCGCGCCCGATCACCCACGCCGTGAAGTTCTACGAGAAGGGCGACCGGCCGCTCGAGATCGTCACGAGCCGGCAATGGTTCTTCAAGACGATCGAGTTCCGGGATCAGCTGATTGCGCGTGGCAAGGAGCTGGCGTGGCACCCGGAGTACATGGAAACCCGTTTCGAGAACTGGGCCAACGGGTTGAACGGCGACTGGTGCGTCAGCCGCCAACGCTTCTTTGGCGTGCCGTTCCCGGTCTGGTACCCGCTGGACGGCAACGGCCGGCCGCAGCACGACCGCCCGCTCGTGCCCCGCGAAGAGCAGTTGCCGATCGATCCATCGACCGATGTGCCGGACGGGTACCGCGCGGATCAGCGCGGGACGCCAGGGGGCTTTGCCGCCGACCCGGACGTGATGGATACCTGGGCGACGTCGTCGGTCTCGCCGCAGATCGTCTGCGGGTGGCCCGACGATCAGGCGCTCTTCGCGGTGACGTTTCCGATGGATCTGCGGCCGCAAGCCCACGACATCATCCGGACGTGGCTCTTCGATTCGGTGCTTCGCGCGCACCTCGAGCACGATTCGCTGCCGTGGACCAACGCCGCCATTTCCGGCTGGGTGCTCGATCCCGATCGGAAGAAGATGTCCAAATCCAAGGGCAACGTCGTGACGCCGATGGCGCTGCTCGAGGAGCATGGGTCCGACGGCGTGCGCTACTGGGCGGCGAGTGGGCGTCCCGGCACAGACACGGCGTTCGACACCAACCAGATGCGCGTTGGCCGGCGGCTGGCCATCAAATTGCTCAACGCGTCCAAGTTTGCGCTCGCGCCGCCGAAACCGCAGGCCGAGGGCGCCACGCCGGCACCGGACGGGCTTGGCGCGCCGAAGCCGCGGGCGAAGGCGGGGGAGATCATCGCACCCGTCGATCGAGCGATGCTCAGGAACCTCGCGGCGCTCGTCGACGAGGCCACGCTGGAGTTCGAGGCCTACGACTACGCCCGCGTGCTGCAGCGAACCGAGGAATTCTTCTGGCCCTTCTGCGACGATTACCTCGAGCTCGTCAAGGGTCGGCGTTACGGTGAACAGAGCGCCGAGGGCGCGGCGTCGGCCAACTCGGCGCTGGCCGCGGCCTTGTCGGTCCTCCTGCGCCTCTTCGCGCCGTTTCTGCCCTTCGTGACCGAGGAAGTGTGGTCGTGGTGGAAAGCCGGATCGATTCACACGTCGGCGTGGCCCACGCGAGCCGAGCTCGAGGGGTTGATTGCCGACAACTCGCCCGACCGCCGGCAGGCCGACGAGCGGATCTACACGTGGGCCACCGAGATGTTGTTCGAGGTCCGAAAGCAGCGGTCGGAGGCCAAGCAGCCGATGCGCGTGCCCATCACGCGGGTGACCGTGACCGCCGAGGCCGACGCGGTCGCGCTCATGGCGCACGTCGAGGCCGACCTCAGGTCCGCGCTGCGGGTACAGGCGTTTCAGGCGGTGGCCGGCGAGCCGCGCGCGGTGGTCGTGGAGGGGTACGAACAGACGCCGCCGGCCTCGGAATTAAGAATTGGGAATTAAGAATTAAGAAGTGGAGAGTTTGACAGAATTAGAGCCGTCTCAGTACCGCGACCTCGTGCGCCGCGCGCTCGACGAGGACGTCGGC
>MEKT01000165.1:22557-25444 GCA_001767435.1 Acidobacteria bacterium RIFCSPLOWO2_02_FULL_65_29 | reverse complement strand
CGGGCGCGCGGCGTGTTTCTCGTGAAGGCGCCGTGCGTGATCGCGGGTCTCGACGTGGCGTTCGACGCGTTTCGGCAGCTCGATGCGAGCGTCTGCACATCGGCCAGCAAGCGCGACGGCGATCGTGCGGTGCCCGGCGAGGAAATTGCCGAAGTGTCCGGCCGCGCCCGCGCGCTTCTCGCCGGCGAGAGGACGGCGCTCAACTTTCTTCAACGGTTGTCGGGCATTGCGACCCGCACGCGTCAGTTCGTCGACGCGGCCGCCGGCCGGATCACCGTCCTCGACACGCGCAAGACGACGCCCACTCTGCGCGAACTGGAGAAATACGCCGTATCCGCCGGCGGGGCGACCAACCACCGGCGTGGGCTTTTCGACGCCGTTCTGATCAAAGACAATCACGTGCGGCTGGCGGGCAGCGTGAGCGAGGCCGTCAGGCTGGCGCGCGCGCGTCTGAGGAGCCTGCTGCCAGCGGTCGAGGTCGAAGCGCAGAGCCTGGCGCAGGTGCGAGAGGCCCTCGACGCGGGTGCCGACATCATCCTGGCCGACAACCTGACGATCGCCGAGATTCGCGAGACCGTGGCGCTCGCGCGCGGCCGGGCGAAGGTGGAGGTATCGGGCGGCGTCACGTTGGACCGGATTCCCGAGTTGGCGGCAACCGGCGCCGACTACGTGTCGGTCGGCGCCCTGACGCATTCCGCGCCTGCGGTGGACATCAGCTTTGAGATTCAAGCGATGCCTCCCTGGTAGAGCTTGTCCCGGATCGCCATGACGACTCGGCAGCGTGAACTCCCACCCGAATTCGTCGAAGCACTCGATCACGCGCGCGCGCGGCTCGGAGGGCTCGCATCGGACGTCCGCTTCTTTCCGTCAACCGGGTCGACCAACGACATCGCCGCCGCACTGGCCGCCGCCGGCGGCCACGAAGGCACCGTCGTCGTCGCCGACGAGCAGACCGCCGGTCGCGGCCGGCGAGGACGGACGTGGTTTTCGCCGCCGGCGAGCGGCTTGTACGTCTCTGTTGTGCTGGTGCCCGCGCGCGCGAAGGTGACGCCCGATCGCGCAATCGGGCTGTTGACTCTTGCCGCGGGCGTCGCGCTGGCCGAGGCCGTGGAACATGCGACGGGCCTCACGACCGACATCAAGTGGCCAAACGACCTGCTCATCGGCCGCCGCAAGCTGGCCGGCATCCTCGCTGAAGCTGTCGACAGACGTCCGGTTCCTGATACGCGCGAACGCCACGGCGCGAGCGCGTCGGCGAGTGGCAGCCCTGAGCCGTTGCGAGGCACGGATGTGCCGAGCAACAGCGGCGGGGGTGGGGTCCCCGACGCGAGTGAAATGGATGGGGCCCCACGAGAAATAGGAAATGTCATCCTGGGCTACGGCATCAACGTCGGTGCGATGTCGTATCCGCCCGCGCTCGCCGGACGCGCGACGTCGCTCGAGACCGAGCTCGGGCGGCCAATCGATCGCGCCCTGCTGTTCGCCGAGACGCTCGCGTCTCTGGCCAGCCGGTACGACGACCTGCTCGCCGGCCGTTTCGATGCTATTCTCGACCAGTGGCGCGAGCGCGGCCCCTCGAGCATCGGCGCCCGTGTGGCATGGGACACACCGTCGGGCCGCCGCTCGGGCGTCACCGCCGGCATCGACGAACGTGGGGCACTGCTCGTGCAGGCCGGAGGACAGGTCGAACGAATCGTGTCAGGAGAAATCACGTGGCTGTAGAACCCGAACCTCGCGAATGCACCGAACCTCAGTGAACGCACTGAACCTCGTGAATGCACTGAACCTCGTGAATGCTGTTAGCAATTGACGTCGGCAACACGAACATCGTCCTCGGTGTCTTCGAGAAGGCGCGCGTCGTGCGGAGCTGGCGCCTGCAGACACTGCGCGAGCGGACCGCCGACGAGCTCGGACTCCTGGTCGAGGGTCTTTTCGCTCACAGCGGGATCGATCTCCGAGGTGTCACCGGCATCGTCCTCGGGTCCGTCGTGCCGCCGCTGACCGGCACCGCCCGGACGATGATCGAGGCGTACTTCGGCCGCGCGCCGCTCATCGTCGACCCAGCCACGAACGCCGGAATGCCGATTCTGTACGAGAACCCTGCGGACGTCGGCGCCGATCGTATCGTCAACGCCATCGCCGCGCGTGAAATGTACGGCGGGAGCGGCGATCGCCCGCTCATCGTCTGCGACTTCGGGACGGCGACGACGCTCGATGCCGTGTCGTCGAAGGGTGAGTACCTTGGCGGCGCGATTTGTCCCGGTGTGACGATCTCGGCCGATGCGCTGTTTCAGCGCGCGGCGCGGCTGCC
This sequence comes from Acidobacteria bacterium RIFCSPLOWO2_02_FULL_65_29, assembly GCA_001767435.1. Lineage (GTDB taxonomy): Bacteria > Acidobacteriota > Vicinamibacteria > Vicinamibacterales > CAVVIG01 > 2-02-FULL-65-29. Next base: position 23,133 of record MEKT01000165.1, on the reverse strand, counting down.
ACGCATCGACGTCCGCAAGCCGTCGACGGTCATCGGGCGAACGACGGTCGGCGCGATGGAATCGGGGCTGTTCTACGGGTACGTCGGGATGGTCGAGGGCCTCGTGCGTCGCATGAATGACGAACTTGGCGGTAACGCGCGGTGCATCGCCACAGGCGGGCTCGCAGCGGTCATCGCGCCAGAGACACGGCTCATCGAGCACGTCGACGTCGACCTGACGCTTCATGGCCTCAGGATTGTCTGGGAGCGGAACAGGGGCTGAGATTCCAGTTTGCAGATTCCTGACTATTGCCGGGAAATCGAAGCCTATCTCTGCCGGAAAAACGACGGCCATTTGATCCGGGTAGTCGGCCCGGCCTTCGATCTGGTGTCGTGCTGGGCGGCCGACGGCGTGCCGCTCAAGGTGGCGTTCGGCGGCATCGATCGGTACTTCGAGCGGTACTACCGAAAGGGTCCGCGGCGGCGGCCCGTGCGCATCGACTTCTGCGACGCCGACGTGCGCGACGTGTTCGATGAGTGGCGGAAGGCGATCGGGCTCACGGCGGGCGGGGATGCCGGGCCTGCGGACGCCGGGTC
>MEKT01000165.1:20629-22483 GCA_001767435.1 Acidobacteria bacterium RIFCSPLOWO2_02_FULL_65_29 | reverse complement strand
CTACGTTCCGTAATTTCGCAACGCGCGACAACGTTCCGCACGACAAGCTGGCGCGCCGCGCGATTTTCCTCGTCAGCCTGATCCTGTACGGCGGCCTGGGCCTTCTGAATGCGCAACGAGTCGGGCCTGGGGGCGACGAACCGCACTACCTGATCATCGCGCAGAGCCTCCTCGCCGACGGCGATCTGAAAATCGAGAACAACCATCGGCAGCGCGATTACCGCCCGTTCTGGGGCGGCGAGCTACGCCCCGACTACATGAAGCGCGGGATCGACGGCGAGATCTACTCGATCCATGCGCCGGGCCTGCCTGTGCTCCTGCTGCCGGCGTATGCCGCATTCGGCTACCTCGGGGCCATCCTCGTTCTTTCTGTCATCGCGGCGGCGGCGGCGGTCGCTGTCTTCGATCTGGCAGAGGCGGTGGCCGACACGACTCGAGCGCTGATCACCTGGGCGGCCGTGTGCTTGACCGTTCCGTTCGTGCCGCACAGCTGGCTCGTCTTTCCCGAAATGCCAGGCGCGCTCATTGTGGCCTGGGCTGCGCTGTGGGTCTGGCGGCAGGACGAGCCGATCGTGTCGCGCTGGATCTGGCGCGGCCTCGCCCTGGCCGCGCTTCCATGGCTTCACACGAAGTTCGTGATCTTCCTCGCGCTGTTTGGTGCGGCCCTCGTGTGGCGGGCGCGAGGGAAGCCGAGAGCCATCACCGCGCTCCTCGCGCCGGTCGCGCTTTCGATGTTCGCCTGGCTCGGGTTCTTCTACGTGTTCTACGGCACGATCGATCCCGAGGCGCCGTACGGCGACTACACCGCGATTTACGTGCTCGCGAAGAATATTCCGCGCGGCTTGCTCGGGCTGGTGTTCGATCAGAAATTTGGCCTGCTCTTCTACAGTCCGGTGTATGTCTTCGCGATCGCCGGCTGCTGGATCATGCTGCGGCGCGCCGATACGCGCTTTTTCGGTTCGGTCCTCCTGTTGGTGATAGCCGCGCACGTGGTCAGCACCACGCGCCTCTACATGTGGTGGGGCGGCACGAGCGCCCCGGCGCGGTTCCTCGTGCCCATCCTGCCGGTGCTCGCGCCGATGCTCGCGCTCGGGATTGGCGCCGCGCGCGGCCGCCTGGCGCGCACGCTCCTCGGATCGACGCTGATGATCAGCCTGCTCGTTGCGGCCGTTGGCGCCGGATGGCCCGAGCGCCTGTTCTTGTACAGCGATTCGCGTGGATATGCGCGGCTCCTCGAAACCATTCAGTCCGGCGCGCCGCTGACGTTTTCCCTGCCGACCTTCACATATGAGGACTGGGTGACTCCCGTTCGTATGCTGCTCGCCTGGCTGCTCGCGGCAGGCGTTGGATGTGGCGCTATCGCCGCGGCGCTGCGCTGGCTGCGGCCGAGCGGGGAGTGGCTCGCGGCAGTCGGCGTGCTGGCCATGCTCGCGACCGCCAGCCTGGCGGCGGGCGGGGTCGACGCGAGCGCCAGAGACGAGATGGCGCGTCGAGGCGCGCTGGATCTTGTCTGGCAGTACGACGGAGGTCGCCTCCGCGCCTTCGAGTACGCCTCCCTGGGGAAGATCGACGACACGCGACTACGAGCGCTCGCGACGATCAGGTTTCTCGGGTTTCCGGTGCCGGCGTTCGCGCTGCCTCAGGGCGCGTACGAAGCGCGCGTGTCTCTTGGCAGCGCGCTCGAGCGCCAGGGTGAGATCGCCGTCACATCGAGCGGTCGCGTCACCTTCGGCCGCTCCGCCGGCGTCTTCAGAAATCCGGCCGTCGTGCCCTTTGAGCTCCCGGTAGCGGCGAGCCGGCTCTCGGTCTCGGTCGCCGATCAATCGCTTGCGGCATCCGTTGTCGGAGTGGAGA
>MEKT01000165.1:0-20616 GCA_001767435.1 Acidobacteria bacterium RIFCSPLOWO2_02_FULL_65_29 | reverse complement strand
CCGCGGCTCGCCCGTCGCATCGAGGCCATCCCGGATCGGCCGGGGGCGTACCTCGTCTACGTCGACGACCACGCCTATCCCGAAGACGGGGTGTTCTGGACACGCGGTCTCGAGCGGTCCGAAGTGCTCGTGGCACCGGGTCCCCATGCCCGGCTGCTGCTGACGCTGCATCTCGGCCCGCGTGCCGGATCCGTGACGCTCTCCGCTGCCGGTCGAGAGCAGACGGCCATGGTTGAGCCGAACGGCTCGACCGAAGTACAACTGGAAGTACCCCATGGTCTCCGGCTCGTGCCGCTCACGATTCAATCGCCGACGAGCTTCCGGCCTTCCGAAGTCGACCCCAGCTCCGACGACACGCGGCTGCTCGGCTGCCAGGTGCGAGTCCGTGTTGAGTAGGGCAGGCAGGGCCGGCAGGGCGGGTAGGGCAGGCACGGTATGGTTGCTGCTCCTACTGGCTGCCTCATGCAGCGAGGCACCGACGACGCCGACACCGTCCCGGACCCCACAGCTGAACGCCACCAGGTTCGTCGCCTTCGGCGACAGCATCACGGCGGGCGTCCTGGCCACCGCTTGTCCGATTGGTGGCGGCGTCAACTGCTCGGCGCCTCCAGCCTCGACGATGAGCGTGATGAGGAGGAAGTACGAGCTCCAGCGCCTCTTCGCCGACCTCGAGGCGTCGACCTCGTCGTATCCGCGGCTGCTTCAGTCGCTGCTGGCGGCGCGATACACCACGCAGTCTCCGTCGATCGCGAACGAGGGCAACCCCGGCGAATTCGTGGCCGACGGCAAGCTGCGGCTGCCTGCCGCGCTCGCGCCCGCGCCGCAAGTCCTGCTCCTGCAGGAGGGCGCGAACGACATGAACCAAGGAGGCCCTGCGGTCACCGCCATCGTCGAGGACCTCCGGACGATGGTCAGGGAAGGTCGAACACGCGGGATGACCGTCTTTGTCGGCACGCTGCTGCCGCAGAGGCCGAACGCCTGCCGCGGTTACGATTTCTGCGACGGGACGAACGATACCGTTGCGACCAATACGAGGATACGCACGATGGTGACGGCTGAAGGCGCGACGCTCGTGGATCTGTATCCGGCGTTCGACGGGCAGACAAGCACCCTCATCGGTCTGGACGGCCTGCACCCGAACGAGGCGGGTTACCAGAAGATGGCTGACCTGTTTTTCGAAGCGATCAGGCTACGTCTGGAGTTGCCGTAAGACTTACAACGGACTTGACCGCAGAGGACGCCGAGGACGCGGAGGAAGAATCCGATCGGATCCGTTCCTCCGTGTCTTCAGTGTCTGGGCGTGGTGGAGAGATTCTCGCTCGCCGAACAGGTGAGCGTGTCGCGTTACTGATTCGCCGAAGCCGGACGCCTGAACGGGCCCACGTAGACCTGCCGAATCTTCACACCGTTCACCGACGCGCCGTCAGGCCCGCTCCGGCCAATCGGCGCGCCGACGTAGAGCACATGCGGGTTCGCCTCGTAGCCTCGTCCTTCCCAGTGCTTGCCCTTCCTGTAGACGGTCTGGCCGCTGAACCCGCCTTCGCGGATCTCGACCTCGAAGTAGTTGCTCTGCCACGTGGCGCGCCAGAAGTAGAGCAGGTGAGCCTGGAAGTTGTACTCTTCGCGTTCGGCACCCTCGGTGTCGATCACGTCGTCGCGTGCGATGAACCGCCACGCGACGATTCCCGGCGGATCGCCGCGCTTCTCGACGGTCATCCGGTATTCGTTCGTCACGATGTCGCTGTACCCTTGGCCCATGGCGAAGAGCTTGGTCTTGCCGCCTTTGGTGTTCGCCGGCATGTCGGTGACGAGCAGCGAGAACTCACCTTCCAGCAGCGTCTGCGGCAGCTCGTAGCTGATGTAGGCGTCATGATCGCCGAGCGTGACGCCGCCGGTCTGGCCCACAGCAAACGCCGTCGGACCGTGCAGTTCTCCGACGGTCTTGCCGTTGATGAGCGGGTCGTACATCTCGTTGCCCTTGATGAACCCTTCGCTCGTCGGCGTGACGAAGCTGGCGCTGGAGCTCGAGAACCACGGGCCAAACAGATCTCCGTACTCCGCACGGGCCTGCCACGTGTACGTCTGCTCGCCCTCGAGCGCTGCGGTCGTCGCGGCGTGAGAGGTGGTGGCGCCGGCGCTGCCCGGGACTTGAGACGAGGTATAGACCGCCACGCCGGCCGCGCTGAAGATTTGGAACCTGTAGGTCAGGGCGACGGTGCTGCCGTAGGCGAACGTCGAGTTGGTGATGACCAACGTCGGCACGGTCGCGATGTCGAGTTTGAGTGCGTTCATCGGGGACAGTGGGACGGGGGCGGATACCTTCAACGTGGAACCATCCGGCGCCGCGCCGGTGCTTCCCGCGCCAATCGCGGTCGGTGACGTCGGACTCGCCGATTGACGGGCGCACGCCACGGCCAGAGCGAGGGCGCATACCGCAAGGCACAACCAGAATTTGCGTGTCATGAACAGACGTCTCCTGCGAGGAAAGAAACGAGTACTCGAAAAACAGGCAGGCTGTTCGCGCGGAACGGCCCCGAGCTCCACACGCGCCAGTTGCTGATAGTACACGACAACTTCCCTGAAAGGAAGAGGATAGAGGCGCCCAAGCTGAGCCGTCGCGCTACCGCTCGGGCCCGAGGGCGCTTCCGAGCGAGGCGGGCCTAGGCTTGTCGCTCAACCAGACGTTTCGATACGTCACGCCGGGCCAGGAGCCTGTATCAATCCCGAATGGCCCGCTCGTGGCGCCAAGATACGCGTAGTGCGGGCTGGGCGCGTATGGCCCGGTACCGCCAGGCGCGTTGATCGTGTAATCGTAGATCACCGATCCGTTGAGCCCGCCGTCGCGAATCACGAGGCGGAACGAGGTGGCCGTCCAGATTCCCTGCCAGAAGTAGGTTTGCGCCGGGTTCAGAAACATCGTCGACGCCCCGCGCTTGGCGAGATCCGGCTCGAGCGACACGTTCACGTTTCCCCACGCGGCCTTGAAGGCAATGGCGTTGGGCGGGTTGCCGTTCAGGCCTCGATACTGCGCGCTGAGCTCGTACCGGCTGCCGGTCAGGTTACCGGTGCCGTCGAACATCGAGAAGACCTTCATTTTCTGCGAAGGCCCGTTCCCGTACAGTCCTTCGACTTCCATCGAGAACTCGCCGCTCGACATCGTTTGAGGGAGGGCGTAACGGAGGTACGAGTTCCCGTCGTTGATCCTGAGGCCCTTGTCAGCCACAAACGTCGTGGAGCCGCTGACCGTGCCAACGGTGTCGCCGCCGACAAGCGGATCGTACAGCTCGCCAGGGCGGTTGTAGGACAGCGTCTTCGAGCGAAACCTTGAAGTGCTCGACCACTCGGAGGTGCCGGCGTCGTGGACGAGCCGTGCGCGCCAGTAATACCGCGTCGCGATCTGCAAGTCGGTGTCGAGCGTGGCGCTGGTTTTCCCTCCGGTGCCTTCCGCGACGCCGGTTTTCGTCGCCACCGGGGCCGTGAAAGTAGTCGTCGTGGATACCTGGAACTCGTAGGTGTTCGTGCCAGTCCGGCTGGTCGAGCCATTGCGGACCGTGAGCGTTGGGCGCAGCGTCCCCAGCTGTTCGTCGTCGCCCGGGGCGTCGACGGACGGCGCCGCGAACAGCGTCGGACCCGTGCCGGTCGGCGAGAGGATCTCGGATTTGGCACACGCCAACCCGACCGCGAGAGCGAGAAAGACGCCCCACAGCTTCAAACGTGTCGACAGCATCAAGCGAGTCTCCTCGAAAGTAAGAATTCCCATGAATGTTAACGTCTGCGCGCAGTATTTTCAACGTCCGCGCGATCCTCCGACGCTCAGCTGGGACTCGGGATTCGGGAAATGGCCACCCGTCCGCCACGGGTCGCCGGCTGAGCTGGAGGCAATGCGCTATCATTTTCCCGTGAGAGCGTCCCGCTTGTCGGGGTTTTTCCTGGCCGCCGCGTTGTGCTCGAGCGGCTGCAGGGACGAGCACGCCGCCGCGCCGTCGATCCCGGGCGCGACGACCAACAAGCCGCCGGTCGTCCAGTCGATTGTCACGGGCACGAACCGCGCTGAGGTCGCGACCGAGATCGCGTTGTCGGCGGTGTTGCTCGATCAGGGAACGAACCCGAGCAGCCTGGAGTACGGGTGGTCGGCCACCGGCGGCACGTTCTCCGGCACGGGGCCTTCGGTCCGCTGGCGCGCGCCCGTGACCGCGACGCCGCCAGCGCACGAGATCTCGCTCACGGTCGTCGAGCGCTACACGTCGTCGGGCGGGGGGTCGGGCGGCGGCAGGCCGCAGCAGATCGAGAACCGCACGTCGGCGATTGCGCACGTGTACGTCAACAACTCCCCGGCGGAGCTCGGCGGCCTGGCGTTCACCTTCATCGACGATTTCATCCACACGGAAAGAACGCCGGCGTACGCGGTCCGGAACTTCAGCGACAACTGTCGCGGGAAGGCCGACGAGCTCGGCGACGTCGTGCGCAATCGCGCCGAGTTCGTCATCGATCCGACGGCCTCATCGTTCACGCTGCGGTCAATCACGTACAACACTCCGGCCAACGTACCGACACAGGCGACGTTCGCCACAGTACGCCTCAACTGCCATTTTGTATCGACCAGCAGGGTCACCGGCATCACGGGCCCGGCCGATGGCATCTGCCGGCTCACGAACGTGTACGAGCATTTCCGCTGGCGATTGTGCGAGAGCCTGTTCGATCCGCCCGCGGGCACGACCTCGTCGTTCATTTTCTAGAGCGCATCTCATATATGCGATCGGCATTTCGTGCTTTCGTGGCGCCCGGCGTTTGTGAGAGAGCTCCTCGTCTGCTGCGAGAGGGCATCGTGAAGCTGACCGGCAGCGAAGCAAGAGCCGTGGTGGAGCTTTGATGGGCCGACGAGCGCTCGGAAGTGCCCTGGCGGTCGCGGTCCTGCTCACCGTGGCCGGCTTCGTGCCGCTCGCGTGGGGAGTCGGTCTGCTCGCGGTCCTTGCGTGGTTCGCGGTGCCCGGCCTCGTGCTGGCGCGGGGGCTGTACGGCGGGCGACCCGGCGGCGGGATTGCCGCGCTCCTCGCCGGTCTGTCGTGGGGGTACGTGCTGAGCAGCCTCGTGCTGCTCGGGCTGTGGGCCGCCGGCGTCCGCAGCTTCACGATATTGATGGTGGCGCCGATCGGGGCGGCGGCGCTGGTGTGGCCGGCGAGGCGTCTGCGCGGCGTGGTCGACCCGCCCGCGCTCACCCGAAACGATCTGGCGGCCGTCGCGTTCGTCCTGCTGGCCGTTCTCGCGATCGTCGGCCGGCCGTACTCGCGCCTCGGCATCGACCTGGCAGACGGCCGCGCCTATCGCGCGTACTTCACGGCCGATTTCGTGTGGGCGATGGCCGTCTCCGCGGAAGTGAGCAAGGGCGACGTCCCGCCGAAAAATCCCTACTACCGCGACGATGCGCTGCACTACTACTGGCTGATGCATCTTCTGCCGTCGGCCGAGCACCGCGCGGGCGGAGGAGCGCTGCGGGTCGAGCAGGCGCTGCTGGCCAATGGGCTCTGGGCCAGCCTGATGTTCGGCGGCTTTTTCTATTTCTTCGTACGCCATTTCGTCGAGCGGCCGTGGGCAGCCGCGCTCGCGTGCGTCGGCGTCTTGTTCTGTTCGAGCTTCGAAGGGATCGAACGCCTCTGGTGGTCGGGCGCGTCTCTGGACCAGCTCCGCTCGGTCAACATCGATGCCGTCGGCAACTGGTTCTATCAGGGGATGAAGATCGACGGACTGCATCGGGCGCTCTTCTGGCAGCCGCAGCATCTGGTCGGCTACTTGCTGGGGTTTTCCGCGCTGCTGCTACTCGTCGAGGCGCGCGACTGCTCGAAGGCGGCGCTGCTATTCCTCGTCGGGGTGTTCCTGGGCCTGTCGATGCTCCTCAGTTCGCCGGCGGCCGCCATGCTGGCGGCGGTCGCGGCAGCCTACGAATCGTTCCGGCTGATCCAGGCGCGCCAGTGGAAGGCCTTCGTGCCGTGCGCCGTTGCGGCGGCGCTGCCGATGGCCGGCGCGCTGGCCCTCAGCGCAGCGTTGCAATACGTCGACACGCGTTCGCCGGGCAACCCGCTCGTGACGTTTGGAGTGAATCGGCTGGCGACGCACCGCGTATGGCTGACCATCCTCCTCAACTTCGGGCCGGTCATCATCGTCGCGGTGCTCGGCGTGGCGGCGGCAATGTGGCGCGGGTTGCTCGGACGGTTCGTGCCTATCTTCATGACGGTGGTCGTCAGCGCAGCGTTCTACGTGCTTGTCGATGTGCCAGACCATGGCGGCGTCTACGTGGCTTGGCGCGCGTCGCATCTGATCTTCATCGCCCTCTCGGCGCTTTGCGGTCTGGCGCTGCAGGAATGGTGGGCGCGGGGTGGATGGACGCGCTGGAGCATGACCGTCATCGCGGCCCTCGTTGCGGCGGCCGCGTTGCCGACGGTCCTGATCGACATCTACAACGCACAGGATGTGGCGAACCGGGCTGACGGTCCGGGATTCAAGTGGACCGTCGTGTTGACGCCGGCCGAGCTCGAGGGCTTGGCGTGGATCAGGCAGAACACTCCGCCGAACGCACGTGTACAGATCGAACCGTATTCACGCAACCGCGACGCGTACTATGTGACCGCGTTTGGCGAGCGCCGGATGAGCGGAGGCCTGCCGACCGGTCTCATTCCGCTGGCGAAGTACGAAGAGGTCAGCGGCCGGATCCGGGCGATGTATCAGTCGACGGTGGCTCTGGACGCGCACCAGAAAGCGCTGGGCCTTTGCGTCGACTATCTGGTGGTCGGCCCGCCGGAACGCGAAGCGTATCCGATCCTGCAGCCCGCTCTTGACGCGGGCCCGCATCTATTTGCGCCGGTCTTTCGCAACGAGGCGCTTGGCATCTACGCAGTGTCCGGATCGTGGGATCAACCGCAATGTCCGCACTGATCGGACCCGGGGAGCGGCCTCGAGCGTGGCTCTACGCCGCGGCATTGGCCGTGGCATCTTGCGGGAGCGCGACGGTTGCGCCTTCGTCACCCGTGTCAGCTCCGACGCTGGTCTCCCCGCCCGACGACACCGTCGCCGCTCAGCCGCCGATGCTGACGGTCAACAACGCGACATCCACGGCGGGCGGGACGCGCACCTACGATTTTCAGGTCGCCGACAGTCAGACGGCTCTTGGCGCGGGCGCATCTCTCCTGGCTTCGTCGACCGGCGTGGCCGAGGGCGCTGGCGGGCAGACCTCGTATCAACTGAACGCGACGCTCGCTTCGTCGAAGCGGTATTTCTGGCGGGCGCGCGCCGTTCAGGGCGCGACCGACGGCCCGTGGTCCAGCGTCTTCCGGTTCCAGACCGACGCGGCCCCCAACGCGCCGCCGATCATCCAGTCGCTCTTCATGAACACCGATCGCGCCGAGGTCAATGGCCAGATTCAGCTTACCGCGGTCGTGGTGGACCAGGAGGCGGACCCCGCCAGCTTCGTCTACGAGTGGGCGTCCGCCGGCGGGGCGTTCACGGGAAGCGGCGCGTCAGTCGTCTGGCGGGCGCCCGGCAGCGCGAGCCCGGCGGTTCAAGAACTGAAGCTGACGGTCATCGAGCGCTACACGGTCACGGATGCGGACGGCAGATCTCAGTCGAGGGAGAATCGGGCCACGGCCATGGTGACCGCGTACCTCAACGATTCGCCGGCGGAACTGTCGGCGCTCGCGCTCACCTTCCTCGACGACTTCGTGCACTCGGAACGCTCGCCGGAGTACTGCGTGCGGAACTTCAGCGACAACTGCCGCGGAAAGGCCGACGAGCTGGGCGACATCCAGCGGAACAGGGCCGCCTACATCATCGATCCGACTCGCTCGTCGTTCAGGATTCTGTCGATCTCGTACAACACGCCCGGGAACACGCCGGGTCAGGCCACCTTTGCGACCGTCCTGGCGCCATGCGCGTTCGCGTCGACCGAGAAAGCCACTGGAATCTTCGGCGTGGCCACCGGCACCTGCCGTCTGACCAACGTGTACGAAGGCCGGCAGTGGCGGCTGTGCGAGAGCAATTTCCTCCCCCCGCTCAACTCGGTGTTCGACGCCTTTTCCAGACGATTCGCTTTCTGACGTGTGACGCGGCCGTTCGGAACCTTACGGAGCGTCGCGAAATTGAAGTGTGAAGCCTCCGCGCGCTGTGATAGCTCTGCGGTGATCGTCGTGGTCGTCATTCCTGAAACGCGCTCTTCGGCTAGAGGCTATCTCACAAACGCGGGGCGCCACGAAAGCACGAAATCACGAAAAAGAATGGTTGGGGGTTTCTTTCGTGTTTTCGTGTTTTCGTGGCCGATCGCCTGTATGAGATGCGTTCTAGAGTCGCTCCCGCGCCGAGCGCGGGACCGCAGGCTGGGTCTGTCTCAGAGCGCGAAGCTCGTCGTGCGGCAGTGCGGTGGTGAGCTGGGCCTCCTCGTGATACTCGTCTTCGGCGTTCACCGCCCAGACGTCGTGACGCTCGCCGCACAGGTTCTGCACGGCCAGCATCGCCGTCACCATCGAGTGATCCTGGTTGTTGTACTTGTGCATCCCGTTGCGTCCGGCCACCTGCAGGTTCGTGAACGGCAGCAGGTAGTGCTTCACAATCTCCAGCGCCGCTTCGTACCCTTCGTCGTACACCGGGTACGCCTTCGGCATCCGCACGACGGTGCCGTCGACGACCGTCGAGGGATCGATCAGGCCGATGGCCGCCATCTCGCGCGTGCCGAGCGCGATGAGGTCGGCGTCCTTCATCGTCCACAGCCCGTCGCCCTCGAAACAGAAATATTCGAGGCCGAGACAGGACATCTTCGGATCGGGCACCATCTCGGGGCTCCAGTTCTTGAAGTTCTGGACGCGCCCGAGCTTCACTTGCTCGTCGTGGACGTAGATCCAGTTGTCGGGAAACGTGTCGGCCACGTTCAGGATGAGCGCGACGGTGATGAAATCGCGGTACTTCAGCCGATCGGCGGCGGCGCGCACCTCTGGCGGAGCCGGCGGCTCGAGCGCGTGCACCAGATGCCTGAGCGGCATCGTCGACAACACGGCGGCGGCCGGCACCCGCTCCTTCCGGCCGGCCGTCGTGAGCTCGACTCCTGTGATGGTCTTCTGCTCGTGAACGATCGCCGTCACCGCCGTCTCGAGGTCCACACGCCCGCCGAGCCGGACGACCTCCGCGTGAAACTTCTCCCACATCATGCCGGGGCCGTAGCGCGGGTACTCGAATTCGTCGATGAGCGTCTTGATCCGATTCTTTCCCTTGCGCATGAAACGGCCGAAAAGCATCGAGGTCACCGCCGTCCAGAGCGACAAGCCCTTGATCCGCTGCGCGGCCCATTGCGCGGTAATGGTATGGCAGGGAATGCCCCACACTTTTTCGGTGTAGGTCTTGAAGAAGGTGCGGTACAGCCGGCGTCCGAACCGGTTCGACACCCAGTCCTCGAAACTGACCTCTGGCGCAATCGGATGGATGTGGCTCCAGACGTAGCTGAGGCCGATGAGGAACGCGTTCCAGAAGCCGAGGCCGAAGAGCGCGTTCATCGGCTTGAGCGGGTAGTCGAAGAACTTCTTGCCGTAGTAGATGCGCGACAAGCGCGGCCGGCGAAGAAAGTCCGGGCCGAGCATGGCGCGCCACAGGTCGGTCACCGCGGTTACCTTCGTGAAGAACCGGTGGCCGCCGATGTCGAAGCGGAAACCCTTGTACGCGGCCGTCTGCGCGATGCCGCCGACGAGGCGGTCCCTCTCGATCACGCGGACGGCACGCCCACGAGTGAGCAGCAGGTACGCCGCGGTCAGACCCGCCGGGCCTGCGCCGACGATGACCGTCGGGGGAGTCGTCGGCTCAGCCATTCAGACTGCGAGGGGCCGCCGGGCGATCGTCACAGAAGAATCCGAGCAGGAGAAACGGGTAGTACCACGTCACGTAGGTGGCCGTCGCGTGAATTTTCCACAACTCGGCGCCCATCGCCACGGCTGCCACGATCAAGGCGAACTGCGCGGGAGTGTTCCGGCGGGCCACGAAGAACATGCCCGCGGCGAACACGAAGAAGCCGACGACCACGGGTCGGGTCATGGATTGGCCGGCGGCAAGCGGCGACATCAGCCATCCACGCGCGCCGCCGCGCTGTCCCCAGAATCCGAACGGGCTCGAGCCGTACGCCTCCGGGCTTTCCTGGTGTCCGATCGTGTCGTAGACGATCGTGCTCACGAGCCCGCGCCCGCCGGCCGGCCGCGACAGAAGCAGAACCGATCCTCCGATGACGAGCGACGCGGCGGCACAGCCGAGCACGAAGCGCTTCAACTGGCCGCGGTTCGTCCAATAATAGCCGAGCCACGCCGGAACCATGAAAACGGGGTAGAAGAGCACGCCGACGGCGGCCGCCAGGGCCGCGCCTGACCACAGAGGACGCTCGATCAGCGCGAATGCCAGAAGCGTGACCGCGGCCGGCGCGACGTGGGACACGAACGTGATGCCGCCGATCGAGTAGTCGCTTCCGCCGACCCCGAGCACGAACGCGCTCCCGCAATAGAGCGCGGCGAGCGCCCAGGCCGCCGATTGGCCCTTCATCCGTCTCGCTGCGACAAACAACGCGAAGACACCCAGCAGGTGAAACGCGATCGCGCAGAGCTTCGTCGCCAGGATCGGCGGCTCGAAATAGACGTCGGCCGCTTCGATGGGAGGACGATCCGGCGATTCCAGGTTCATGCCCTGCGGCGCGAGCGCGACCTGAAACGGCACGTGCGCGAGATAGAGCAGCGGTCCGTATGCCGCCGCCGGTGTCGCCGTGAGTAGCGGGTCGCCGTAGGGCAGCTTCAAACGCTCACGGAGGCGCTGGCCTCCGATGTTGACGAAGTACCCCGCGTCGTCAGGGACGCGTGAGAGCGCGGCGCCCACGTCGAGCACGAGGAGGAAGATCGCGAGCGGCGCAAGCACGCGCGGGCCGAACGCCGGCCGCCAGGTGATGCCTACCGGGCGATACACCCGGCGGATCGCCCGGACCAGGAGCGTCGACGACAAGAGAACGATGGCCGTGAAGACCCAGTCCATGTAGTTGCGCGAGGTCGGGTCGTGCAGCCGATCGAGGAAGCCGAGGATGTCGTAGAAGCACCACCCGATCGCCTGCATGAGCAGCAGATCGATGTTCCGGGGGTTGCCCAGGCTGCTGAAATCGAAGGCCGCGATCAGCATCACCGCGAGTGCCAGCAGCAGGACCGCCGCCTGGCTCGAGAACACGGACGAGCCATCGGCGGTACCGATCGACGCGCCAAAGCGCGCGGGCAGCTTGCCGAGCGACACGAGCGCCGGCTCGGCCGGCGGCGGCGGCGCGTAATGCGGTGTGTAAAGCTGCTTGAGCGGCGTTCTCGCCGCGGGTTCGACCGCGCAGCCGGCTGCCCCGATCGCGAGGCCGCACACGAGCAGCAGCGCCGCCCTCATCGAAGCGGCCCCTCACGGCCGATCGGCGCCGCGGCGAATGATGGCTTGAACGCGTAAATGACCGCGCCGGGCAGGTTGCCGACCAGTTGCAGCGCGAGCACGAAGAGAATCGACAGCGCGAAGGCGGGCGCGCTCTCGACGCCGGCGCGCGCGAAAAACCACACGAAGGCGGCTTGCCCGGTGCCGAGGCCGTTGATGGTCACCGGCAACAACATCACGAGGAGGATGAGCGGGATGAACGCGAAATAGACGGACAGCCCGGCGTCGATGCCGAGCGCTCGACCGAGGCAGTAGGCCTGGACCACCCGCAGCATCTGTACTCCCACCGACGAGGCGAGCACGACAAGAAGCGCCACGTGATGGTGGGCGTATCGACGCACCGACTCGATGACGCCGCCGCCCGCGCGCCGGACGGCGTCGATCGGCACGGCGCTCGCCACCCGCACCAGCCACACGCCCATGCGCTCGCTGAAAATCAGGAGCATCGTCACGAGCGACACCGTCGCCGTGAGCGCCAACGACACTAGCACCACACCGTTCGACGCGAGGTCGCGGGCGACAGCCAGACCTGCCACGCTCATCAGGAGCAGCGACGCTACGCCAAGCATCCGGTCCATGAACACCGTCGCGACGGCGTCGGGGCCGCCCACGCCTTCCCGCGAGAGGCTGTAGGCGCGCACGGCGTCGCCGCCGATGCTGGAGGGCAGAAAGGTGCCGACGAACGTGCTGACGAAGAAAATCTCGAGCAGGCGCTTGAGGGGAGGCTGATTCTTCGGCTCGACGATGCAGAGCAGGCGGATCCAGCGGTCGGCCATGAGTGACCGGTCGACGAGCACGAGCACAACAGAGGCGAGCAGCCAGGTGAGGTCCGCACGCGTCGACGCCTGGAGCACCGCCGACGGGTCGCTTCGCCACAGCAGGTACGCGGTCAGCCCCGCCGCAACGAGGACGCGAAAGACGCGGCCGGCCTTCACTGTAGCGAAGCTTCGCCTCAAACCGACGAGTAACAGGCCCGTGGGTACACCGGCGAATCTTCGCTACTAGGCGGCCGCTTTGCGGCCGCTCTAAGACAGCTTCTAAGGCTCACCGACAGAAACTTGCTTCATGTATCACGACCATGGACTTAGAAGATGTCTAGGTCGTGGGGAGGGTCTCGAGGTGCCGGGTCGGATCGCGTTTCACCCGGTAGGCCCGCATCAGGAATTTCGCGTACGGCACGAACTGCTTCATCGCGCCGACGTTCACCTGGCACGGGCTGAGGCAGGTGGGGCAGACCTTGTGCTTGATGTCCTCCCGATGCGCGAGGCTGGCCGCCCTGAAATACAACGTCTCGGCAGGTTCCTCGAGCACGTTGCCAATCTCTTTCGAGTTCTCGCAGTAGAACAGCTTCCCGTCCGGGTTCAGCAACAGTCCCTGCGACTGGAACGGACACGGCATCGTGCGGATGTAGCCGTTGGCGATCATGTCCGCGTAGTGCAGGTACATGAACGACTGGCCGCTCAGGACGGATTCCTCCTGCACGCGATCGAGGAAGAAGGAGCGCATGAAGTCTTCCTCGCGCTTCTGGAAACCGATCGTGCTCTGCAGGTCTTTATTATTTAACATGGCGTCGGTGAACCGCAGCATGTTGAACACGATGTCCAGATTCTTCGTCCGCGCCCACGCGAGGATGTTGGTCGCATCCTCCAGGTTCGTCGCGAAAATGGTGGCGGCGAGCCCGAACTGGAAATTCGAGTACCGGCCGGCGAGATCCTGCATCGCGGCAATCGTCTCGCACGCCTTGTCGAAGCCTCGCTCGACGTGCCGCACCTGGTTGTGAATGTCGCCGATGCCGTCGAGCGACACGCGCGCGCTGAACAGAAGGTTCTTCTCGGCGCAGAACTTGACGATGCGAGTCAGCTGCGGGATGGCCCGGTGCGGCGTCAGGCCCGTCGTGTTGATGCCGACCTTCCGCATGCGCGGCAGCCGGCGGTGGAAGAGCTCCACCATCTCCGGCAGATCGTTGCGCGTCGTCGGCTCACCGCCGGAAATATTCAGGTTCTCGACCGCGCCCCAGAACCGGTGGTTCATGACGCCATCGAGTTGGTCGAGCGTCATGTCGCTCTTGCGATCGCCGTGCTTCCAGTTGTGGCACATCTCGCAACGCGCGTCGCAGACGAACGTGCAGTTGTAGATGAGCACCGTCGGCCGGATCGGGTGAATTGCGCTGGCGATGAACGTGTTGGCGAGATCGCGGGGAACGCCTGCGGCCGCTTTGGCGAGATAACGCAGCCGGAAGCTTTCGGTAGACATGATCAGTTTATCAGCTATCAGCTGATAGCTGTCTGCTGATAGTACCCCCTTAGCAGCCCGTGATGAAAGTCTGGCGTTGCACCGAGACGGGCGAGGCGCCCCGGCAAGGCGCGACGATCGAGTATACCTGGAGTATGCGAGCGAGGAGCAACGCAGCCGGCGGGGATGCATCGCCCGTCGAATGCAGCCAGACTCTCACCACGGGCTGCTTTGGAACAGACGGTCAAGCAAGGGGTTACTGCGCTTCGCATTGGCGCACGGCGATGCCCGATCCGCTGAGCGGTCCGCCCCAGATCGGTGTCTGGGAGCCCTCGGCGTCGATGAGCACATCGCGTTGAATCTGGCCACTGCCGTTGCCCAGACAGAGAATGTCGCAGGAATACCCGTTGCACTGCGAGCCAGAGGTCTTGACGAGGGTCCCCCACGGTCCGCCGACCGTGGCGAGCGTGTTGATGTCCTTCGCCGATGCCTTCAGAAACGCCACGATCTCGGTGGCATTCATGTGCGCGCCGTACTGGTTGCGCCGGCACTGCAGGATCTCGAGCGGAGTGCCTCGTGACGCGCACGAACCGCCCGTCCCTGGCGTCGGCGTGGGAACCGTCACGGCTGCCGTTCTGAAGGCTGCGGACGCCGACCAGTCGCCCGCCGCGCCAGTGGTGTCGTACGCGCGCGCCCGCCAGAAGAGTTGCTTACCGCTCGGCAGGCCCGAGGGCGCGTCGAGCCGCGTTTGCGTCGGCTGTTCGCCTACGGTCCAGACCACGTGCTTGTTGGCGAAGGAATCGCCATCGGCGACCTCGATCTGATACGACAACGCCCCCACGGGTCCCGATCGCGGCGCGTTGCCGATGAGGAACCGGGGGAGAACCGAGTCCAGCTGCGCGTTGTTGACGGGCTGCAGCAGCACCGGTCTGTCGATCACGACCTGCGTGAAAATGTTGAAGTGCGCGGGGCCGGAGTACGGTCCCGTGTTCGCTCCGTCGGCGGCCTGCGCGCGCCAGTAGTACGTCCGGCCCGTCGCGAGCGCCTCGGGGAGTCGGAGCGACGTGCGGCCGCCTTCGCCCGACGTGACGCCCGCGCGAGTGAACACCTTGGTGTTGAAGGCGTTGTCGGTCGCGATCTCGAACAGGTACGCGATGGGCCGCTGGCTGTTGTTGGGCGAATTTTCGAGGAGCAGAGTGATCGGCTGGCTCGCGACCTCGATGTTTCTGCCGTCCTTCGGCTCCAGCGGCCGCGGCTGCTCGATGAAGACGCCGGGAATCGGGCCGGCGACCGTCGGGCTGAGCACGTGCTCGCTTTTTTCGAGGCCGGCGCAACTCGCCAGCATCAAAGCGGCGAATATTAATGGGTACAATGACCGTGCACGGAATGGCATACGTTTGTTTATCGAGCCAACTGGGCGCAAAGTTTAGGTTGGCCGAGGGCTGGGAGCCCCTGCCGCTCTGACAAGATCACCGCTGGAGGGAAGTTAACTCGATGATAGTACGCCGTTTGCGGACTGTCAACCGATGATGCCGCTAAGCTGGGAGACGCCGGGGGGCCGTCACACCGCGCGAGCGATCATGGTCGGCGGCTGCGCCATGTTTCTTCTGCTGCTCATCCGTACGGCCTGGCTGGACGACGACGCCTACATCACATTTCGCACGGTCGATAACTTCCTGAATGGCGACGGCCTTCGGTGGAACGTCGCGAACCGCGTGCAGGCCTACACGCATCCGCTCTGGATGTTCGCGGTGACAGGCGCGGCGGCCGTCACCGGCGAGATGTACTACGCCTCGATCCTGCTCTCGATCGCTGTTTCGCTGGCGGCGGTGGCGCTCGTCGCCACGCGCCTGACCGACTCCGCCCCCGCGGCCGGGTTCGCGCTCTCGGCCTTCGCGCTGTCGAAGGGCTTTGTCGACTATTCGACGTCGGGTCTCGAGAACCCGCTCACGCATCTTCTGCTTGCGGGGTTCCTCGTCGTCGAGGCGTCCCTGGTGTCGGCCCGCATGCGGCTGCTGCTGTTGTCGGTCCTGGCCGCGCTCCTGATGCTCAACAGACTCGACGCGGGGCTGCTCGTGCTGCCGATGTTTGCGGTCGAGGTGTGGCGCGTGGGCCTGCGGAGAGCCTGGCGTCCAGTCGCGGTCGGCCTGGCGCCTCTTGTGGCGTGGGAGATCTTCTCGCTGGTCTATTACGGCTTCCTGGTGCCCAACACCGCGTATTCCAAGCTGCAGCACGGCGTGCCGCGGCCGGAGATTCTCTACCAGGGATTCCTCTACTTGTTCGATTCGATCGGCAACGATCCGCTGACGCTGCTGATCATTTTCGGAGCGGTCGTGGCGCCGCTGGCGGGCGGGCGGGGCTGGACGACTCCGGCCGGCATCGTGCTGTACCTGGCGTACGTCGTCTGGGTCGGCGGCGACTTCATGAGCGGCCGGTTTCTCACGGCGCCGTTTCTTCTGGCGGTGGTCTGCCTGGCGCGGCAGGGAGCGCCGCCGTTCAACGTGGGATGGGCCCTCGCACTCGGTGTGGTGTGGCTGACGGGGCTGAGCGCGCCGCGCCCGACGATTGCGTCGACGAGCGCCTACGGCTCGGGTGTCGAGCCGGCGAGTCTGATTGCGCCGACGGGTATTACCGACGAGCGGCGCTATTACTATCCACAGGCCGGTCTCTTGACGGCCCGCCGCGGTGCGCCGATGCCCAATCACAAGTGGGTGCAGATGGGACACGATCTGCGCGCGAGCGGGGAGCGTATCTTCTCGACCGACGCCGCCGGCTTCATCGGCTACGCAGCCGGCCCGGGCGTTCACTTCATCGACCGGTATGGGCTGGGCGACGCACTGCTGGCCAGGCTCCCGGCCGAGGTGCCCTGGCGCATCGGGCATTTCGTGCGGCGCGTTCCCGAGGGCTATCGTGAAACGATCGAGTTGGGACCGAACGCGATCGGTGACCAGGGCGTCAAGGCGTACTACGAGCGGCTGCGACTGATCACGGAAGGCCCGATCTGGACGCGCGAGCGCTGGCGAACGATCTGGCGCATGCACACCGGGCAGTACGAGCATTACATCGCGTCGTATGGGCTCGTGCGGATGCCGCTGGCCCGCCTGGAATACGCCCGATCCGAAGGAGCGGCCGGGGCCGGCACGCCAGACCTCGTCGGGATGACGCTGCGCGGCGTCGAGGTATCGCTCGGGGCTTCGCGCACGGCACGCGCGCTCGATCTGAGCGTGTCGAGAAACGATCGGTACCGCATCGCGCTCATGGCGAACGGCGTCGAAGTGCACGTCACCCGCCTCAACCAGCCGATGAGCGGCGACGGCACGCTCCTCACGCACGTCGTCGATCTGCCTCACGAGGTCACGTTCGACGCGGTGCTCGTGCAGCCGTCGGGCGGCGACGCGCGCTATTTTTTGGGACACCTGAAGGTTTTGCCCTGACGATCTCGTGCTACCATTTATTGGCCGCGCGAGCCCATCCGCGCCGCCATCCCAGCCAGACAATCACATTGGGGAGCCAAATCGGCGAACCACATCGGGGAGTGAGAAGGAGCTAGATGAACACGAGGACGAGTAGCGCGCTGGTGGTCGCGGGGGTGTTCGTGGCGAGTGTACTTACTGCCGAGGCGCAAACGCCGCCTCCAGCGAAGCGAATTTTCGTGGACGTGAACCTCGCCGTGCAGCCGTCGGCCCGTACGTTCCAGATCGACGCCTCTCCGCAGGTCTACGGCGAGGCGGCGATCATCAACGCGCTGCAGGGCGTTGATGGGGCGGGGTTGTTGGATGTGTCCGCCGGTTACCGCGTGTGGCGCAACGTGTCGCTCTCGCTCGGACTGACCACGACGATGACCTCCAGCGGGGAAGCGGCCGTCAAGGGCGGCATTCCGCATCCAGTTTTCTTCGATACACGCTTGGAGTCCATCACCACCGTCACCGACTTGCATCACAAGGAGCGGTCGGCCCACCTGTCGGTCATGTGGACGAGTCCGGTGACCGACCGGATCGACGCGTCGGTGTTCGCGGGTCCGTCCTTCGTCAAGGTGTTCCAGGATTTGGTGACCGAGGTGACGGTTTCGCCAGGCACGCAAACCTTCGCACCTGTCGATGTCAAGCAAACGGCGACCAAGTTGGGCGTCCACTTCGGCGGCGAGGTGACCTATCTGCTCACGCCGCGCATCGGCGTCGGCGGGATGTTTCGCTTCGTCAAGGCGAAGGTCGATCTGCCGTCGGTGCCCGCGCTCGATGCGGCGGGTGTCCAGTACGGTGGGGGCGTTCGCCTCCGTTTCTAGAACGCATCTCAACCCCCAACTATTCTTTTTCGTGATTTCGTGCTTTGGTGGCGCCCCGCGTTTGTGAGATAGCTTCCAGTGTCACGCCTCAACGTCCTGCAGGTCTGCGACCACCTGGGCTGGGAAGGGTCGCGGATGCACGGGGTCAAACGGTTGTTCAGCTGGATGATCCCATGTTTCGATCGCCAGCGGTTCAACGTCTCGCTCGTGAGCTTGCGGAAGAAAGACCTGTCGGAAGAGACCCTCGACGCGCTCGGGATCGACATCACGTACCTCGAGCGCGGGAAGTTCGATCCCTTCACCCTGCCGGCCATGCTCCGGCTCGTCGACCACCAGAAGATCGACATCCTCCACATGCATGGCTATGGTGCGACCACCTTCGGGCGCGCCGTGGCCGCCGTCCGCCGGATTCCGGCGATTCTCCATGAGCACGCCAATCTGACCGACACGCCCTGGTTTCAGAAGGTCGCCGACCGCGCGCTCGAGCCGTTCACGGACATCGCGCTCGCCGTGTCGGCGACGACCGCCGAGTTCGTGGTCAAGGCGCGGCAAATTCCTCGGTCGAAGGTGAAGGTCGTGTACCTGGGCGTGCCGCTCGAGGAATTCAGCCGCGAGCGGACGCCAGCCGAGATTGCGGAAGCCCGGCGAGAGCTGGGCATCGGCATCGACGAATTCGCGGTCGGCACCGTCACGCGGCTGCACGACTCGAAGGGGAATGCCTATCTGGTCGAGGCCGCGGCACGCGTGCTCGCCGAACGTCGGGCGGCGCGGTTTTTCCTGGTTGGCGAGGGACCGCTGCTGGCCGATCTCGAGACGCAGGCGGGCAGGCTGGGACTCGGCGATCGGTTCGTGTTCGCGGGCTTCCGCAAAGACGTGGCGCGCACGCTATCGGCGTTCGACCTGAGCGTGTTTCCGTCGCTCTGGGAGGGCACGCCCATCACGGCGTTCGAAGCGCTCGCGATGGGGAAGCCGATTGTGGCCACCGACGCCGACGGGCTGCTGGATATCCTGTCGGCCGATCGCGACGCCGTGATCGTTCCGAAGCGCGACGCGGCCGCGTTGGCCGATAGAATCATCTGGGCGATGGATCATCCCGGAGAGCGCGCCCGGTTGTCGGCCGCCGCGCGCCAGACCGGCCGGAAGTACGACATCGCCGCGTTCGTGCGGAAGATGGAGCGGCTCTACACGCTGATGCACGAGGTCTCGCGGCCCACCCACCGCAAGGGCGTCGTCGCGTCGGATTTGTCGTTCTTATCGAGGTGACCATGCCAGAGATCACGTTCACGGCGCCGGGCCCTGGGCCCTGGGAGCTGGAGCAGACTCACTTCAGCAAGCCCGCCACTCGATATCTCGGCGAGATCTTCCCGGAGCCGCTCGCGCGGGGATTCGGCGAGGGGACCAAGCGCTACGGCCTAATGCTCGACACGTTGCGCATGGCCGTCGTCAACGACTTCTGCTACGCGAAGTTCTGTCCCGTGGGCGCGCCCGACAGCGCGTCGGGTCCACCTCCCCGGGCGATCTTCACGCTCCTCACGTGGCTGCACCCGGAGATCCGCCGCCGCATCAACGCGGGCCCGGACGTCTTCGCGAGGAAGCTGTGGCGCGAGGACATGAAGCGCTGGGACGAGCAGTACAAGCCGGATTCGATCGCCCGAAACAGCAAGCTCCAGAACACGGCGGTCGCCTCGCTGGGCGACGCGGAGTTCCTCGTGTATCTCGAGGACATCCGGGACAACGTCGTCGAAATGATCTACCGGCATCACATCTTCACGATTCCGAGCTCGTTTCCAGTCGGCCACTTTCTCGCCGAAGTGCAACGCTGGACGGGCCTGCCCTCGGGCGAAGTGCTCGGCGTGCTCAAGGGCGCCGCGCCGATATCACGCGGCGTGGCGGCCAAGCCTCGTGCTGCCCCTGCTCGGCGCCATCGTGACCGATCGCGGCGGGCAGCTCTCGCATGCGGCGATCGTCGCCCGCGAGTACGGCATCCCCGCCGTCGTCGGCACCCGCGTGGTGACCACCACGTTTTCTGACGGCGCGCGGGTGCGCGTCAACGGCGACAAGGGGGTGGTTGACCTGGTGGAGGTCGCCAGGTGAAGCCCACGCCGCTCATCGACGCGCTCGACGAGAAGCACTTCGGCGGCAAAGCGGCATCGCTCGCGCGCTTGCTGCGGGCGGGCCTCCCCGTCCCTCCGGGTTTCGCGCTGGCGACGACCGACGTCGAGGCGGTGTTCGACGGCCTTGCCGACGCGTTGACGCACCTGCGCCTCGAGTTCGCCGGGCCCTGCGCTGTGCGCTCGTCGGCCATTGGTGAAGACTCGGAAGGCGCAAGCTTCGCCGGCCAGCACCTCACGCTCCTGAACGTACGCCACGAAGACCACGTGGCCGACGCCGTCCTCAAAGTGCGGGAGTCCGCGCACACCGAATCGGCCCGCGCCTATCGGCGCACCCTCGGCATTTGACGATCGGCCGCGGGTCGGCGTGGTCGTGCAGCGCATGATCGAGTCCGACAGCGCGGGCGTCATGTTCACGAAGAACCCGCTCGACGGCGCCGACGAGCGCGTCATCGAGGCCGCCTGGGGCCTGGGCGAGGCCGTCGTCGCCGGCCTGGTCGTGCCTGACAACTACGCGCTCGACGCGCGAGG
>MEKT01000164.1 GCA_001767435.1 Acidobacteria bacterium RIFCSPLOWO2_02_FULL_65_29 | reverse complement strand
CGAGAAATCCTTCATGGGCGGCTTGCGTGTCGCCTCATGCTTGGCGGCCATTTCTTTCGAGCTCGTGATCCACAGGCGGATTTCGTCGGCCTTCCATTTGCCCGCGATGTGGTCGAGGGAGCCCTTCGCATTGCCTTTCCCCGCCACCGAATGGCAGAGCGAGCACTTCTGGTCGGTAAAAATCTGCTGGCCTTTCTGCGCGAGCGGATCCTGAGCCAACGCCACTCGCGGAAACGCCAGTCCCGCAAAAACCACCACGAGCATCATCCGCGACATCGAACCGCCTCCTTTTTCCGGACTAGCCTCTAGCGAGGCTACCACAAGTACGTGAGCCGTACCCAAGCCGAGTGCGCGGTGAACGGCCGGTAAAAGTAGTTGAGCAGCAGGGCGTTCACCGTGGCGGTCTGGCCTTCCTCGACGGCAGGCTGCGCCACACCCGAGACGACATCGGGCGAGAGCGTGAAATCTTCAACATCGTAGCTGTCGTACCAGTAGACGAGCCCGACGGCCACCTGCCGCGTGATGAAGTAGCGCATGTCGGCGACCGCCCGCGATTCGGTGCTTATGACGTCGGGCAACGGCTGCGGCGTTGGCAACGTGGTGTTTGCCGGCAGCGTGAAGCCGTAGGTCCCGTTGTAGTTCGAGTAGTTGTACGACAGACGCACTTCGGTGTTTTCGATCGCACGCAGCACGTCGAGGCTCGCGATCGCCGACCACGTCTTGTCGCCCTGGTTCACTTTCCAGTTGCGGGTCGGATCCACTTGCTGCACTCCCGGGTTCGCCGTTCGTGACCGCTGGAGGCCGTCGTAATCCTCGATGCTGAACGAGATGCCGCCCCCGACTCTTTCACTGGGTGCCAGGTCCACCCCGAACGTGTAGGTCTTGCTGCTGACGTCCTCCAGCCCGAAGGCGTCGATCTCCGGCGTCTCTTCGTTCAGATACGCGTCCTTCGTCCAGGCGACCGACGCGTTGACGCCCACGATTGCAAGCGGGGTCAGGCTTGCCACCGCGGAGAAACGGTTGCGGTCGCGCGCGGCCACGTCGAATTGCCGCATGCCGGGCTGCTCGGCTGCAAACTGGAGCGCCAATAGATCGAAATCGTGACCTCGCCGCTGGCTGCGCTCATAGATGCTCCGGAACGACAGGTACTGGTTCCCGACGATGTCCGCCCCGGCGCGGAACGTGTTCTCCTTGACCTTTTCGTACACACGGAAATGCGTGTCCGCCGCATAGAGGCCGTAGCCCACCCGGAATGTCGTATTCGGCACACCGGTGATACCGGCATCCAGATCGACGTAGTTCCGTCGATGGCCCAGGGGCTCCGTCCCGATCTTCCCGATCGAGGGATCGCTCCACGTGCGTGCCGCGCCATCTGCGACAATCCGATCGGAGCCGCCGTCCGTGCGCGCCAGGACGAAAACCGGCGTCCTGTTGTCGAAGTCGTACAGACGGTACCGGGCGCTCACGTCGAAGAACTGGGACGGCTTGCTGACGAAGTTCACCACGGCCGACGAGGTGTTCGCGTGGGCGTCGGCGGTGGCACGCGGCAGCGGCACGAGCGCCGCGTTGACCGAGTTGATGGTGAACGGCAGGAGGGTCGCGTCCTGATTCCATCGGCCGAACGCGAAGACTCCGTTGATCGTCGTGCGCGAAGGCATCCGATAGGCGCCGCCCACGTTGAACGAGAGCATGTTGTTGCTCGGCCAGGTCGCCAGTCGCCCCTGCGATGAGGCCGTGGCGGAGTCAACCGAGCGCTGTGGATTGTCCCACACGAACTGACTGGCCCGGTTGTCGTACCACGAACCGTCCCATCCCGCCCGCACCATCCCCTTCGGGTTCGACCACTCGAGCGACGTGCGCACGTCGTTCGTGCGCGAATCGATCGGGAGTGGCACCTCGATCGGGATCTGCAGGTAGGCGCCGAAGGGGATGTTCCCCTGCTTGCCCGTGTTCACGTAGTTGATCGTCGCGTCCACGTCGCCGAGCGTGTACCTGGCGTCGAGGCCCACCGTGTCCCGGCGGAGGCGCGACTCGTAGAAGCGGTCGCCGGCGGCCGCCTCGATCAGCGGCCTGAACGTGGTCGTCGGGTTCGCCTGAATCGCCGCTTGAAGCTGGTCCGACAGCCGAAGCGTTCCGCTCCCTAGACCATTCTCGTCGGGCAGCGTGTCGTACGGCGTGCGCGTGTCGCGACTGATGAACATGGGGATCTGGTCGTACATGAACCGCACACGGAGCGTCCCTGGTCGCTGGACCGCAAGTTGAAACCGCTGATCCTTCCAACCCACGTTGCGCGCGGCGAGGTCCACAACCGTGGTCTCCTTCTCCCAGTGCAGACCCGGGAGATCGAGAAACCCACCATCGGCGAGGTCACGGTACCGCTGGTAGCGGGCATTGTCGCCGTCTATGGTCGACACCCGGCCACCGAAGTCGATCTCGCCGAAGATATTGGGATTCGTCGGTCGGATGAGCGACTGGCTTGGCATGGCCCCGTGCTGGGCCTGCGCCGTCGCAGAAGCCATCAGGATCGCCACGGTCCACACAAGCATTCTGGTGCGCATGGGGTCTCCTCTACCGCTGAAATGCCATGCCGGCCGGGTGGACCGACCCGTGGATGGCGGAATGGCAGTTCACGCACCCGCGGCCGTAGACACGGTTGCTCGATTGGAACACCGCGCTGTCGTACACAGTGGCGGGATGCCGCGTGTGCGCGTGACACCGCTGACAGAGGAACGGCAGCTTCGCCACCAGCAGCCGCTCGTTCGCCGTCCCGTGCGGGTCGTGACACGTCGCGCAGTTCTCGCGCACCGGCGCGTGCTCCCAGAGGAACGGCCCGCGTTTCTCCGCGTGGCAACTCGTGCAGGATTCGTTCACGCTATAGCCCACGCGCAGCAGACGAACGTTCTGCGATCCGTGCATGTTGTGGCAGTTCGAGCACTGCAGCTTCCCTTCGCGGACCGGCATATGCCCGGACCGATCGAGCTTCGCGACTTTGTCGCGATGACACTTCGAGCAGAGCTCCAGCTGCGTCGCCTTGACGAGTCGTCCCGACACCGATTCGGGAGCGTGCGCGCTGTGGCAGGTCGTGCAGGTCAGCTGCCGCCGGTCGTGGGTGCTGCCCTCCCAGAAGGTGTGCTCGCCGCGGTTGTGGCACGACGTACAGGTAGCGCTGACCTCCCGCGTCGAGAGGTTCTTGGGGTTCTTGATGAGCGACACGTCCCCACCCGCGTCGACGTGGGCCTTACCCGGGCCGTGGCAGGTTTCGCATCCCTGGCCTGCCATCGGCGTCCGCGGATCGGCGGCCCGTCCGTGAGGTCCAAGCTGGTTCTTCTTCTCTTCGTGACACACCACGCAGGAGTCTGCGCCGGCGTAATCCTTTGAGGGCGTTTGCCCGACCGCGCTCGAACCGTTCTCGCTGCCGCGAAGGGGCTGGCCGTCGGCACTCCCGCCAAGAATCGCTAGCCGTTCGCGGACTTCCTGCCGGTACTCCGGCGGTCCTGCCGCTGCGGCGGCAGCGCCAGACAGCATCCACAACCACGCGGACGCCAGAACGGTGGCGAGAGCTAAACTGAATGTTGCCAGACGATTAGGCATGCTAGCTCTCCTGGTTCTCTGCCAGCCGACGACCGCCTCCGGTGGGGGCTATCGAGGCTGTGCGGCCTTCTCCGGAGCAATGACAGTGCCGGGTGTTTTCACCGTCTCTTGCAAATAGGCGCCGAGATCTCGCATCTCTCCGGATTCAAACTTGGGCCAGACGATGCCCTGTGCCGACATCATCCGGTGCATCGAAGGCGCGTGGTTCCACATGGCGGATGCCAGTCCTGCGCGGTCGGTCTGCTTGAGGACCAAAGCGAGGTCCGGCGCTGTCCCGCCGGCCATATGGCACCCGGCGCATCCCTTGCCGCTGAATACGGCAGCCCCGCGCTTCGCATCTCCCTGCTGGCCGACGTAACCACGGAAATAGAGATACGCGACGAGGTCCGAGAGTTCGCTGCCGGCGAAGCGAGGGAACTGGACGCCGCGCTCGGCCATTGTGGTGCTCATGGCGTAGCTGTGATTCCAGAGTTGGCCCGTCGTTTCGGGTACGGTCCTGGACAACGCCAGGCGGAAAATCTCGGGTGCGCCGCCCCGATCCGTCTCGTGACAAACGCCGCACTGTTTGCTTCGGTAGACAAGCGCGCCACGGTCTGGATCGGGCGGCGCCTGCAGCCCCACATCGCGGCCCGTGCGGCGTCCTTCCGATCGAATGTACGCCTGCAAATCCGCCATCTCGCGGCCCGTGAACCTGACGACGAGACCGCCCCTGCGGAGTTGCTCCTGCTGCATCCGTGGACCGGCATTCCACATGGCCTGCGCCAGCGCGGCGGGCGTCGGGTACACGCCGAAGCGGTCCAGCGGCAGACCGGCCTCTCTACCGCGTCCGCCAAGCGTATGGCAGGAGCCGCACTGCAGGCGCGAGTACGCATCGGCTCCGCGCGCGGGACTGCCGGGCTCGTCAAAGATCCGCAGGTAGTGCAGGTAGCTCAACGTGTCGGCCATCTCCTCTGGGTCGAGCGTGGGCCAGGGATACCCGCGCGCTTTGAGCTCGTCGATCATCCGGGGCGTGTGGTTCCAGAAGCCTCCGACAAGCTCGTCCCATGTCTTGCCGGCCACCGCGACCGCCATGTCGGGGCCGAGCGACCCCCCGTGGCCCCAGACAGAATGGCAGCGGATGCAGCCCTTCTGGTCGAACACCTGGCGTCCTCGAAACGGATTGCCCCCCGGCGCGGGTTGGGCGACCGCGTGCGCACTCGCCGTCATGACGGCGAGGCACAGCCCCGCGAGCACCAGACCGACCCTTGGCTCATTCATGGCTTCACCGCCGCCAGATCGTCGGGTAGGTACGCCGCGACGCGTTCGGAGACCTCCGCGATGGATTTCTCGCGGCCTTCCTTGATCTCCCAGATCGAGATGATCGGGAAGAACTTCGTGGCGACCATGTACACCAGGATGAATCCAGAAAACGTGCCGGCCATGATCGACAACTCCACCCACGATGGCAAGTAGTGCACCTCCGGCAGTTGGAAGCGGGGATGGTACGACGTCGGCACGACGATGTTGAACCGCTCGAGCCACATCCCAATCACGACGCCCACCGATGCCACGACCGTTCCTGTGACGCCGCGAGTCCCGCGCCGGGCCATCAGCGCGAAGGGAACGACGGAGCACAGCGCCACCATGAGCCAGAACGGCAAGGCGAACTCCCCGCTCAGTTTCGAGTACAAGGTCGCCAACTCGGCCTCCTCGCCGCCGTACCAGACCGTCAGGTTCTCGGCCAAGGTGAAGTAGGACCAGAGCACCGTCATCACCAGCAGCAGAAGACCCATGTTGTTGAAGTGGATGTCCTTGAAGTACGCCTCCAGCCTGTACACGCGGCGCAGAATGGCCATCGCGATGATGAGCGCGGCGATGCCGGAGAAGATGGCGCCCATGACGAAGTACGGACCGAAGATCGTGCTGTGCCACATCGGCCTGAGCGTGAGCGAGAAGATCCACCCGATGACGGTGTGAACCGAGACCGCAATGGGAATCACGGCCACAGCCAGGACCGCGATGATCCGTTCCAGTGTGTGGCGAGCCTCCGGTGTGTCGTGGTAGCCGATGGCCAGGAACCGGTACAGAAGCCGCGGGCGCAGGCCGAGGTCGCGGATCAGCGCCAGATCGGGAATCATCGGCACGTAGAGGTAGACGCTGCTGGCCGTGAAGTAGAGGCCGATGCTCAGCACGTCCCAGAGCAGCGGAGAAAACGGCTGGGAGTGGAGGAAGACATTGAGGACCCGGTCCGGCCGGCCCAGGTCGAGGATCGGCTGCACCGCGCCGAAACCGATCACGAGAACGGTGATGAACTCGGCCGACCGGGTGATCGACCGGCGCCACTCCGCGTGGGCCACGCGGAGAATGGCCGAGATGAGGGTGCCGGCGTGAGAGATGCCGATGAAGAAGACGAAACAGATGATGTAGATGCCCCAGTACTCGGGCGTATTCAACCCGGTCACGCCGAGTCCGTTTCGCAGCTGATAGACGTACGCGAAGGCGCTCCACAGGGTAATCGCCGCCATCAGGCCCGCCCAGAGCCAGAAGGTCTTTGTGGTGCGGACGAGCGGCATGAGCAGGCAGCGTTCGTCCTGCGGGAGGCGTGACACGATCTCGAGGTCGGTCATGGCTTCAGCCTTCAGCCAGCTCACAGTTCACAGTCAACAGTTCACAGTTCGGCGCGACTGTTAACTGTCGACTGTCAACTGTCACCGTTCGACAACCCATGATGATTTCCTTCACAGGCCCTCAATCTTGCTTGGCCAAGTAATAGACTTTTGGCTCGGTGCCCAGCTCTTCGCCCAGGCGGAATGCCCGCGGACCGCGCGATAGTTGCGCAACCCGCTGCGCGGGGTCATCGAGATCGCCGAAGACGATGGCCCGCGTCGGGCAGGCTTCCGCGCACGCCGGCGTGTAGTCTCCCTCTCTCAACGGTCGATCCTCGGCGCGTGCCACGTCTCGGGCTTTCTGCAGCCGATGGTGGCAGAAGGTGCACTTCTCGATGACGCCGACCGGCCTCACCGACACGTCGGGGTTGAGGCTGGGCACGACCGACTCGGGATAGGAGGGCCGCTTCCAGTTGAAATACTTCACCGTGTAGGGGCAGGCGTTCGCGCAGTACCGGCATCCGATGCACCGCGAGTAGATCTGGTTGACGATGCCGTCCCGATCGAGCGACGTCGCCTCGACCGGGCACACCGCCGTGCAGGGCGGTCGATCGCAGTGCATGCACAGCTGCGGCACGAAACGGGCGCGCACGCTCGGCCACTCGCCTTCGATCTCTGTATGGACCTTTATCCAGAAGATCGTGCGATTCTGCTTCGCGGCCTCTGGTCCAGCCACCGCGATGTTGTTCTCGGACCGGCAGGCGACCTCGCAGCCCTGGCAGCCGTTGCACCGATCGAGATCGATCGCCATCCCCCAGCGAGGCATACTCCTCCTTAGATCGCTGTCAGCCGAACTCGCGTCGAGTACCAGTCGGGAAGCCCGCTCGTGGGATCCATCCCCCCGCCGACCGCGGCCAGCGGGTTGGCGCCTCGCGGCTCTCCCCATCCCTCCACGCGCGCATGCAGTCCATACGGTACGTTGACCACACCGGGCTGGGCGCCGACGAAGAACCGCAGCGTGGCTTCAAACGCGCCTCGCTCCGATTCGACGCGCACGCGCTGGCCGGACCGCAGTCCAAGCCCCCGGGCCGTTTCCGGGTTGACCTCGGCCCACGTCTCCCACGCATCGTCTGTCAGGACGCCGAGGTGCTCGAGCAGCCAGGGCATCAGCGGCGTGCCTCCCGACGCAAGCGTCAGGACGCGGAACGGAACCAGCTGCAGCGGGAAGCTGGACTGGACAGCGGTTTCGGGCGCGGCAGGCGCGCCGGCAGTGACCGGAAGAAAGCCGTCGGCGAGCGGTTCGCCCGATCCCTGAAGACGACGCCTCGCTTCGGCCGGGAAGATCCAGGCTCGCCCGTCGGCGTGCTGGGAGAACGCGGCGCGGTCGTTGTAGTCGTAGTGCGGATCGAACCACCCGCCGGCCTCGACAATCGCCTTCCAGTAGTCTTCCGGCGACTGCCCGTGCGGCAGCCACCACCCACGGCTCCCGAGCTCCCGTAGCTCCTGCTGTCTGACACCGCCGACAAACGCGCTGCCGCGCGCGGCGCCGGCGAGAGCCATCCCGCGCTCGCGGACGATCTCCTCGACCGACGACCACCGAGACCACGCGCCGACTTCACCCCCGAGCCGCGCCGCGAGATTCAGGATGACATCGCCCGTGGCCCGCGTATCCTGAAGAGGCTTGATGACCGGCTGCACGACTCCCCAGACCGGAAATCCCACAGCCGCTGGGGCGGTCGCATCCTGCCAGCGCTCCAGATAGGTGTGATCCGGAAGAATGAGGTTGGCGTACCTCGCGCTCTCGTCGAAAAAAGGCGAGAAGGAAACGACGAGCGGCACGCGCGACAGCGCCTGCCGCACGTCATCGCTCCGCGCCGACGATGCGACGGGGTTGGACTGATAGAGGAAGAGGACTTTCGTGGCTGGCGATGCGCCGCCAGGCGGAGGCCATGTCGTGGACGTGAGCGCGCGTGGCGACAGCCCTGCGGCCCCGGCCGGGGCCTTGTCGAGCGGGCCCGGCAGCGGCAACGGGGGCTGGACCAGGATCCCTCCGCGACGGTTGAGCCCGCCGCGCAAGATGTTGAGCGCGTGAATGGCCAGCGCGTCCGACAGCCCGCCTCGTCGCCAGCTCACCGCGTGGTCCCAGATCGCGATCGGACTGCGCGCCGCGCCGAACGCCTTGGCGAGCTCGGTCAGCTGGGCAACCGGCACGCCCGTGCGGTTCGAGACCTCATCGGGGCGGCCGTGCCGGAGGACGAGCGAGCGGAAGCCTTCCTGACGGGTTCCAGTCTCGTCGGTCCAGTCTTCCCAGCCCGAGACACGCTGTGAGACGGCGTTGGCGTCGTACAGGCCTTCCCTCACGAGGAGGTAGGCCACGCCGAGCGCGAGAGCGCCGTAGGTACCGGGCCTGATGGGAATCCACTGATTGGCGCTCGCCGCGGTGCGCGAGAGGCGGACGTCGATCTGGATCCATCGCGGTCCACTGTCCGGATCGGTGTCTCGCGCGCGCGCGGCCAGCGGCGACGCCCACCAGGCCTCGGAAAGTCCGGCGCCAAAGGACACAACTAGATCGGAGTTCAGCAAGTCGTAGGCCGGCGGGGCACTGATGCCCTGGCAGAGGCGCATCACTTCGGCCGAACCGTCGCGATAATCATCGACGGTGATGCGGTCGGTGCCGTAGGCGCGGCAAAACGCCGCGATGATGTCGCCCATGACACCGTGGGCGTCGCCAAGCAGCCACTCCACCGATCCGGCCTCGCCTGCGTCGCGCGCCGATCGCAGGGCTGCGACGACCTGATCGATCGCCGCATCCCACGAGATCGGTTCGAACTCATCCGATCCCGCCGGGCCGACGCGTCGCACGGGCCCCTTCAGGCGTCCGGGATGATAAGCGAGCTGAATGCCTGCCACACCTTTGGGACACAAGCCGCCCTGGCTCACCGGGTGCAGCGGGTTGCCGTCGATGCGCGTGAACGCCCCGTCGACGAGTCGGGCCCGGATGCCGCAGTGGGCGGGACACAGCATGCAGGTTGACGAGACAAAGGACTCCACGCCGGGCTGCCAGTCGGCCCGAACCCGGATGACCTGGAGTGGAAACTGGTGCGAGACGGCGCCAAGCCCGAATCCGATTCCGGCACCCGCCGTCCCGACGAGAAAGTTGCGTCGCGAAATGGCCACGTTCATCCTCACCGGTGACAGTCGGTGCAGTCGCTTTTCACGCCTCGCTCCGCATGGCAGCCAAGGCAGGTCGCCATCGTGATGCGTGTGAGCGGAACAGCAGGAGGTGCTGTCGTCGCGGCGACGGCGCCGTGGCACGTCGAGCATTCCAGCCCACCGGAGGTCACGTGTCGGCTGTGAGAGTAGCGGACGTCTTCCGGTAGTCGAAACAGCTTTCGAAACGACGGGCGAGGCGTGGCCGCAAGCAGCTTCAGCAGGGTTTCTTCTTCGGCAGATTTGGTGAGCGCCTCCGAGTGGCAGCCTTCGCAGAGATCGAGCGACGGCAGACCCGAGTGCTCGTTGGTGGCGTAATACTCGTGGCAGGCCGAGCACTCCAGCCCCAGTTCCTGCGTGTGCTTGACGTGGTTGAACTGGACCGGCTGCACCACGCGCTGGGTCGGACGAAGCGCCGCGCGACCGGCCCCGAAGCCGGCCGCAGCCATGACAAGCGCAAGAGCGCCGATCACCAAGCGGCGCCTGGGGCTAAGTCCTTCGTCGTCCAACACGCCCTTGCCTCCTGCTCCTGATGTGCGCCTGCTCGTTCGGTCCTCGAACAGAGCTCGATTGGGCCGTCGCTCGTCCCGCGCAACTTTGACGGGCGACTACACAGCACAAGGCGTTCCAAGTCGTGCCGGAGGTCTCATCTCGTGTACGTCTTGGCGCTCTTCACTCGGAACGGGTTGGTTTGGCCGATTTCCCGGCGATGTCTCTGTCGGAAATCCGGCGGCGGCGGCTTGGAACGGGCAGACTGCCGGGGTCCCGACTATTCGATCGTGTGGCACAGCTCGCAGTCCTGACTGATGGTCCGGCCATCCCTTGCCACGTGCTCTTCGTCGTGGCAGCGGAAGCAGCCGGTGGAGATCGTGTGACCGAGCTGGGTCGCGTACGTGCCCCAGCCGACCTTCATGGACGGAAAGACGCTCGAGCGATAGATCGCCTGCGTGACGGCGACGGCCTGACGGAGATCGGCTTCCTCGAAGGTCTGGGACTGACGGGTGCCCACGGCCTCTCGGATGACCTGATCGATTCGCGTCAGCGCGACGTCTCGCGTGGGATACTCGGCCCGGAGGGCGCGGACCGCCTCTCGACGGATGAAGGGAACCTTCGTGCTGATCAGGCCCTCCCCGAGCGCGGCATCCACGGCCCGTTCGGGCGTGGACCCAAACGGGTGCGCCGGCCGGCTGTGGCAGTCGAGGCAGTCCATGCGTCGGCGCGGCTTGTCCGTGAGATTCGCCTCGGTGACACCCTTGGCGAAGTACTCACGGATGTTTCCATCTGGCGTCTCGACTCTCACGTACGGAATCTCGTTGCGCGTGTCGTCGACCGCGACGTATTCGACCACGTTGGCGCGATTCATGTGCCAGTGAATGCCGGCGCCGACGCTGGTCCCCGACACCGGTCCTCCGACGTGTATCCGCACGGTCGTCCTGCTCTGTGTGTTCGCTTCGTCGTCGGCGTGCTCGTAGAAGATCCTGACCCTGTCGCCCACGAAGCGGTCGGGCCAATGGCACTGCTCGCACGAGGTCGCGACGTCCGGCAGGTTCTCCCCGTGGATCTGGATCGGCCGGCTGTGCGCACCGGAGACGACCAGCGCCAGCCGACTGGCCCCTTTCATCTTCGCCGCGACAAAGCCGCCTGCCCCGGGGCCGACATGGCACGCCACGCAGAGGACGCGGCTGTGGGCGCCGTTCTGGTGTGAGACGGATTCGGGTTCCATCACCGCATGACAGACTTGCCCGCAGAACTGCCGCGACTCGCTGTACTCCACTGCCCCATAGCTGGCCATCGAGAGGATCCCCAGGTTGACGGCCGTCGCGACACTGATGAAGACGAGCATCCGCCGAAGAGCGGGATCGCCGAGATCCAGTGTCGGCCAGGCTGGCGTCTCGATCCCCCCACGCTTCCGTCGCCGTTCCCACCAGGCGCCAATGGGCATCAAGACCAGTCCCAGCGTGAAGAACGCCGGCACCATGAGAAAGACGATGATGCCGGCGTAGGGACTCTTGAGCAGGCCCAGGGTCTCGATCGCCACGAGGAATAGAAAGGTGAACGCGCTCGCCGTCGTCAGGGCGATGCCGATGCCCGAGATTGGATTTCGCAGAACGCGTGAAAGAAATGAACGCATTCGATGAGCAACAGCCATTCCCGATCCAGCCTGGTCGTATCGCCTGTGTGGCTCTGGCGCTCTTCGCCTGCGATCGGGCGGTACGGCCGGATTATCGTTGATCCGCGTGCCGGAGACTCGGCAGACACCGTTTCTTTTGACGGGATGCTCGCCCACAGGCTCCGCTTTCTGATAAGTTCTGTCCCATGGCGGTCATGGTTCTCGTGCTCCACTCGTGGCTTCGTTGGTTCGCCATTCTGGCTGGTCTCGGCGCGACCGTGACGGCTCTGTCGACGTCTGCCAGCGACCGGAGTGAAAAGTCCGGCCTCTTGTTCATGATCGCGATGGACCTCCAGCTGCTCCTCGGCGCGCTGCTGTACGGCTTTCTCAGTCCGTATACGACAGGGGCTTTTCAGGACTTTGGCGCGGCAATGCGCGACCCGATCGCCCGTTTCTGGGCCGTGGAGCACCTGACGATGATGCTCGCGGCGGTCGTCTTCGCCCATCTGGGGCGCATCCTGGCCCGAAAGGCCGCCACCCCGGCGGCCAGGCGGACCCGCCTGCTGGTCTGTTTCGGCCTGTCCACCGTGTTGATGCTGGCCGGCACCCCCTGGCCGGGCATGCCGGCCGGCCGGCCGCTGTTCCGCATATAATCGCGGCCTCCGTGTCTTTCTTCGATAGCTGGGCGGCGATCTGGGTCACCGTGGCGCTCGTCGCCGCGGTCATCGAGATTTCCGTCCCACACTTCGGCATCATCTTCGTCAGCCTTGGCGCGGCGGCCGCGGCGACCGCGGCGTACTTGTCGCTCGGCCTCATCCCCCAGCTGGCCTTGTTCATCGTAGTGGTGGCCTTCTCGTTTCTCGTGATTCGCCCGCGCATGGTCAGCGGCATGGGCTCGGTGGGCGTGCCGGGCCGGACCGAGTCGCTCGTCGGCCGCGAGGGCGTCGTGACGCTGGACATCGACTCGAGCGTCGGCGCGGGCCGCGTGAACGTGGGCGGCCAGGACTGGGCGGCGCGCGCGGCGGCGCCGCTCGCCGCGGGCACGCGCATCAAGGTGGCAGGCGCCGACGGAATCGTTCTGGAGGTCAAGCCGACATGATTTACCTGCTGTTCGCCGTTGCGCTCTTCTTGCTGATCGTGCTCATGAAGGCCATCAAGATTGTCCCGCAGAAGCAGGTCAAGCTGATCGAGCGGCTCGGCAAGTACCACCGCACGGCCGAAGCCGGCCTCAACACGATCTTCCCGTTCCTCGACTCGGTCCGCGAGACGCTCGACCTGCGCGAGCAGATCACGAAGATCGAGCCGCAGAACGTCATCACGCGCGATAACGTCACGATGGAAGTCGACGCGGTGATCTATTTCGCCGTGATGGATCCCGTACGGGCCGTGTACGAAGTGCAGAACCTGCGATGGGGCATCGAGCAGCTCACGCTGTCGGCGCTCAGAAACGTCATCGGCGCGCTCGATCTCGACCACACGCTGACCTCACGCGACACGATCAACGGGCAGCTTCGCTCGGCGCTCGACACGGCGACGCAGCAGTGGGGCATCAAGGTGATGCGCATCGAGCTCAAGAACATCACCCCGCCCGAAGAGATCCGCATGACGATGGAGAAGCAGATGACCGCCGAGCGGACGCGCCGCGCCGTGGTCACGACCGCCGAAGGCGAGAAGGCGTCGGCGATTCTGCGCGCCGAGGGCCAGAAGCAGGCGCAGATCGTGAGCGCCGAGGGATCGAAGGAGGCGGCGATTCTCGCCGCCGAAGGCCAGGCGGAGGCGCGGCTGCGAGTGGCGCAAGCCGAGGCGCAGGCGCTCGAGATGATCGCCAAGGCCCTGGGCGCGACAGGCAGCCCTGCGCAGTACCTGATCGCGAAGAGCTACCTCGAATCGCTCGGTCAGATTGCATCGGACGCCGACAAGCTCGTCTTCCTGCCGTACGAAGCCGCGGGCGTGATGGGTGCCCTCGGTGGGATGAAGGAGCTGCTGAAGACGTCGGCAGCGAAGTGAAAGACCTGCGTGAGGCGCCTCCTGCTCATCGCCGTGTTGGCGTCCGCCTGCGCCTCTTCGGCCGTACCGGCGGAGGACGCGGCTCTCGCTGAGCCGGGCGTCTCCCTCGCGCTGGCCACCCGGCGCGCCGCGGATCTGGCGAACATCCGCTATCACCTCTCCTTCGACATTCCGGCCGACAGCGCCGCCTCGGTGAGGGGACGCGCGGCGATTCGCTTCGTCTCGACGGATCCGCCGAACCCGCTTCGCCTCGACTTCGAGGCCCCGCGGGACGGACACCTGTTCGCCGTTGCCGTCAACGGCGTGCCGGTCGCGCCCGACTGGGATGGGCATCACATCACCATCGCCAGGGATGGCTTGAAGGCCGGCGAGAACACGGTCGAGATCGAATTTGCTCCGAGCGACGTCCCGCTCAATCGCAACCGGGACTTTCTGTACACGATCTTCGTCCCGGCGCGTGCGCACGAGGCGTTTCCTTGTTTCGACCAGCCGGATCTCAAGGCGCGCTACACGCTCGACCTCACCGTGCCCGCCGACTGGCAGGCGGTCGCCAACGGCGCCGATCAGTCCCGCGAGCCGATTGGGAATCGCGTCCGCGTTCGTTTCGCCGAGACGCAGCCGATCTCCACGTATCTCTTCGCGTTCGCGGCCGGCAAGTTCCAGGTCGAGACCGCCGAGCGAGGCGGCCGCACGTTCCGCATGTTCCACCGGGAAACCGACACCGCGAAGGTCGCGCGCAACCGCGACGCGATTTTCACGCTCCACGCCTCGGCGCTGGCCTGGCTCGAAGACTACACGGGCATGGCCTATCCGTTCGGCAAGTTCGACTTCATCGCGGTGCCGTCGTTTCAGTTTGGAGGCATGGAGCACCCCGGCGCCATCTACTACAACGCGAGCGGCATCCTGCTCGACGAGTCGACCACCGAGAATCAGCTCCTGAACCGCGCCAACGTGATCGCGCACGAGACCGCGCACATGTGGTTCGGCGACCTGGTCACGATGAAGTGGTTCAACGATGTGTGGATGAAGGAGGTGTTCGCGAACTTCATGGCCGCGAAGATCGCGAACCCCGCGTTTCCCGCAATCAATCACGAGCTGCGATTCCTCGTCTCGCACTACCCGGCGGCGTACTCGGTCGAGCGCACACAGGGCACGCATCCGATCAGGCAGGAGTTGGACAATCTCGACGAGGCCGGCAGCCTGTACGGCGCGATCATCTATCAGAAGGCGCCGATCGTCATGCGCCAGCTCGAGCGCCTGATCGGCGCCGACGCGATGCGCGACGGCCTGCGCGCGTACCTGAAGCAGTTTCAGTTCGGCAACGCCACGTGGCTCGATCTGGTGCAGGTGCTCGACGATCGCACCGAGCGCGATCTGGCCGCCTGGAGCCGCGTCTGGGTGGAAGAGGCCGGCCGCCCGCTGCTGCGCACCGAATGGGAGACCAACCCTGAGGGGCGGAGAACGATAGCGATTCTCCAACGCGACCCCCGGACCGGACGCAGCCTGCACTGGACCGAACAGATCAGCGTACTGCTCGGCACTCCGGCCGACGCGCGCGAGATCGCGCTCGAGCTTCGCGGCGATCGCACCGAGCTGCCAGAGGCGCTGGCGCCGCCCGAGGTGCAGTTCGTCCTGCCGACCGGCGGCGGCCTCGCCTACGGCGGCGTGTCGCTCGACGATCGCAGCCGCGACTTCCTGCTGGCGCACGTCGAAGAGCTGAAGGATCCGGTCGCGCGCGGCGCGACCTGGATCACGCTGTGGGACGAGCTCCTGAACGGCCGCGTCGACCCGCGGGAATTTCTCGAGGCCGCGATGCGCGCCCTCCCGCGCGAGGAGACCGAGCAGAACGTCCAGCTCATCTCGTCGTACCTCGACCAGGCCTTCTGGCGATTCATCGGTCCCAACACGCGAGGCCAGCTCGCGCCGGGCCTGGAGCGCACACTCCGTTCGGGCCTCGCGCGCGCGTCCTCGTCGAGCCTGAAGTCCACCTACTTCTCAGCCTTTCGCGCAATTGTCACCACACCGGACGGCGTGGCGCTCCTCGAGCGCGTGTGGCGGCGCCAGGAGAAAATCCCAGGACTCACGCTCGCCGAGCCGGACGAGGCGACGATGGCGCTCGAGCTGGCGGTGCGGGCGCAGGTCCGGCTGAAGCCGGACACTACCGGGGCCGCGATGCGGGCGCAGGAAACCGTCGCGACCGTCCGGACTGCCGGAGCTACCGGGGCCGCGATGCGCGCGCAGGAACCGGTAGTGTCCCGCTCGAGCCGGACCTCGCCTGCCGAAATCCTCGAGACACAGCGCGCCCGGTTCCAGAATCCGGATCGAAAGGAGCGCTTCGAGTTCGTGATGCCCGCGCTTGCGGCCGACGACGCCACGCGCGACGGGTTCTTCAAGAGCCTCGCCGACGTGAAGAACCGGCGCCGCGAGCCGTGGGCGGTCGAGGGATTGCGCTATCTGAACCATCCGCTGCGCGCCACCGACGCCGTGAAGTACGTCAGGCCCGGACTCGATCTCCTTCGCGAGATTCAGCAGACAGGCGATATCTTTTTTCCGAAGAACTGGATGGACGCGCTGCTCGGCGGCCATTCGTCCCGGGAAGCGGTCAACATCGTGCGCGAGTTCCTCGACCAGCATCCCTCTGAGGAGGCCACGCCGCCGGAACGCCACGAGCTCTATCCGATTCGCCTGCGCCGCATCATCCTGCAGTCGGCCGACAACCTCTTCCGCGCGCCCGACATCGTCGTGCCCGGGTCATAGCCGGATTGTGTTGAGCTTTGTAGTGCAGGTCTTTAGACCTGCCTCCCGGCGGGCAGGACTGAAGTCGTGCGCGGGCGGCTCAACTGGTTCGGACTTAGGGAACGGAGGGCCGTGAGCCGATCCGGCCGCGGTTTGCGCCTATACCGGCGGAGGTAACAACCGATGCGTTTTTCCAAAGACACTGCCGTGCGGCTCGGATTCCTGGTGGCTGCGGCGATGCTGGCCGCAGCTTCCCCGCTCGCCGCCCAGGGGAGGCCGGCCGCGGAGATCACCACAGGCTGGGCGGCTTTTCCCGACGACGGCGTTGTAGGAGAGACCTTGTTTGGCGCCGCCGCGAGGCTCCCGATTTCGCCGCGCGTGAGCATCGGCCCCGAGATCGCCTACATGTGGGGTGAGCAGACGATCCGAGACCTGATGGTGACGGGCAACCTCTGGTTCGACTTCCTCGCGCCATCGGCCGGCCAGGCCCCGCGGACGACGCCGTATGTGGTGGTGGGCGGCGGCCTCTTCCGGCACAGCTCGAAGTTCTTCGGCCAGACGTTCAGCACGACCGAGGGCGCGTTCACCGCCGGCGGCGGGGCGCGGGTGTGGCTGGGGCCATCGGTCTACCTCGCCCCCGAAGTACGGGTTGGCTGGGAGCTGCACCTGCGCGCATCGGTCACGCTGGGGGTCCCTTTCTAGCGGGACGCCGCGCGCGCTGCGCCAGGATCCAGATTCGCATACCCCACCATCGGGCTGATGATCTTCGCCGGGTCGGCGTCCTTCTTCGGGCGAAACATCTGCGACCGGTCGTTCGACACTTCGGTCACGTAGAGGTTGCGGTCCCGGTCGACGCTGATCTGGTGCACGCCGTCGAACTGTCCGGGCTGCGGACCGGAGCTGCCGATGTCCAGAATGTAGCGCCCGTTCAGGTCGTACTTGATCAGACGATCCGTCGTCCAGTCCGACACCCAGATGAAATCGTCCTCGGTGACGATGTGGGCGAGGACGGCGGAGTCGTGGCCGGTCGGCCACATCTCGAGGAACTTGCCGTTCTCGTCGAACACCTGCA
>MEKT01000163.1:26214-66886 GCA_001767435.1 Acidobacteria bacterium RIFCSPLOWO2_02_FULL_65_29 | reverse complement strand
GGAATTTTCGACACCAGCTCGCCCGAGCTGAAGCAAGCGCTCATGGCGAAGATCTGGCAGGCGTGGGGAAGGCAGTGAGTCGAATAGTCGAATAGTCGATAGTCGATAGTCGTTAGTCGATAGTCGTTAGTCCTGCCAGTGCCTTGATGGCGATGCGACTCACGAATCACGAC
Organism: Acidobacteria bacterium RIFCSPLOWO2_02_FULL_65_29; assembly: GCA_001767435.1. Lineage (GTDB taxonomy): Bacteria > Acidobacteriota > Vicinamibacteria > Vicinamibacterales > CAVVIG01 > 2-02-FULL-65-29. The sequence continues at coordinate 66,713 of MEKT01000163.1, read as the reverse complement.
TCACGACTCAAGACTAGCGACTCACGACTCACGACTCAAGACTAGCGACTCACGACTAACGACTAACGACTATGCTGGATGGCTTCTTCCCTCCACTGATCATCGCCGGCACGGCGGCGACGCTGATGGGCTGGCGGCGATTTGTCTTGAAGACCAGCCGCCCGGCCGTCGACCTCGCGTTCGTCGTCGCGCTGATGATCGTGGCCGCCGGCCTCGAGCTCGGCATGGGCAGGCCCGTGACGTATCGTCACGGCCCCGTCAGGCTCTGGTCTGGAGACATCACGAGCGATCAGAACTCACAGCAGATCGCCGATCCCTATGCCCTCACGCACGTCACGCACGGCGCGGCATTCTACGGCCTGACGTGGCTGGCGATGCGCCCGGCGTCGATCGCCACGCGCCTGCTCGTCGCCACCGGCGTCGAAGCCGCCTGGGAGGTGTACGAGAACACCGACACGGTGGTCGAGCGGTACCGGACGGAAACCATCTCGCTCGGCTACTACGGAGACAGCCTCATCAATTCTGCGGCCGACATCGTCGCGTGCATTGTCGGATTTCTGATGGCCTGGCGCCTGCCCCGGGCCGCGACGATCACGTGGGTGGTGCTGTTCGAGGTCATGCTGGTGTTCTGGATCCGCGATAACCTCACGCTCAACATCCTGATGCTCGTGTATCCAATTGAAGCCATCAAGGCGTGGCAGGCGGCGATCTGAACGCCGAGGGCGCCACGGCATATCATGGCGTGTGAGGTTAGGGGCTAGGGACTAGGGACTAGGGACTAGGAAGGTGCCAGCTGTCTTCTAGCCCCCAGCCCCTCGCCCCTACGCGATCAATATATGCACTACGTCCTTCTGTACGACGTCGTCGACGACATGGTCACCAAGCGAGCCCCGTATCGGGAGGAGCATCTGCGGCTCATTCGCGAAGGGCATGCCCGCGGCGAGATCGTCATGGCCGGAGCGGTCGGCGACCCGGTGGACGGTGCGCTACTGATTTTTCGCGCCGATTCGCCGCAGGTTGCCGAGCGCTTCGCAGCCGCCGATCCCTACGTCAAGCAGGGGCTCGTGATCCGCTGGAAGGTCAAGCCGTGGACCGTCGTCGCGGGAGCGTAGCCGCACGCCAGGCTTCGGCAGACGCTCGCAGCTTGCGACTAGCGGCTACCGACTAACGACTAGCGACTAGCGACTAGCGACTAGCGACTAGCGACTAACATGCCCGTCGCCTCCCCTCCCGGCCCGCGGCGCTCGATCCGCACGCTCCTCGTCTACGGCCCCGGACGGGACCCGCTGTCGTTTTTCGGGAACCTGGCCCGCACGTACGGCGATCTCGCCCACGTCCACATGGCGGGAGAGCACGTCTACCTCGTCAACGATCCTCGCGCGATCCGCGACATCCTGGTCACCGACCAGCGCCTGTTCATGAAGGGCCGCGGCCTCGATCGGGCCAAGCGGCTGCTCGGCGAAGGCCTGCTCACGAGCGAGGGGGCCGTGCACGTGCGCCAGCGGCGTCTGATGCAGCCCGCCTTCCATCGCGATCGGATTGCGTCGTACGCGAGCGTGATGACCGAGTTCTCCGACCGCGTCCGCCGCGGTTGGACCGACGGGGGGACGATTGACGCCGCGCAGGACATGGCAAGGCTCACTCTCGGCGTCGTCGGAAAGACGCTGTTTGACGCCGACGTCGAGTCGCAGGCGAAGGAAGTGGGCAAGGCGCTCGCGGCGACGATGGAATCGTTCTGGATGCTGATGCTGCCGTTCCCGGATCTGCTGGAACGGCTGCCGATTCCGGCACTGCGCCGGAGCCGCGCGGCGCGCGAAACGCTCGACAGAATCATCTATGCGATGATCGCCGAGCGCCGCACGTCGCCGAGCGACCGCGGCGATCTACTGTCGATGCTTCTGATGGCGCAAGACGAAGAAGCTGGCGGCCAGGGAATGAGCGACCTCGAGGTCCGCGACGAAGCGATGACCATCTTCCTCGCCGGCCACGAGACAACGGCGAACGCGCTGGCGTGGACGTGGTACCTGTTGAGCCAGACGCCAGAGGTCGAGGCAGCGCTGCACGAGGAGATCGATCGCGTGCTCGGCGGCCGACTGCCGACTGTTGCCGACATCCCGGCGCTGCCCTTCGTCGAGAAGGTCGTCACCGAGTCGATGCGGCTGTATCCCCCCGCATGGATCATCGGGCGGCGCGCGCTCGAGGACTACGAGGTCGGCGAGTATCTGATTCCCGCCCGGTCGATCGTCGTGATGAGTCCTTACCTGGTGCACCGCGACGCAAGGTACTTTCCGGACCCGGAGCGTTTCTGGCCGGATCGCTGGACCGCCGAGTTCAAGGCCCGGCTCCAGCCGTTCGCGTATTTTCCGTTTGGGGGCGGTGCGCGCCGATGCATCGGCGAGTCGTTTGCCTGGATGGAGCTCGTCCTCGTCGTCAGCACCATCGCCCAGCGATGGCGCCTGCGTCTCGTGCCCGGCCGTTCGGTGGTGCCGCAACCGGTCGTCACGCTGCGGGTGAAGGGCGGGCTCAGGATGAACACGCAATTAAGAATTAAGAATTGAGAATTAAGAATGCGTCTCGATCGGCCTCCTGGTTAGCTCATCGTCGTGTCTCGTTACGAATTCTTAATTCTTAATTCCGAATTCTTAATTGCCTGACCCTGTCCTCTCCCGCTTCGCTCCCGCACCAACCGGATTCCTGCATCTGGGCCACGTCCTCAATGCGATCTACGTCTGGGGTGTGACCGGCGCGCGCGGCGGGCGCGTGTTGCTGCGCATCGAGGATCACGACCGGCAGCGAAGTCGGGCCGAGTACGAGAGGGCGATTCTCGACGATCTCGACTGGCTCGGCTTCCGGTCGCCTGAGCCGCTTGTCCGCCAGAGCGAACGCCACGCCGTCTACGAATCCGCCCTCGCACGGTTGCGTGCGGACGGGCTCGTCTACGCGTGTGAGTGCTCGCGGAGCGAGATCTCGGCGGCGGGGAAGTCCGGCAGCGAGCTCAGGTATCCGGGCACGTGCTCGGGTAAGGGCCTGCCGGAACGGCCCGGCCTTGGCACGCGGGTGCGCCTGGCGCCCTCGATCGAGCGCTTCGAGGATCTCGCGCACAGCGTGTGCGAACAGCAGCCTTCGGCGCAGTGCGGCGACCTGCTGGTCCGCGACCGGGAGGGCAACTGGACCTATCAGTTCGTGGCGACCATCGACGATTTCGAGCAGAGTGTGACGCTGGTGATCCGAGGCGACGATCTGCTCGCGTCGACCGGCCGGCAGATCCAGCTCGCGAGGCTGCTCGGTCGGACCGCCCCGCCGCGGTTTCTGCATCACACGCTGATCATGAAAACGCCCACGCAGAAGTTGAGCAAGTCGGATGGGGATACGGGCGTTCGCGATTCCCGAGCCAGGGGCTGGACCGCGCCGCAGGTCATCGGCCACGCGGCGCTGCTGGCAGGACTCATCGATCGGCCGCACGACGTGGCCGCGAGCCGTGTGTCGAGCCTATTTTGATCCTAGCCAAGGTCGGTTTCAGCGAGCCGATGCCCGGTGACGCCTTCTTGGCTTTGCCGGACCTCAAGACGAGAGTCCCAGCAAACAATATGCGCACCAGCTTCTGGTAGGACTCCAGCCGATGGCCGGCCCCCAGCTAGCTGCCGATATACTGACAGGCGCCGACAATCGTTGACTCCAAGTGAATGACAGCTTCAGTGTGGGAGGTGGAGCGGATCGACGGGCCCCAGGGCGGTCGCACAAAGCCGCTCATCGTCGCGAGTGTCCTTCGCGGTGCAGCCGGCGAGCCAATGGAACGACGCGATATGCTGACGAAGGCGATTGGTTTACCAGAGACCACCGAGAAGAGTCTGTTTGCTGAGTACTTTGGCGCACGCCTAGCGGTGGAGTTTGGAATCGACGCTCCCTTGACCTTTATCGTCGATCTCAGTTCCGAGCTCCTCGCGGCATCCTCCGAACAATTGAAAGAATGGGGTGTCGCGCCGAAGCCGGGCCAAGCAGTGACCTATTCGAGGACGGGCTTCGCAGGAGTCTGGCATGAAAGCAGTCCCCTACACATTCGCCGTCATCCGTTATATCCATGATCGTGGCGCCGGCGAGATTCTGAACGTTGGCGTGGTAGTGTGCGCCCCGGAGGCCGGTTTCATCGGTGCAAGGGTCGAGCAGAAGTTCGAGCGGCTCTCGAAAGCCTTCTCAGGATTCGACGGTGATGGTTATCGAAGAGCACTGGCTCGCTTCTCCGAGTCCGTGCAGCGACTCCGGCCCCGTTTAGATGAACTGCCTGGGTTGCGACCCATCCCAACGACCGCTCCAGAGATCATTCGCCTGATCTGGCCTGATCTTGATCTGAGCCTGTCGGCTGGACCTGTGCTCTCAGGAATCGCCACGGAACCAATGGATCGGGTCACTGAGACGCTGTTCGCACGCATGGTGTCATCTCAGGGCGCGGCGAGGCCAGATGTTGAAAGGCGAAGTGACGAGGAGGTCTGGGTGGGATATCAGAATTCTCTTCGGAACGTAAGAATCAGCCACCGGCTAACCGAGAAGGTATTCACCGGACCAGACTTCGAGATCAAGTTTGACCACGCGTTCCAGAATCAGAAATGGCACGCCGTCCAACCTGTCACAATGGACTTTATTCGAGCCGAGTCCTTGCAAGACAAGGCTACGAAATGGCTGGGTACCGCGTCGGTGCTCGAAGGACATCCTCAGATAGGGATGCTTCACATTTTGCTTGGCGAACCACGTCTCGAGTCTCACCGGCCGGCATACGAAAAGGCAAAGAACCTGCTCCATAAGATGAAACTTCGGCACGAGATCTTTGAGGAGCGAGATGCGGAGGCATTTGCCGAGCAACTCGCCGCTTACATGCGTGAACATGGCATCGTAGAGGACGAATAACATCACGGTTTAGTGCCCACGTGCCAGGTTAAACCCACCGGCTTTCAGCCGGTCAGCTTCGAGCAGTTCTGATCAGATCATCTGCGTCGGATTAGCGCGCACGTGGGCATAGTGAAGACCACGATTCTTCCTATGAAAGAACTACCGCACGCAGGCGGCGCGGCTGCGACTTTCAGTCGCGCGCAGAGTCTACCGCCTTTAAAGGCGGTAGTTCTTTCAACGTCCGTCATGCAGGATCTCCGCCTTGCCTTCCGCGCGCTTCGCGCGACGCCCGTCGTCACGGCTGTCGCGGTTCTGTCTCTCGCACTGGGCATCGGCGCGAACACCGCGATTTTCTCCCTGGTCGCCAGCCTGCTCCTGCGCCCGCTGCCGGTCGCTGAACCCGAGCGCCTCGTCACGCTCGCATCGGGTTCCGCGTTCCCTGAGGCCCCGTACAGCTACGCAACCTTCGATCAAATCCGTCGGCATACGGAGCTGTTCGACGGCGCACTCGCGTCATCGCTCCTCGGGAGGGAGTCTCTGACAATTGGCGGCGAGACCGAGCGTGTCGAGAGTCTGTTTGTCAGCGGCGACTTCTTCACAACGCTTGGGGTTCCCGCACTCCTTGGCCGCACCCTGGTGCCAGCCGACGATGTGGCTGGCGGCGGTTTGGATGGCCCCGTGGCGATGATCAGCTATCGACTGTGGCAAAGCCGGCTCGGCGGCGCGGCCAGCGTCATCGGCACTCCACTCACCATCGGGCGGGTCCCGGTCACGATTGTCGGAGTGACGCCACCGGAGTTCTTCGGACTCGAGGTCGGACGGGCGTTCGACATCGCGCTGCCCGTCAAGATACAGCCCTTGATAGAGCCGGCCACGCCGCTGGACGATGATCTGGTGTGGCTCAGCATCATGCTGCGGCTCAAGGCGGGTCAGTCGCTCGAAGCGGCTACCACAGCCCTTCGCGCCGTTCAGCCACAGATTCGAGCCGCTGCCATGCCGCGGACGTTCAGGGCCGCCGAGTTTCTGAAGGATCCGCTCACGCTTAACCCGGCGGGCGCGGGAGTTTCGGCACTACGCCAACGTTTCGGGCAGCCGCTCGTCGCAGTCTTTGCCGTCGTCGCGTTGGTGGTGCTCATCGCGTGCGCCAACATCGCAAACCTGATGCTGGCTCGGGGCGCCGCGCGTCAACATGAACTGAGCGTGCGCCTCGCGCTGGGTGCCTCACCTTGGCGGCTCGCACGCCAATCCTTCGTCGAGAGCCTCGTTCTCGCAGCGATCGGCTCGATCGTCGGGCTTGCATTTGCCGCCTGGGCAGGTCAGGCGCTCGTGGCCCAGTTGTCAACCTCAACGACACGCGCATTTCTCCACCTGCCGCTCGACTGGAGAGTGCTGGCGTTTACAGGCGCGACAATGATCGCGACGGCGCTGCTCTTTGGCACGGCGCCAGCGCTTTGCGCGACGCGGTCGGCGCCGATGGATGCGTTGAAAGACCGCAGGGCCGCCGGCCGCTCCTTCGGCTTCAGCGCAGCGAACAGCCTTATCGTGGCGCAGGTGGCGTTGTCGCTGATGCTCGTGGTGGCCGCAGGTCTCTTCGTCCGGACGTTTGATCGGCTGGCGCGCGCGCCCCTCGGATTCGATCGTGATCGCACGGTGGTGGTCACCCTGGCGGCTCCGACGATTCTGGCTGGCGACCGCAATCCTTTCTACCACCGGCTGGTCAGCGCCGCCTCGGCCGTTCCCGGCGTCGCGTACGCCGGCGGGTCGCTCAATCCGCCTCTGATCGGCGTTCTCAGGGGTGACCTCGTGGTTTCGGCGCCCGGTGTCACGCCCCCACCCGACGCTGAACGCATTTCGCAGTCGAATGAAACGACCCCAGGATGGTTTTCGGCCTATGGAACCGTGGTTCGCGCGGGCCGCGACTTCGACGATCACGACACGACAGCCGCACCTCCCGTGATGCTGGTCAACGAGGCATTCGTACGCCGGTACTTTCCGGACCGCAGCCTGATCGGGACGACGCTTGCGGTGACGTTCCGTGCCGCTCCTCTCGGTGATCACCTGCTAGGATCGAGGACGGTGGTCGGCGTTGTTGGCGACGCTGTGTATCGGTCGATCCGCGAGCCGGTACGGCCGGCCGTCTATTTTCCGCTGGCCCAGCGGGACGGCCCGCTCCTCTTCGATAATTTCTACATCGCTGTGAGGTCGTCAACGGAATCGCCGGTCCTCTTGACGCGCAGCCTGACCGCGGCGCTGACCTCGGTCAGCCGCGATCTCACCCTGACATTCCGTCCGCTGGCTCAGCAGGTCAACGACTCGCTCGTTCAGGACCGCCTCGTCGCGATGCTGTCAGGCTTCTTCGGCGGGCTCGCGCTTTTGCTGGCGGGGCTCGGACTGTACGGTGTCACGTCGTATTCGGTCGCGAGGCGGCGCGCCGACATCGGCATTCGCATGGCGTTGGGGGCGGCCCCAGCCGGCGTCGTGCGTCTCGTGCTGACCCGTGTGGCCGTGCTCGTCGGGCTCGGCGTAATCCTCGGCGTCGGCACGAGCGCGTGGGCGTCGAGATTCGTGGCGCCGCTCCTGTACGGTCTCGAGCCGCGGGATCCGCTCACGCTCGTCGGGGCTGTGCTCGTCTTGTCTGCGGTGGGGGCGTTGGCCGGCTGGCTTCCTGCCCGGCGCGCTTCGCGCCTCGATCCGGCGGCGGTGTTGCGGGAGGGCTGACGAGCGAGGTGCGCGACCGCAGGCGCCGCCGAGGGGCGCAACCGCCTGTTGGGCATCTCTGCGAACTCTGCGGGCTCTGCGGTGATCGTCGTACATTGTCGTGTTTGTGTCTTCTTCGTGTCTTCGTGCCTTCGTGGCCCTACCTTCTCGTCGCGTTCAGGTGGCGCATCCCTTCGGCCGCGTCGATCAAGCGGATGAACTCGGCGCGGTGCCCGTGGGGATCGGCGCCCTTGAATCTCGCCGCCAGCGTACGCGCGTCGGCATACGACGAGCTCCCCTTGAACTCGCTGTCGCGAAGCAGCATGCCGAACTCGGCCACTGCCGCCGCGAAACCCAGCTCGGGCGTCATTGCCGTCTTGGTCGGGACGGTGACCGACAGCAGCGAGCTCTCCGACGCCTCGGGCTGCTTGTAGCGCAGCTTCACGGTCATCGTTTCGTCGAGCCGCGCGTCCGCCGACGAGGTTGACGGCTGCTGGTACTTCAAGGGATCGATACCCGGAATGTCGATCTTCTCGCCGGCTGGCACGAGCTCGTACAGCGCCGTCACCGAGTGGCCCGCGCCCATGTCGCCGGCGTCTTTCTTGTCGTTGTTGAAGTCCTGATCCTGCAGGAGGCGATTCTCGTATCCGATCAGGCGATACGCGGCGACCGTTCGCGGGTTGAATTCGACCTGCAGCTTCACGTCCTTGGCCACGGTGACGAGCGTGCCGCCGGCTTGCTCGACGAGCACCTTCTGCGCCTCGGCCAGCGAATCGATGTAGAAGTAATTGCCGTTCCCCTTGTCTGCCAGCTTCTCCATCGTTGAATCTTTGAGGTTGCCCATCCCGTAGCCGAGCACCGACAGGCTGATGCCGCTCTCGCGCTCCTCTTCGATCAGGCGGCTCAGGTCGCCCTGGTTCGTCACGCCGACGTTGAAGTCGCCGTCGGTGGTCAGAATCACGCGGTTGACGCCGCCCTTGACGAAGTGATCCTGCGCCACCTGATACGCGAGGCGGATGCCCTGCGCGCCGTCGGTCGATCCGCCGGCCTGCAGCCGGTTGAGGGACTCCAGAATGGTCGTCGTATCGCTGCCCGAGGTCGACGGCAGCACGAGGCCGGCCGCGCCCGCATACACGACAATCGCGACGCGATCCTTCTCCGTCAGGTTGGGCGCGAGCATCGCGAGCGAGCCTTTCACGAGCGGCAGCTTGTTCGCGTCCATCATCGAGCCGGAGACGTCGATCAAGAACACTAGATTTCTCGGCGGCACGCGGCTGGAGTCGAGTGTTCTGGCTTGAAGCCCCACGAGCGCGAGACGATGACGTGGGTTCCAGGGCGCGCCGGCAATCGCGGTCGTGATCGAGAACGGCTGCCCGTCTTTCGGCTGCGGGTAGTCGTACGAGAAGTAATTGATCAGCTCTTCGATCCGGACCGCGTCCTTCGGCGGCGTCTGCGCCTGGTTCAGGAAGCGCCGGACATTCGAATAGGACGCCGTGTCGACGTCGATCGAGAAGGTCGACAACGGCTTTCGGCCGACCTCCGTCCACTGGTTGTCGTCGATCTTGTCGTACGCCTCGGTGTTGAACTCCTGGCGCGCCATGAGTGCGCGCCCGGGGTGGAAGAGACCGCCAACCACGCCTCCGATGACACCGCCCAGCGTGGCGGGGGCGTGAGCGCTGTCGACCTTGGCGGTTTCTCTGTTGACTGCGATGCTCTCGGCTGCGGACGCCACAGCCATCGCGATGCTCACCTTCGCGGTCGCGCCGGGCTGTACGAGGACCTCCGTAGGGGCGGACCTCAGGCCGGCAAGCGCGGAGGTGATCGTGTACCGCCCGGGCGGCAGGCTCAGAAACGTGAACTCGCCTTTCTGGTTCGAGACGGTGGTCCTCGTCGTGGTCGTGATCGATGGGCTAGTGAGAGTGAGTGTCACGCCCGGCAACAGGGCGCCGGCCGCGTCTTTGACGACCCCGGTGATCTGGCCGGGTCGTGCCTGAGCGCCCAGCCCGCCGATCAACGCCACTGTCGCCATCCACACGAGGGCCAGCACGGCGAACTTGCGCATACATCCTCCGCGACTTGGGGCGACGCTGGCGGCGTCCTGCACTTGGTCTAGACCCTGCCCGCGCGCATTTGGTCTTAGAACGATCGACAGGCGGATCCTTGCATCGCGTGTTCGGCGGGCCAGGGAGGTCGGGGGAGGCCCGGTAGGGCAGGTGGGTTGGTCGAGCGCGACGAGGCTCTACTCGTCGCGATGCACAGTGGCGGGAGAAAACGCGGGCAGGCACACAGCGATGTACTCCGCCCCACCCTCGTCAGGTGTGCTGTAGCGGATCCATTCGCCAGGCGCGGCGACGATGGCCTGGCCGGCGCGGACGTCGAGGGCGCCTCCGGCGTGTTCGACGCGCAGGAGGCCGCGAAGGACCACCGTGATCTCCTCGAACTCGGGCCGCTGGCCGGGCTCCTGCCAGCCGCTGGGCGAGATCATCCGCGCCACGCTCACGCCGGCGTGCCCGGAGTTCACGCGGCCCGCGAATTCCTGAATCTGCTTCGGCTTGTTGCCGGCCGACGCGATCACCGTTGGCCCCTCAATCAGCCTCGGCATGGCCCCCTCCGACCTGTGAGAACATTGCGAACAACGATTACGGCAGAACCCGCAGAGTCGATCAGTCGGTGTATCCGCGTGCTCCGCGCGATCTCGTCGTGGCGGGGCTCACAACGCATTCTCACATATAACCGTGATGAAACCCATCTGCGACACCATCCTCGATGCCATCGGCGACACTCCGATGGTGCGCATCAACACGATCACGAAGGGGCTGGTCAGCGCGACGGTCCTGGCCAAGATCGAAACGTTCAATCCGGGCAATTCCATCAAAGACCGGATGGCCGTGAAAATGATCGAGGACGCCGAGCGCGCGGGCCTGCTCAAGCCCGGCGGGACGATCATCGAAGGCACATCGGGCAACACCGGCATGGGCCTGGCGATTGCCGCCGTCGTGAAGGGCTACAAGTGCATTTTCACGACCACCGACAAGCAATCGAAGGAGAAGGTCGACGCGCTGAAGGCGTTCGGCGCCGAGGTCATCGTGTGCCCGACGAACGTGGATCCTGAAGATCCTCGCTCCTACTACTCGGTGTCGTCGCGCCTCGTCGAGCAAACCCCCAATTCATGGAAGGCGAACCAGTACGACAACTTGTCGAACTCCGCAGCGCACTACGAGCAGACGGGGCCGGAAATCTGGGAGCAGACCGGAGGCCGGATCACGCACCTGGTGGTCGGGGTCGGCACGGGCGGTACGGCCACCGGGGCTGGACGGTACCTCAAAGAGCAGAACCCCGCCATCAAGGTCTGGGGCATCGACACGTACGGCTCGGTGTTCAAGAAGTACAAGGAGGCCGGCGTCTTCGACAAGCACGAAATCTATCCGTACATCACTGAAGGGATCGGCGAAGACTTCCTGCCGAAGAACGTCGATTTCTCGATCATCGATCACTTCGAGAAGGTCACCGACAAGGACGCGGCGATCATGACGCGCCGGATCGCGCGCGAGGAAGGCATCTTCGCGGGCAACTCGGCCGGGTCCGCGATGGCCGGCCTGCTCCAGTTGAGAGACCGGTTCGACGAACGCGACCTGGTGGTCGTGATCTTCAGCGACCACGGATCCCGCTACCTCGGCAAGATGTTCGACGACGACTGGATGCGGGAGAAGGGCTTCCTCGAGGGAAGCGGCATGACAGCGCGCGATCTGGTCGCGGCCGGTGTGTCGGGCGAGCTCTGCTCGATCGAGTCGAACGAGCCGGTCGAGCACGCGGTGGTGCTGATGAGCGAGCACGACTTCTCGCAGATTTCCATCACGCGCGAAAAGCGGCTCGTGGGATCGCTGAACGAAGCCAGACTCTACGCCGAGCTGGTGAGGAGTCCAGCGGTGAAGCGCGAGCCGGTCGAGTCGATCATGCTGCCGGCGTTTCCGTTCGTGGACATCTCCACGCCCGTCGACCTGCTGTCGACGATGATCACGCCCGAGAATCCGGCGGTGCTGGTCCGTGATTTCAAGACGGAGAAGACGTTCATCATCACGCGGTCCGACCTCATTCGCGTGCTATAAGAGAACCATTGCGACATCATGGCGTTCACCGCCGAGGACGCAAAGGACGCCGAGCGAGTGTCCCTCAGCGCAGTGTTGCGCTACACTCCTGAAACACCAATGTCTTTTTCGTGTTTTCGTGTCTTCGTGCCTTTGTGGCCGCGAAGCGCCGATTGTCTTCTTCGTGTCTTCGTGTCTTCGTGGCCAAAGGGGCACCCATGAGAAGGCCTGTGCTCGTCCTGGTTCTGGCGGCAATCGCCTCGACGCTCGTCCTCGCACAGTCCGACAGGCTCGATTACCAGACGATCGGCCGCATCCGCGACGAAGGCCTCAACCGGTCGCAGGTGATGGACCACGTCTCGTGGCTCTCGGACGTCTACGGGCCGCGCCTCACCGGCTCACCCGCCATCCAGCAGGCGAGCGAATGGGCGATGAAGACATTCACCGGGTGGGGTCTGGCCAACATCCATCAGGAACGCTTCGCGTTCGGCAAAGGCTGGTCGCTCGTGCGTTTCCACGCGAACATGCTCGAGCCCCAGGTGCAGCCGATCATCGGCTACCCGCGCGAGTGGTCGCCGGGCACACGCGGCACCGTCACCGCCGACGTCGTGCGCGTGTCGATCGCTTCGGACGCCGATTTCTCCAAGTACCGCGGCAAGCTCGCGGGAAAGGTCGTGCTGACGCAGCCGACGCGCGTCGTCCGGCTCCTCGAAGGTCCCGTCATTCTGCGCATGGACGGACCGGCCACCCTCGAAGCGGAAACCACGCCGGTGCCGCCCGCACGCGGCGGCGGTGCGGGCATCGGTGGCGGGGACGCGGCGGCAGCGCCGGCTCAGAACGCGGCGGCGTTCCGGCGGGCGCTGGACGATTTCTACAAGGCCGAAGGCGTCGTGGCACTGTTCGACCGCGGTAGCGACAGCGACATGGCGGCCGGCGGCAGCGACCTGTCGTGGCAAACGCAGCGCCCCGACGGCGGCACGCTGTTCCCGAGCGGCGCTCTCGCCCGCGACCAGAACGCGGGCCAGAATGTGCCTGCGGTGACGCTGGCCGTCGAGCACTACAACCGCATGGTTCGCGTGCTCGACAAGGGCGTGCCCGTCAAGGTCGAGCTGAACGTCGATACGAGGTTCTACGACGAGACGACGCCGAACGGCTTCAACACCATCGCGGAGCTTCCGGGTAGCGACCTTGCGTCCGAGATCGTGCTTCTCGGCGCGCACTTCGATTCTCATCCGTACGCCACCGGCGCCACCGACAACGCGACGGGCAGTGCCGCCATGATGGAAGCCATTCGCCTGCTCAAGACACTTGGTGTGAAGCCGCGCCGCACGATTCGGATCGCGCTCTGGGGCGCCGAAGAGCAGGGGCTGCTCGGGTCGCGCGCCTACGTGCGCGAGCACCTGGCCGATATCGAGACGATGGCGCTCAAGCCCGAGCACGCGAAGCTGTCGGTGTATTTCAACTCCGACAACGGCACCGGCCGCGTGCGCGGCGTGTGGCTGCAGAACAACCTGGCCGTGCGGCCGATTTTCCAGTCGTGGATCGAGCCGCTCCGCGACCTCGGCGTCACGACGCTCAGCCCGCGATCGGTGTCGCAGACCGATCACGTGTCGTTCGACAACGCTGGCATTCCCGCGTTCCAGTTCCTCGTGGAACGGCTCGAGTACAACTCGCGCACGCACCATTCGAACATGGACACGTTCGATCGCGTGCAGCGGGAGGACATGGTCCAGCAGGCGACGGTCATTGCGATCTTCGCCTACAACGCCGCGATGCGGGACGACAAACTCCCGCGCAAGGCACTGCCCGCGCCCGTGCGCGGACGCGGCGCGGCGCCGTCAGCGCAAAATCGCTAGTAGGCCGGGTCCTGTTCTTCGGACCCGGCTGGCAGGGTCCGAGGCGGGTCTACAAGGCAAGACCCGCCCTACGCGCAGAATCGGTAGCGCAGACGTACCCGCCCTGCCTGCCCCGGCCGCTCTGCCAGCCCTATCTCGACGCCTGGCTGGTGCTCTTCGCGGGCGTCATCAGCGAATCCCAGTGCCGCCCGGCCGACTCGACGATCGGCGGAACGTCCCGCTGCAGGATGTAGCGTTCCGCGGCGAGCGTGTTGGCCGACTCCTGGACCTTCTTCAGGTAATCGGCGCGCGACGGATACCGCTCCGCGATGGACGTCCGCGGATCCTTCAGCTTCTCGCGCTCCGCACGCGTCGTCGGCAATGGAATGTACGCGCCAGCCATCGCGATCAGCACATCCGGTAAGCCGATCCGCTCGCTCCTGAAATTCCATCCGGTGAGCGTCGCCAGCGGCACCGCCTGCTCCGGTAGGCGGATGCCCGCGATGTCGTTGCCGTCGGCGTCAACTCTCGGCACCATGAAAGGCAGCGCCGAGTAGGGCCCGGCGACGTCGCTCCTGTAGCCGCCCGGCACGTGCGCCGGCCACTTCACGCCGGGGATGGCGGGGAACTTCAGGTTGTCGCGTGCCACGAGCGTCAGGTCCGACAGCGTCGGATGGCGGCTCGGCGGCGGTGCCGTGCCTTGGCGCACCCACGCGTCGAGAGCGGCGAGCAGCCCGCGCTGTGCCCACCGGTAGTCGTTGGTGTTTTCCTTGAACTCGCCGCCGTTATCGGCCGCCGGAAAGCTGCCGGCGCCGTGTTTGGTGCCGGCCAGCAGATACACGCGCACGTGTGGCGCGTCCTCGACGTCTTCGCGGCCGTCGAGCGATGTGTGGCGAAGCGCCGCCACGCGCCCGCGATCCCAGTACTCCGAACCAGTGTCCACGAACATCAACTTCGGCTCGAGCCCGGCCGGAATCCGTGCGCCCAGACCATCCTGCTTGCCCGTCAGCGGATCGATGGTCGTCTTGTACAAGAACGGAAACTTCGTCTGCGTGAACGAGCCGAGCTCGTTCGGCTGCGCGAAGCGCTCGTTGAAGCTCCCCATGCCAGTGGCGCCTGTCTGCACGAAAGCGCCGTCGAAGGCCTTGCGGCCCTGTTCGTCGACCGTAAAACCCTCGTAGATGATGTGGCGAATCAGCCGCCCGGTCTGCGAGGCGCCGTACATGTAGGTGTATCGGGCGGGAGCAATAGGGCTCGCGCCGAATTTCAGCGACGAGGCCATGTCCCGGATCGCGGCCAGGCCGAGGCCGGCAACTGGCGGGTTCTTCGTTTCGTACGCGACCTCGTAGGTGAGGCCTGCCCTGAATCCTGTCTCGAGATGAATGAAGCTCGGATCGGCGACCGGCTTGCCGTTTTCCATCTTCGCGAATTGCCACTGGTCGCGCGGAATCAGCCGGACCGGCGCGTAAATGCCCTCACGCTCGGTCAACCGATAGCTCGGATCGTTCGGGTCGAGCGCCGGGTACGCGCGCGTGTTGTAGCCATTGGCCGCGTACTCGAACGCCAACGTCGGCTGGTTCGAGATGAACCACATCCTCACCCAGCCGGTGATGGGCGTGCCGTTGTCGGTGGCGATCGGCGCGTCGAAGCCCACGAGCCCGCGGCCTTTCGCGACGTCGAACTGCCAGCCCACCATGACCAGCGTATAGCCCTGCTCCAACAGGTACGCGTCGCCGAAGTCGGCTTCGGTCGTCGGGTCCACCGATCCGCCGCCGCGGCTGAACACGCGAAGCAGCGCTTTGTTTCCACGATTGACGATGTCGAAGAGGACGACGCCGTTGCCGCGGGCGGAGTTCTTCGGCTTGATGATGTACAGGTCGGAGGAGAACTCGACCTTGCCCTGCGCATTCTTTGGCGCCTTGTCGAGGTCGACGATGATTCGATTGTGCGGGTTGTTCGGGTCGACCGCGAAGTAGACCTTCCCGACGAGTTTCTCGTATGGTCCGGCGGCGCCGAATGCCTTCCCGCCGAGCACGTCCTCCCGCCGTTGGATGTCGACGCGGGTCACGTCGGCTCCGCCGCGCGCCGGCGCGAGGAGCAAGAGCAGTCCGACGAGTGCCAGACGCCGTAGTCCAATCCGTGTCGTCATGACTGTGTTCTCCTGAGAATGCGTTGCAGAATTCACCGCACTATCTTGCCACCATTCGGGGCGGGCCGGGCGCCAGAAGTGAAGAGTGAAACTCTTCTTCCTGGACTATGATCGCGTCCGTCGATGGGCCAGCTTCTCGCCATCACCCGCGCCGTGAGCCCCGCGATCGCGCGGTGCGAGCTCACACATCTCTCGCGCGTGCCGATCGATCCGGACAAAGCGGCGGCCCAGCACGCGGACTACGAGCGCGCCCTCGAGCGGATGGGGTGCGCGGTCCGTCGCATAGCCGCCGGTCAGGACCTTCCCGACTCGGTGTTCATCGAGGACGCGGCGGTCGTGCTCGACGAAGTGGCGATCGTCACGCGGCCCGGCGCCGAGTCGCGCCGCGCCGAAGCGCCGGGCGTGGCCGAGGCGCTCGAGCCCTATCGACCGCTCCTCGTCTTGGAGCCGCCAGGGACGCTGGATGGCGGCGACGTGCTGGTGGTCGGCCGGTCGATGTTCATCGGCACGTCGAGGCGCACCAACCTGGCGGGCATCGAGCAGATGCGGCACATCGCGGCCCCACTGGGCTACGCCGTGCGTCCGGTGTCGGTACGCGGCTGTCTTCACCTGAAGTCGGCGGTGACCTCGATCGACGACCAGACGCTGCTCGTCAATCGCGCGTGGGCGCCGCTCGAGGAGCTCCGCGGCTTCAAGTTCCTCGACGTCGATCCGGGCGAGCCGTCCGCCGCCAACATCGTTCGCGTCGGCACCCGGTTGCTCTATAGCGCGTCGTTTCCGCGCACGCGAGCGCGCATCGAGCGGCGAGGCTTCGATGTGACCGCGGTCGACGTCAGTGAGCTCGCCAAGGCCGAAGGCGCTGTGACATGCTGTAGTCTGATCTTCGAGGAGTCCGATTGCCTTTCAGCGGCCTGAGTCTCAATCCGAATCTGGTCCGAGGCCTCAAGGACCTGGGGTTCACGCGTCCGACACCGATCCAGGCCGACGCCATTCCACCGGCGCTCGCCGGCCGCGATCTGCTGGCCTGCGCGATGACCGGAAGCGGCAAGACGGCGGCGTTTCTGCTGCCGATTCTGCACAAGCTCATCGATCGTCCTCGCGGCACCACGCGCGCGCTGGTGCTCACGCCGACGCGCGAGCTCGCCGCGCAGATTCTCGAGGACCTGAACGATCTCGCCATCCACACGCCCATCACGGCCGCGTCGGTGTTCGGCGGCGTGGGTATGGGTCCCCAGGAACACGCGTTTCGAAGCGGCGTCGATGTGATCGTCGCCACGCCGGGGCGGCTCCTCGATCATTTCCGCAGGCCGTACGCGAAGCTGGCCGGCCTCGAGTACCTGGTGCTCGACGAGGCCGATCGCATGCTCGACATGGGGTTTTTGCCCGACATTCGCCGCGTGCTTCGGCACCTGCCGCCGCGCCGACAGACGCTATTTTTCAGCGCCACCATCCCCCCGCCGATTGCGGAGCTCTCCCGCGAGATGCTGCGCGACCCGGCGACGATCAACCTCGAGCGCCGCGCGACGCCGGCGACCGGTATCACCCACGCCGTGTATCCCGTGCCGCAGCACCTCAAGCCATCGCTCCTCGTACACCTGCTGAAGAAGGGCGACATGCACGACGCGCTCGTGTTCACGAGGACGAAGCACCGGGCAGATCGTCTGGCCAAACACCTGGTCCAGCACGGACTTCGGACCGAGCGGATCCACGGCAACCGGTCGCAGGCGCAGCGGACCGAGGCGCTCGCGGGATTCAAGAGCGGGAAATACCAGGTGCTCGTGGCGACCGACATCGCGGCCCGCGGCATCGACGTGACGGAGCTCGGCCACGTCGTGAACTTCGACGTGTCGAACGTGCCCGAGGACTACATCCATCGCGTCGGGCGCACGGCGCGCGCCGAAGCCACCGGGTCGGCGTTCACCTTCGTCTCGCCGGAGGAAGAAGGCAGCCTGCGCGCCATCGAACGCATGATCAACAGACGGCTTCCGCGCGTGACCGTTCCCGATTTCGACTACGCGGCGCGGCAGGAGGCTCGACTCGAAGTGCCGCTCGCGCAGCGTATCGCGCAGATCCGCGCCCGAAAGGCCGACGAGCGCGCACGTGCGAGCGCGAACGCTCAGCGCCGCGCGGCGGACGTTCGGCGCGGCACGACCCATCAGTCCCCCCGTCCCGATGGTCACGCCCCGCATGCCCCGGGCGGCGGCCGCGGGCCCTCGCGCCCGTGGCACGGCCGCCGGAAAGGGTAAATGGATCCCAAGCGTGAGCTCCTGCGCCATGTGGTCGCCACGATTGCGTACCGCGGTGCGAAATCGGTGCGCGACGCGCCGTCGACCTTCGCGTCCTTCCGGATTGGCGAGACGACGCGCACGCCGGCGCGCATCCTGGCGCACGTGGGCGACCTCTTCGACTGGGCCCTGTCGATTGCCAAGGGGAAGCAGGAGTGGCACGACTCGACGCCTCTCGAATGGGACCAGGAGGTCGTGCGCTTTTTCGAGGCGATCGGGCGCTTCGACGCGTACCTGGTGTCCGACGCGCCGCTCGGGTGCCCAGCCGAGCAGATTGTTCAGGGCCCCCTCGCCGACGCGCTGACTCACATCGGTCAGCTCGCCATGCTCCGTCGCCTGGCGGGCACGGCCATCAGGGGCGAGAACTATTTCAAGGCCGACATCGCCGCCGGCCGCGTCGGCACAGACCAGGTGGCCCCGCGTAGAGAGTTTGAGTAGCGAAGCTTCGCCTCACCGACGAGTAACGGGCTCGTGGGTAGACCAGCGAATCTTCGCTACTAGGCGGCCGCTCCGCGGCCGCAACTAAGACGGCTTCTAAGACGCAGGACAGAATTGCCTCTTTTGTCACGAGTCGGGCCTTAGAAGATGTCTAGGCGCGCACGGCGCGCCTGCGAGGGAGCGGCGCGGGGCGTAGGGGTCCCCGCAAGCGACCGAGCCGGGGTGTGGGGCGGAGCCCCACGTTAAGTTCGTGTCGAAATGCGAAAGTTGAGGCGTGGCCGACCTGTTCCGAGGCCTTGGGCAGGCCGATACACCACGAAACCCGTACGGGATCCCTAGACATCTTCTAAAGGCCGTGATCGTGATACATGAAGCCAGTTTCTGTCGGTGAGCCTTAGAAGCTGTCTTAGGCGCGGCCGCTCCGGCGGCCGCGCAACTAGTAACGAAGCTTCGCCGCCCCAGGCGCTTCGTTTTTTCCGTCGGTTCGAGGCGGAGCTTCGTTACAGGGGACCAGAAGGCATGCAGGCGTGCTGCGCGCGCACGGCGTAACGGACAGGGGCCGCGTCCGTGACGTCAACGAAGACTTCTTCTTCGTCGACGAATCACTTCGGCTTTGCGTCATCGCCGACGGCATGGGTGGGCACAACGCCGGGGAAGTGGCCGCGCGTTTGGCCGTGGATGCCGTCGTGGAGCAGATCCGGCGCGCGACGCTCGCGCCTCGTTCGGTCGACGAGACCGGCGAATGGCCATTTGGGTTCGAGACCGAGCTGTCGCGAGCCGGCAACCTGCTTCGCACGGCCATTTACTCCGCACACGTCCAGGTCCTCGAAACATCGGCGGCCGACGAACAGTATTCGGGCATGGGCACGACGATCGTCGCGGCCCTGCTCAGCGGCGACCGGCTCACGGTCGCCCATGTTGGCGACAGCCGTCTGTACGTGTTTGCGGACGACGAACTACGGCAGGTCACGCTGGACGACTCGTGGATGGCGGCGACGCTCGCCGGGGATCCACGCATCGATCCCGTGTCGCTCATGCACCATCCCATGCGGAACGCGCTGACCAACGCCGTGGGCGCCTTCGTGGGCGCCGACGTGCACGTGGTGGAAGAGACGCTGCGCGGCGGCGAATTCATCGCGATGACGACCGACGGCGTGCACGGAGTACTGGACGATCGGCGGATCAGGAGGTTGCTGTCGGAGGGATGGGACCCGGCGGCGATCGCCACCAACCTGGTACGCACCGCGCTCGCACGCGGCAGCCGCGACAACTGCACGGCCCTCGTCGCGCAGTATCTGCCCGGTTAGGCCACGAAAACACGAAAACGCGAAACAAACCCCGTGAGGCTCGAATTCACGGCGCGACTAACGACTAACGACTAACGACTAGCGACTAACGACTAGCGACTAACGGACTTAACGACTGTTTCGTGACGGCCTACGGCTGCCGCGCCAGCGCGGACGCCGCCGTGACCAGCGATGTCACCAGGTTGCGCGGTTTCCGAGGGGCGTGCTATATTCGTCAGGTTCTGTCGAAGCTAGGACACCCTATCTAGCTTCGCCGCATTGGAATAGCGTCCCCGGCCCGTCTCTCGTTACCGGGAAGGCCGCGTCGCGAACAATTCGCACCAAGGGTCGTAGGGGTTTCAGGCGCCAAGCCGTCACGGCTTTTAGGCCTGGAACGACAGTGGACCGCCGCTTCGGCGTCCTCCGTGTCTCGTTTCGCGGGTTCAGGACCGTAAACCGTATGCCGACCATCAGCCAACTCGTGCGCGCGGGCAGAAAGAAGATCGTCACCAAGACGAAGAGCCCGGCGCTGCAGGACAGTCCGCAGAAGCGCGGCGTCTGCGTCCGCGTCTTCACCCAGACGCCGAAGAAACCGAATTCCGCGCTCCGAAAGGTTGCGCGCGTGCGACTGACCAACGGCATCGAGGTGACGACCTACATTCCAGGCGTCGGTCACAACCTGCAGGAGCACTCGCTTGTGCTCATCCGCGGTGGCCGCGTCAAGGATCTGCCGGGCGTCCGCTACCATGTCGTGCGGGGCACGCTCGACGCCGTCGGCGTGCAGGGACGTATGCAGGGACGATCGAAGTACGGAGCGAAGAGGCCGAAGAAGGCGTAATTGAGAATTGAGAATTAGGAATTAAGAATGCCTCGACGACGAGAAGTTCCGAAGCGCGACATTGCGGCCGACCCGCTGTACGACAGCCCGCTGGTGACCAAGTTCATCAACTGCATCATGACGGGCGGCAAGCGCGCGACGGCCGAACGGATCCTCTACCAGAGCTTTGACCTCATCAAGGAAAAGACCAGCGACGATCCGCTCAAGATCTTCAAGAAGGCGATCGACAACGTCAAGCCGAGCCTCGAGGTCAAATCGCGGCGAGTCGGCGGGTCGAACTACCAGGTGCCGGTCGAGGTGAACCCGAATCGCCGCCTGTCGCTGAGCATCCGGTGGATCGTCGGTTATGCGACCTCGCGCGGCGACGGCAAGACGATGCAGGAGAAGCTGGCGAACGAGTTGATGGACGCCGCCAATCTCCGGGGTGGGGCGGTGAAGAAGCGCGAGGACACTCACCGGATGGCTGAAGCGAACAAGGCGTTCGCGCACTACCGCTGGTAAGTCTTGAGACATGGCCCGGCAGTCTTCACTCGGCAACACGCGCAACATCGGCATCATGGCCCACATCGATGCCGGTAAGACGACGACGACGGAGCGCATCCTGTACTACACGGGCATTACGTACAAGATCGGCGAAGTCCATGAAGGCACCGCGGTCATGGACTGGATGGAGCAGGAACAGGAGCGCGGCATCACCATCACGTCGGCCGCGACCACCTGCTTCTGGCGCGACCACCGCATCAACATCATCGATACGCCCGGTCACGTCGACTTCACGGCCGAGGTGGAGCGCTCGTTGCGCGTGCTCGACGGCGCCGTGGCCGTGTTCGACTCGGTCGCCGGCGTCGAGCCGCAGTCTGAAACCGTGTGGCGCCAGGCCGACAAGTACCGCGTGCCGCGGATCTGTTTCGTCAACAAGATGGACCGCGTCGGGGCCGACTTCAAGCGCACATTCGATCAGATCATCGCCAAACTCGAAGGCAATCCCGTCGCGATTCAGATTCCGATCGGATCGGAAGACAGATTTCTCGGTGTGGTCGACATCATCCGAATGAAGGCGATCACCTACAAGGACGAAACGTTGGGTGCCGACTACGACATCGGCGACATTCCGGCCGACATGCTGGCCGAGGCGCAGTCGTACCGCGAGAAGCTGATCGAGAAAGTCAGTGAATCCCACGACGAAGTCTCGGACCGGATCCTCGAGAAGTACCTGCACGGCGAGCCGATCGACGAAGCGGACATCAAGGCCGTCCTCAGGAAGCGCGTGCTCAGCTCGGTGAGAAGCAAGGGTGAGGCGGCGTTCGTACCGGTCATCTGCGGCTCGGCGTTCAAGAACAAAGGCGTGCAGCCGCTGCTCGACGCGGTCGTCGACTTCCTGCCCTCGCCGGTGGACGTGCCGCCGATTGTGGGCCTCGATCCGACGAAGGCCGAAGAAACGCCCATTGAACGTCCGGCGTCCGACGACGCGCCGTTTTCGGCGCTCGCGTTCAAGATCATGACCGACCCGTTTGTCGGCCACCTCACGTTCTTCCGCGTGTACTCGGGCGTCATGGCGTCGGGCGCCACGGTCTACAACGCGACCAAGCAGAAGCGGGAGCGCATCGGCCGCCTCTTGAAGATGCACGCCAACAAGCGTGAGGACATCAATGAGGTGTACGCCGGCGACATCGCCGCGGCCGTCGGATTGAAGAGCGTGTCCACCGGCGACACGATCTGCGACGAGAAAAGACCGATCGTGCTCGAGTCGATGGATTTCCCGGAGCCGGTCATCTCGCTGGCCATCGAGCCCAAGACCAAGGTCGATCAGGAGAAGCTCGGCACGGGCCTCGGCAAGCTGATGGCCGAGGATCCGACCTTCCGCGTCAATACCGATCTGCAGACCGGCCAGACGATCATTCGCGGCATGGGCGAGCTCCATCTCGAGATCATCGTCGACCGCCTGAAGCGCGAGTTCAACGTCGAAGCGTCGGTCGGCAAGCCGCAGGTCGCCTACAAGGAAACGCTCACGCGGCAAGCTGATGGGGAAGGCCGCTACGTGCGGCAGACCGGCGGCCGCGGGCAGTACGGCCACGCGAAGATTCGCCTGTACCCGGGCGCGCCGGGCACCGGCTACATCTTCGAAGACGAAATCGTGGGCGGCTCGGTCCCGAGGGAATTCATCAAGCCGATCAACGAAGGCATCAAGGAGGCGCTCACGCGCGGCGTGCTCGCCGGCTATCCGGTCGACGATGTGAAGATCGAGCTGTACGACGGCTCGTACCACGACGTCGACTCGTCGGAGATGGCGTTCAAGATCGCCGGCTCGATGGCGTTTCAGGACGCGGCCAAACGGGCCCTCCCGGTGCTGCTCGAGCCGGTGATGCGCGTCGAGGTCGTCGTGCCGAAGGAACACATGGGCGACGTCATCGGCAATCTCTCGGGACGCCGCGGCCACATTCAGTCGCAGGAAGATCGCGGAGGCACGCAGATTGTCTCGGCACGGGTGCCGCTGTCGGAGATGTTCGGCTACGCGACCGATCTCCGGTCGCGCACGCAGGGGCGCGCGACGTATTCGATGCACTTCGATCGGTACGAGCCCGCGCCACGCAATGTCAGCGAGGAAGTCGTAGCAAGGATGCAGGGGAAATGACAGGGACTCGGGACTAGGGACTAGGGACTAGGGACTAGCGACTAGGGACTCGGCACGAGGGAGAGCTCGAGAGTTCTTCTGGCCCCTAGTCCCCAGCCTCTAGTCCCTACTGAGATCACGAATATGGCGACAGCATTCAGCGACAAGATTCGGATTCGCCTGAAAGCGTACGACTACCGCGTGCTCGATCAATCGACGAGCGAGATCGTCGAGACGGCCAAGCGGACCGGCGCCCAGCTGGCGGGACCTATTCCGCTGCCGACGTCGAAGAACAAGTGGACCGTGCTCCGGTCGCCGCACGTCGACAAGAAGTCGCGCGAGCAGTTCGAGATCCGCACGCACAAGCGGCTGATCGACATCTTCGAGCCGACGCCGCAGACCGTGGATGCGCTCATGAAGCTCGACCTGCCGGCCGGCGTGGACGTGGAGATCAAGGCGTTCGGGAAGGAACACAAGTAGAGGCTAGAGGCTGGGGGCTGGGGGCTGGAAGAACGGCGACGCACGTCGCGAACGTTCGTCCTCGTCCCAAGCCTCGAGCCTCCAGCCTCTGGAGTATTCGATGGTCACTGGCATCATCGGCAGAAAAGTCGGCATGACGCAGATCTTCGACGCGGACGGGACCGTGCATCCCGCGACGGTCATCAAGGCCGGCCCGTGCGTGGTTGTGCAGGCGAAGACCGCGCAGAACGACGGCTACGTAGCCGTCCAGTTGGGTCTTGTCGAAGAGACGCCGGCGAAGTCCAACAAGCCGACCGCCGGACACTATAAGGCCGCCAACGTGCCGCCGACCCGCGTGCGCCGCGAAGTGAAGGTCGCGACCGGTCCTGGGGGCGCCGCGAGCGATGTCGCGCTGAAGTCGGGCGATCAGGTGCTCGTGTCCATCTTCGCCAACGGCGACCGCGTGGACGTGATTGGGACGGGTCGCGGCAAGGGGTTCCAGGGCGTCGTGAGGCGCCACCATTTTGCTGGAGGCGCGGCGACGCACGGCTCGATGTTCCACCGGGCGCCCGGCTCGATCGGCGCGTCGTCGTTTCCTTCGCGCGTCATCAAGGGCATGCGAGGGGCCGGCCGCATGGGCGGCGGGCGCGCCACGATCCGGAACTTGAAGGTGCTGCGCGTGGATCCCGAAAACCATCTGCTCGTCGTCGAGGGCGGCATC
The DNA here is from genome assembly GCA_001767435.1 of Acidobacteria bacterium RIFCSPLOWO2_02_FULL_65_29. Taxonomy (GTDB): domain Bacteria; phylum Acidobacteriota; class Vicinamibacteria; order Vicinamibacterales; family CAVVIG01; genus 2-02-FULL-65-29. The sequence continues at coordinate 42,428 of MEKT01000163.1, read as the reverse complement.
CCCGGAGCGCCGAGCGCGTACGTGGTCGTGCGTAAGGCGATTACCGCCAAGCGCATCAAGGTGGCCCAGGTGGAGAAGCCCAAGAAAGGAAAGAAGTAGGGACTGGCGCCCCCAGCCTCTACAGGGTCTCATGGAACTGGATGTCGTCAACAGCAGCAACGAAAGAGTCGGCGCTCTCACGGTGAGTGATGAGGTGTTCGGTGGACGCGTGAACGGCGACCTCATCTGGGAGTCGGTCGTGCGCGAGAACGCCTCCAAGCGGCGCGGCACGCACAAGGCGAAGAACCGCGCGCTCGTGAGCGGCAGCGGCAAGAAGCCGTGGCGCCAGAAGGGAACCGGCCGCGCCCGCGTCGGCTCCATCAGGACTCCGCTCTGGCGGCATGGCGGCACGGTGTTTCCTCCGCAGCCGAGGAGCTACGAGTACGCGCTGCCGAAGAAGGTCGAGTGCGGTGCGCTCCGCGCGGCGTTGGGGCAGAAGCTCAAAGACGGGCAGGTCGTCATTGTCGACCAGCTGGCGGCGAGCGAGATCAAGACCAAGGCCGCCGTGGCGATGTTGAGGACGCTTGGTGTCGACGGCAAGGCGCTGCTGATCGACGTGAAGCCCGACGAGACGCTCGCCAAGTCGGTACGCAACGTCCCGGGCGTGCGCTTCGTGGCGAGCGGCAAGGTCACGGCGCGCGACGTGATGGACGCCGAGCGCGTCGTCGCGACGAAGGACGCGCTCGAGAAACTGCAGGAGGCGTTGGCGTGAAGCTCACAGACGTCATCCGGCGGCCGCTCATCACCGAGAAGACCTCGATCCTGCGCGAGGACGGCAGGACGATCGTCTTCGAGGTGGCAACGGGCGCGAACAAGATAGAGATCAAGCGGGCGATCGAGCAGCTGCTCGGTTCGAAGGTCGCGCACGTCCGGACCAACATCGCCCATGGCAAGGTCAAGCGGCAGGGACGCTTCGCGGGGCAGCGGCCCGATTGGAAGAAGGCCTACGTCACGCTGCGCGAAGGCCAGAAGATGCCTGAATTTCTCGAAGGCGCGTAATCATGCCCATTCGCAAATTCAATCCAACCTCGCCGGGTCAGCGGTTTCAGACCGTTCAGACCTTCGACGACATCACGACGTCGGAGCCGCACAAGCCGCTCGTCGAGCCGCTCAAGAGCTCGGGCGGGCGCAACAACCAAGGCGAGCTGACGATTTGGTGGCGCGGCGGCGGCCACAAGCGGATGTACCGCATCATCGATTTCAAGCGCGACAAGCGGGATATTCCGGCGAAGGTGTCCACGATCGAGTACGACCCGAACCGCTCGGCGCGGATCGCGCTGCTGACGTACGGCGACGGCGAGAAGCGCTACATCCTGCAGCCCAACGGGCTGAAGGTGGGCGACACGATTGTGGCCGGTGCAAGCGTCGACATCCTCCCGGGAAACGCTCTGCCGCTCAAGAACATCCCGCTTGGCACGCTCATCCACAACGTGGAGTTGCGGCCGGGCAAGGGAGGCCAGGTCGCGCGCAGTGCGGGGTCGTCGGTGCAGCTGGTCGCCAAGGAGAGCGAGTACGCGTCGGTCAAGATGCCGTCGGGCGAGATTCGCAAGATTTTCATCGAGTGCTACGCGACGATTGGCCAGGTGGGCAACCTCGATCACGAGAACGTGTCGATCGGCAAGGCGGGGCGCAGCCGATGGCTCGGGCAACGGCCGCACGTTCGTGGCGTCGCGATGAACCCGGTCGACCACCCGCTCGGCGGTGGCGAGGGCAAGACCTCGGGCGGGCGCCATCCCGTGTCGCCGTGGGGATTGCCGACCAAGGGCTACAAGACGCGCAATCGCAAGTCGACCGACAAGTTCATCGTGCAACGCAGACAGAAGTAGCTGAGAGCCGAGGGCGGGGAGCAGGGCTTCAGAGCTGAGGGCTGAGAGCTGTTTATGGGACGTTCACAGAAGAAGGGCCCGTTCGTCGACACGCCGCTCCTCGAAAAGATCGAGGTGATGAACCGCGGGTCGGAGAAGAAGGTCATCAAGACGTGGTCGCGGCGGTCGACGGTGGTGCCCGAAATGGTCGGACACACGATGGCCGTGCACAACGGGAAGAAGTTCATTCCGGTGTACATCACCGAGAACATGGTGGGCCATAAGCTCGGGGAGTTTGCGCCGACCAGGATCTTCAAGGGCCACACGACGCGGGTCGCCGAGCGTGCGGCCGCTGCGGCGGCGATTGCGGCGGCGGGCGCGCCCGGGGCGGCCGGTGCGTCGGCGGCGGCTGGTGCCGCGCCCGCGTCGGCGCCCGCGGGCGGGGCGAAGCCTGGAGGCAAGGAGTCATGATCCAGTCACACGCGACCGCTCGGTACGTGCGGACCTCGGCGCAGAAGGCCGGGCTCGTTCTCGCGCTCATCCGTGGCAAGGACGTCAATCGCGCGCTCGCGACGCTTCGCTTCACGAAGAAGTCGGTGGCGGAGGACGTGGCCAAGCTGCTGCGGTCGGCGATCGCCAACGCGCAACAGAAAGACGGCTTCAGCGGCGACGTCGATCGCCTCTTCGTGTCGGCGTGCTACGCCAACCAGGGACCGTCACAGAAGCGCGTGCGGCCGGCGCCGATGGGCCGGGCGTTCCGGGTGTTGAAGCGGACCGCGCACCTCACCGTGCATGTGTCGGAGCGGCCCGAGAAGATCGTCCCGGTGGGGGCGCCGGGAGTGGAGGCGGTGCCGACGCGCAAGCCGCGCCGTGGCGCGCCAAAAAGGTCTAACAAGTAAGGGAGCGACTGTGGGTCAGAAAGTTCACCCGTTTGGATTTCGGCTCGGGTTCAACAAGACGTGGCGATCGCGATGGTACTCGGATCGCGACTACGCCAAGCTCCTGCACGAGGACCTGGCGCTCCGGTCGTCGCTCAAGAAGCGCTTCGCGCACGCGGGCGTGTCGAAGATCGAGACCGAGCGCGCCGCCAACAAGCTGAAGATCGACATCTACACCTCGCGGCCCGGCATCATCATCGGCCGTAAGGGCACGGAGGTCGACAAGCTCAAGCAGGAGATTCAGAAGCGGACCAACCGCGAGGTCTTCATCAATATTCAGGAGATCCAGAAGCCGGAGCTCGACGCGCAGCTCATCTCCGAATCGGTGGCCATGCAGCTCGAGAAGCGCGTCGCGTTTCGCCGCGCGATGCGCAAGGCCGTCGAGTCGGCACTTCGTTTCGGGGCGCGCGGCATCAAAGTGCGCGTCTCGGGCCGGCTGAACGGCGCCGAAATTGCGCGCTCCGAGTGGTATCTGCACGGGCAGCTTCCACTGCAGACGCTTCGCGCCGACATCGACTACGGGTTTGCGGAGGCCAGCACGACCTACGGCCAGATCGGCATCAAGGTGTGGCTCTACAAAGGAGAGCGCCTCGTGCCTCTCCGCGGTCGCGAGGAAGAGTACCGAGAACGAGCGCCGCGCAGGCCGGTGGCCGGAGACAGACGGTGAATCGGGTAATCGGGTAATTGGGTAATTGGATTGATCTATTGAGCCATCGATTACTCGATTACCCGATTATCCAATTACCCAATTCGGGATAACAGCGTATGTTGATGCCCAAGAAGGTCAAGTATCGGAAACAGCAGCGCGGCCGCATGCGCGGCAAGGCGTGGCGCGGCAGCGACGTGTCGTTTGGCGACTATGGCCTGAAAGCGCTCGAGCCCTGCTGGCTCACCGATCGGCAGATCGAAGCCGCGCGCGTCGCGATGACGCGTTTCATCGCGCGCGGAGGAAAAATCTGGACGCGTGTGTTTCCCGACAAGCCGATCACCAAGAAGCCGCAGGAAACGCGCATGGGCAAGGGGAAGGGCGCGCCGGAGCAATGGGTGGCGGTCGTCCGTCCTGGCCGGGTGCTCTTCGAGATGGAAGGTATCTCGGAAAAGGACGCGCGCGAGGCCATGAGGCTGGCCGCTTCGAAGCTGCCGATTCTCACGAAGTTCGCGACCCGCTACTCGCAGGAGAGGATGTTATGAAGGCCGCTGAGCTGCGGGATCTCGGCCCGGACGAGCTGGGGACCAAGGAGCGCGAGCTCGTCGATCAGCTGTTCCGGATGCGGATTCAGAAATCGATGGGACAGCTCGAAGCGCCCGACAAGATGCGGACCGTGCGTCGCGATCTCGCTCGCGTCAAGACCGTGGCGAGGCAGAAGAGGGAACGGTGAATCTGGTAATCGGGTAATCGAGTAATCGGGTAATTGGATTGCTCAATTGCTGAGTCTTCAATTAGCCGATTACCCAATTATCCAATTACCCGATTCGAGAAACAGATATGTCTGATAAAGCTGAAAAAATCGGCCTCGTCATCAGCAACAAGATGCAGAAGAGCATCGTGGTGGCCGTCGAATGGCACGTGCGCCATGGGCTCTACGGCAAGACCAAACGGCGCACGTCGACGTTCATGGTACACGACGAGCAGAACGTGGCCAGGCCGGGTGATACCGTCGAGATCGTGGAAACGAGACCGATGAGCCGCCGCAAGCGCTGGGCGCTCAAGAAGGTCGTGCGGCAGGCAGCGGTCGTGTAGAGCCGTTCGGCCCGTCGAACGTTCGTGTGTGTGGAGCTTAGTCATGATTCAGATGCGCTCGATGTTGGACGTCGCCGACAATTCCGGCGCGCGCAAGATCGCGGTCATCAACCCGATCGGCGGCTCGACCGGTCGCTACGCGCGGCTGGGCGACATCGTCACCGCGTCGGTGAAGGAAGCCACGCCCGAGTCCAATGTGAAGAAAGGGCAAGTGGTGAAGGCCGTGATCGTTCGCACCGTGAAAGAGCAGCGCCGCCGCGATGGCACCTATATCCGATTCGACCGCAACGCGGCCGTGCTCATCAACGACGAGGGCGAGCCGATCGGCACGCGCGTGTTCGGCCCGGTGGCCCGGGAGCTCCGCGAGCGCCGGTTCATGAAGATCATCTCGCTGGCGCCGGAGGTATTGTGACGGAGCGAAGTCCACAGTTCACAGTCGACAGTTCACAGTGTGAATTCGTCGCGCGAACTGTCAACTGTCAACTGTTGGCTGTTAACTCGAACTAACTGTATGTCGCGTTTAGCTACGCCGATTCGAAAGAACGACAACGTGCTCGTGGTCACGGGCAAGGACCGCGGCAAGCGAGGCCGCGTGCTGAAGGTGCTGCCCGAGGCCAATCGCCTGGTCATCGAAGGCGTGAACATGATCAAGCGGCACACGAAGCCCAACCCCGGCAGGAACATCAAGGGCGGCATCGTGGAGCGCGAGGCGTCGCTGAACGCCAGCAATGTGCAGCTGGTCTGTCCCGAGTGTGGGGTCCAGACGCGCATCGGACGCAAGGTCCTCGGCGACGGCCGCAAGGTCAGGATTTGCCGTAAGTGCGAGGGGGTTGTCGACAAATGAACCGGCTGAAGGACAAATACCAGAAGGACGTCGTGCCGGCCCTGCGCAAGGAGTTCGGCTACAAGAACGTCATGGCCGTGCCCAAGTTCGAGAAAGTCGTGATCAACATGGGGCTCGGCGAGGCGACCTCGAACGCGAAGCTGGTCGACACGGGCGCCGACGAGCTGGCGCGCATCACCGGGCAGAAGCCTGTCACGCGACGCGCGAAGAAGTCGATCGCCGCCTTCAAGGTCCGCCGCGGCATGCCCATCGCCTCGATGGTGACGCTGCGCGGCGAGCGCATGTGGGAATTTCTCGATCGGCTGATGAACATCGCGCTGCCGCGCGTCCGCGACTTCAAGGGTGTGTCGCCCGGCGGTTTCGACGGACGCGGCAACTACACGCTCGGGCTGCGCGACCAGATCATCTTTCCGGAGATCGACTACATGAAAGTCGACAAGAGCCGCGGCATGAACGTCTCTGTCGTGACGACGGCGAAGACCGACGAAGAAGCGCGAAAGCTGCTGCAGTTCATCGGAATGCCGTTCCGGGCCAGCTAGAGGCTTGGGGGCTAGGGGCTAGGGGCTAGAGGCTGGGGTTAACGCACGATGGCTACCACCGCAAAGATCGCGAAGGAACTGAAGAAGCCGAAATACAAGGTTCGGTTGCGCAACCGGTGCCGGCTGTGCGGCCGGCCGCGCGCGTACATGCGGAAGTTTGCGCTGTGCCGCCTCTGCTTCCGCAAGCTGGCGCTCGAGGGCGACGTCACCGGGGTGACCAAGAGTAGCTGGTAGAGCGGCTATCAGCTATAGGTTCCGGCGGGCGGTCGACCAACGTGCTGAGGACTGGAGCTGGTGGGTCATGGCGGAGAGTCGAGAACTGAGAGCCGAAAGCTGAGAGCCGAGAGCTGAGAGCTGAAGATATGACAGATCCTATCGCCGACATGATTGCGCGCATTCGTAACGCCGTGACCGCCAAGCACACGCGGGTCGACATGCCGAGCTCGCGCATCAAGACCGACATCGCGCGGATTCTTCAGGACGAGGGCTACATTCAGGGCTTCAAGCTCCTCGACGAGGACGGCGGCAAGGCGGCCGGCCCCGTCAAGACGCTCCGCCTGTTCCTGAAATACGGGCCGCACGGCGAACGTCTCATCACCGGCGTCGCGCGCATCAGCCGCCCGGGCCGCCGCGTCTACTTCGGGCGCGACGATGTGCCGGTGGTGCTGGCGGGGCTCGGCACCAGCATTCTGACCACGTCGCGTGGTGTGATGACCGGCCGCGCGGCGGTCAAGGCGGGCGTCGGCGGTGAGGTGTTGTGCAATATCTGGTGAAGATCGCGAAGTCGACAGTTCACAGTCGACAGTTCACAGACTGTCAACTGTCAACTGTCAACTGTCAACTGAGATAACGATATGTCTCGAATCGGAAGAAAGCCAATCACGATTCCCAAGGGCGTCACCGTCAAGGTGCTCGTGGGCGCGGTCGAAGTGCAGGGCCCGAAAGGCACGCTGACGCAGGGCGTGCCGAGTGGCATCGATTTCGAGCTCGCGGGTGGCCAGCTGCTGGCGAAGCAGGCGACCGACAGTCCCGCACTCGGCAAGTTCCACGGCCTGGCGCGGAGCCTCGTGGCCAACGCCGTCGCCGGTGTCACCGGTGGCTTCAAGAAAGAGCTCGATATCGTCGGCGTGGGCTACCGAGCCGAGGTCAAGGGCAAGCAGGTGATCTTCGCCCTGGGCTACGCGCACGCGGTCGTCTTCGACATTCCCAACGCCATCGACATCGTGATCGAAAAGCAGACGCACATCACCGTGACCGGCGTCGACCGGCAGTTGGTCGGCCAGGTGGCCGCCAACATCCGACGCCTGCGCGAGCCGGATCCCTACAAGCAGAAGGGCGTCCGCTACACGGGCGAAGTGCTGAAGAAGAAGGCGGGTAAGACAGGCGCGAAGGCCTAACTATGAAGATCACCACCAAAGCCGACCGTCGCCGCCGCATTCAATTGCGGCAGCGCAAACGGATCATGGGCACCGTCGAGCGCCCGCGGTTGAGTGTGTTTCGCAGCATCACGCACATCTACGCGCAGGTCATCGACGATCTGAGCGGCAAGACGCTGGTGTCCGCGTCGAGCGTCGACGCGGCGCTGAAGGGGGCCTTCACCGACGGCATCGGGGGCGGCAACGTCAAAGGCGCCGAGGCGATCGGCAAGGCGATCGCCGAGCGGTCAATTGAGAAGGGCATCACGCGCGTGGTGTTCGACCGAAGCGGTTTCTTGTATCACGGCCGCATTCGCGCCGTGGCCGACGCCGCGCGAAAGGCCGGGCTGCAGTTCTAGTAACGACGCTCCACCGACCCAGAGCCTCGGTTTTCTCGTCGGTGTGAGACGAAGCTTCGTTACGCGGCGCTCGGGATTGGGGATCGGGATGAGGGATTGGTCACAACATGCGCATTCGCACACGTGAACGCATCGACGCAAGCCAGCTCGACATCAAGGACACGGTCGTCTCCATCAACCGCGTCACCAAGGTCGTCAAGGGCGGCAAGAACCTGAGCTTCAGCGCGCTCGTCGTGGTCGGCGACGGCCACGGCGTGGTCGGGTTCGGCGTCGGCAAGGCGAAGGAAGTGCCGTCGGCGATCAAGAAGGGCATCGAAGCCGCGAAGAAAAATCTGATTCGCGTGCCGCTCCAGGGCACGACGATCCCCCACGCGATCGTGGGCAACTTCGGAGCAGGAAGCGTCCTGCTCAAACCAGCGCCCGATGGGACGGGCATCATCGCTGGCGGCTCGGTGCGCGCGGTGGTCGAGGCGGCCGGGGTCACCAACATCCTGACCAAGTCGCTTGGGTCGGCCAATCCGCACAACGTGGTGCGGGCCACGGTGGCTGGCCTCGCCTCGCTCAAAGATCCGGCGACGATTGCGCGGATGCGTGGCAAGGAGCTCGAGGAACTGATGCCCTCGTCGGCGTAGAGTTGCTGAGCGGAGAGTCGCTTCGGATCCGCGCCGCGAGCGATGGGAGCGAGCGGCGGTAGGCGCTGGGGGTGGGGCCCCAGCGCAACGTGAATGACGCAGGCGCCAATGGTCAATGAGCGAACCGACTCGAAGAACACAGGCACCGTCACCGTGACGCTCCTCAGGAGCCCAACCGGGTTCGATCGGAAGCAGGCAATCGTCGTGCGCAGCCTCGGGCTGCGCCGCATCCGGCACACCGTGGAGATCAAGGACACGCCGGCGACGCGCGGCATGATTCACAAGGTGCGACACCTGGTGGACGTGAGTGGGTGATGGCCTCGAATTTGAGGATTTGAGGATTTGAGGATTTGAGGATTTGAGAAATTGAGGAATTGAGATCGCCATGAGTCTGTCGAACCTGCGTCCCCCGAAGGGGATGAAACACTCGAAGAAGCGGGTCGGTCGCGGCCAGGGGTCCGGCCAGGGCAAGACCGCGGGCCGGGGGCACAAGGGCGCGAAGTCGCGCTCGGGCTATAAGTTCAAGCGCGGATTCGAGGGGGGGCAGATGCCGCTCCATCGCCGCGTGCCCAAGCGGGGGTTTCACAACCCGTTTCGCGTCGAGTACGAAGTGGTGAACCTCGATCAGCTTGCCGCCAAGTTCGACGCCGGCGCGACCGTCACGCCGGAGCTGCTGCACGAGAAAGGTCTGGTGCCGGGTGGCGGCCGCCCGGTGAAGATCCTGGCGCGCGGCGAAGTCGGCAAGGCGCTCACGGTGCGTGCCCACAGGTTCAGCGGCAAGGCGGCCGAGAAGATCCAGGCGGCGGGCGGCGCGGCGGAGGCCATCGGATGAATTGCGGGATTGCAGAATTGCAGGATTGCAGAAAGGATCTGACGATCCTTCACACCTTCCCTTCTGTCATTCTGCAATCCTGCAATTCTGCCATGTAGGTTTTTTGTATGGAGAACAGTCTCAAGAACATCTTCGCCGTTTCCGACCTGAGAAACCGCGTGCTGTTCACGCTCGGCATGCTCGCGGTCTACCGCGTCGGGAACCACATTCCCACGCCAGGGGTGAACTCGGCGGCGCTCCTCGAGATGGCGCGCCAGCTCGAGGGCACGATGTTCGGGCTGGCGGACATGTTCACGGGGGGCAATCTCGCGAAGGTGACGATTTTCGCGCTGGGCATCATGCCCTACATCAGCGCGTCGATCATTCTTCAGCTGCTCACCGTGGTGTGGCCGTACCTCGAGCGGCTGTCGAAGGAAGGCGAGCTCGGGCGGCGCAAGATCACGCAGTACACGCGCTACGGCACGATTCTTCTGAGCGTGATCCAGTCGGCCGGTATCGCATTCTTCCTCGAGCGGCAGACGCAGATCGCCGGCGGCCTGCCGCTGGTGTACACGCCGGGGCTTCCATTCCGTCTGATGACGGTGCTCACCCTGACGACCGGTACCTGCTTCATCATGTGGCTCGGCGAGCAGATTACCGAGCGCGGCGTCGGCAACGGCATGTCGCTCATCATCTACGCGGGCATCGTCGTGGGCTTCCCGCGCGCGGTCGTGCAGACCGTCGACCAGATCCGGACCGGCCAGATTGGCCTTCTGTCGGTGATCTTCCTGCTCGTCATGATGGTGCTCGTGGTGGCCGGCGTCATCTTCATCGAGCGCGGGCATCGGCGCGTCACCGTGCAGTACGCCAAACGCGTCGTCGGTCGGCGGATGTACGGCGGATCGAGCACCCACATCCCGCTCAAGGTCAACACGGGCGGCGTGATTCCGGTGATCTTCGCCTCGTCCATCCTCGCCTTTCCCGCGACCATCGCCCAGGCGTTCCAGGGACCGTGGGCGCTCGAGGTGAACGAGCAGCTGGCCATGGGCATGCCGCTGCACAACATCCTGTATGTCGCCGGAATCATCTTCTTCGCGTACTTCTACACGGCGATCATCTTCAACCCTGATGACGTCGCCGAGAACATGCGGAAGTACGGTGGGTTCATCCCGGGCATCCGGCCGGGTAAGCGGACGGCGGAATACATCGACACGATTCTGGCGCGGCTCACGTTGGCGGGCGCGGTGTATCTGTCGCTCATCGCGATTCTGCCCCAGTTCCTGCTGCAGGGCTTCAAGGTGGCGCCGATTCCGTTCATCGGCGAGTGGCTCGATGCCGTGATCCCGCGGTTCGTGACCGAAGGGTTGAACGTGCAGTTCTTCTTCGGCGGCACCTCGCTCCTGATCGTCGTCGGCGTGGCGATGGATACGGTGCAGCAGGTCGAGTCGCAGCTGATCATGCGGCACTATGACGGCTTCATGAAGAAAACGCGGATTCGCGGACGGCGGGGATAGGGCGAAGCGGCGAACATGGCGCTGAATCTGATCATCCTCGGTGCGCCGGGCGCCGGAAAGGGTACGCAGGCAGAGCGCGTGGCGAAGGCGCGGCGGATCCCGAAGATCTCGACCGGCGACATCCTGCGCGAGGCGGTGCAGGCGGGAACCGACATCGGCCGGCGCGCCAAGGCCATCATGGATCGAGGCGAGCTCGTGGGCGACGAGGTGATGGTCGCGATTGTGAAAGAGCGGCTCGATCGGCCCGACGTGGCGGCCGGCTTCCTGCTCGATGGCTTCCCGCGCACCGTGGCGCAGGCACAGGCGCTCGACGGCATCATGGAGGGTCGCGCGCCGCTCGTCGTCGTCGACATCGAGGTGCCGGAAGGGGATCTCGTTCGCCGGCTGAGCGCACGCCTGGTGTGCGCCGTCTGTGGCTCGAACGCGGCGACGCCCGAGGAGGCCCAGTCGTTGGTGTGCGCCCAGTGCGGCGGGCAGCTCGTGCAGCGCTCGGACGACAACGAGGCGACGATTCGCGAGCGCCTGGCGGTGTACCGGGCGAAGACGATGCCGCTCATCGAGTATTACCGGGCGAGGCCGACGTTCCGATCGGTCGACGGCGCTGATTCGCCGGAGCGCGTGGCCGAAGCGATGGCCGTGGCGGTGGATGGCGCCCAGGGCGTTGGAGCGGCGCGATGATTATTTGCCGGTCGGCGGCCGAGCTCGAGCGGATGCGCGAAGCCGGACGCCTGGTCGGCGACGTGCTGATGGAGCTGGCAGCGAAGGTGGCACCCGGCGTGAGCACGGCGGAGCTCGACGAGCTGGCCGAACGCCGGATTGCGAGGGCGGGTGGGACGCCGGCATTCAAGGGGTACCACGGGTACCCGGCGACGATATGCGCGTCGATCAACGACGAGGTGATTCACGGGATTCCCTCGGGGCGCCGCGTGCTGGCAGAGGGCGACATCCTCTCGATTGACGTAGGGGCGGCACTCGACGGGTACTACGGCGACAGCGCCATCACGCTGCCGGTGGGCAAGGTGTCGGAGCAGGCCGCGACGCTGCTCCGCGTGACCGAAGAGGCGCTCTACAAGGCGATCGAGCGCGTCCGGCCTGGCGGCCGGCTGTCGGACATCGGTTGCGCGGTGCAGTCGCACGTCGAGGCCTACGGATTCTCGGTCGTGCGCGAATTCGTCGGGCACGGCATCGGCCAGCGGATGCACGAGGAGCCGCAGGTGCCAAACTACGGAGAGCCCGGCCGCGGCCCGAGGCTCGCCGAGGGCATGGTCCTCGCCATCGAGCCGATGGTGAACGCGGGCAAGCCGGCCGTGAAGGTGCTGGGTGATGGGTGGACGGCGGTGACGCGCGACAAGAGTCTGTCGGCGCACTTCGAGCACACGGTGGCGGTGACCGCGGGAGTACCGTGGATTCTCACGGCGAGAACGCCTGACGCCCACGCGAGCGCTGGCGACGCCGGCCCGGCATCCCGGGTCGCGTCGAGGGAAGCGCGCGGCCAGACAGGCGTCGCCTCGAGCCACGGGCGAGTGGGGGTGGGATCCCGCGAGCGGTGAACAGACGTTCGCAACCGCCGAGCCTTCGGCGCGCTCAGGTCTCCCCGAGCACGTCGACGGAAAGCGGCGCGAGTCGCTGGCTGTGACCGACGTCGTCGCCGTGATCACCGAACAGCTCCCCAGCGGGTTGTATCGCGTGAAGCTCGACGAGGGGCCCTCGGTGACGGCGCATATCGCGGGGAGGCTGGATCGCAATTTCGTCCGGCTGCTCGTTGGCGATCGCGTGCGAGTGGAGATCTCTCCGGTTGACGCGGGGAGGGGGCGGATCGTTGAGAAGATCCTTTGAATCTGAGGATCTGAGGATTTGAGGATTTGAGGATTTATGAAAGTGCGTGCGTCGGTGAAACGGATTTGCGACAAATGCAAGATCGTACGGCGCCGGGGTGTCGTGCGCGTCATTTGTCCGAACCAGAAACACAAACAGAGACAGGGGTAATTTGAGGATGTGAGGATTTGAGGATGTGAGGATTTATCTGAAGGGTCTCAAGATCCTCAGATTCTCACATTCTCAAATTCTCAAATTCGAGGGATCACAGTTATGGCACGTATCGCAGGTATTGACCTTCCGCGCACCAAGAGGGTCGAGATCGGTCTGACCTACATCTACGGCATCGGACGCGTCCGATCGAACAACATCCTCAAGGACGCCGGCGTCAGCGCAGACGTCCGGGTGAAGGACTTGTCGGAAGACGACGTCCGGAAAATCAGCCGGGTGATTGAAGAGCAGGGCGGCGTCGAGGGCGATCTCCGCAAGGAGATCTCGATGAACATCAAGCGGCTCATGGAGATCGGCTGCTACCGGGGCAGCCGGCACCGCCGGAACCTTCCGGTGCGCGGCCAGCGAACGCGAACCAATGCCAGGACACGCAAGGGTCCGCGCAAAGGCGCGATCGCGAAGAAGAAGACCATTTAGGGACTAGGGACTAGGGACTGGGACTGGGGATTGCATGGCCAAGAGCGAAGCGGCGGCGACACCCGAGGGCGCGACACCGGAGAAAAAAGAAGGCCCGGCGGGTAAACGGAAGAAGACGTTCAAGAAACGTGGTGAGAAGCGCATCGTGCACCACGGGCTGGCGCACATCCAGGCGTCGTTCAACAACACCGTCGTCACGATCACCGACACCGAGGGCAACGTCGTGGCGTGGTCGAGCGCGGGCGGCATCGGATTCAAGGGGTCGCGCAAGGGCACGCCGTTCGCCGCGACGCAGGCGGCGCTGAACGCCGGGAACGCCGCCAAGGCGGTCGGCATGCGGTCGCTCGACGTGCGCGTGAAGGGGCCAGGGTCCGGTCGCGAGTCGGCCATCCGGGCGCTGCAGACGGTCGGGATCGAGGTGAAGTCGATCCGCGATGTGACACCGATTCCGCACAACGGGTGCCGGCCGCCCAAGCGGAGGCGCGTGTAGATTGCCCAATTACCAGATTCAGAAAGGTGACTGATGGCTCGTTACATCGGACCGGTTTGCCGCCTGTGCCGCCGCGAGGGGATGAAGCTCTTCCTGAAGGGCGAGCGGTGCTACACCGAGAAGTGCGCGATCGAGAAGCGTAACTTCGTGCCCGGACAGCACGGCAAGACGCGGAAAGCGAAGCTGGCCGGCTACGGGCTGCAGCTGCGCGAGAAGCAGAAGGTCAAGCGGATCTACGGTGTGCTCGAGGACCAATTCCGCGGCTACTTCGAGACGGCCGAGCGCGCGCGGGGCATCACCGGCGTCACGCTCCTTCAGTTGCTCGAGCGGCGGCTCGACAACGTGGTCTACCGCCTGGGGCTGTCGACGTCGCGGCCGCAGGCGCGGCAGCTCGTGCGCCACGGCCATTTCCTCGTCAACGGCAAGAAAGTGGACATCCCGTCGTACTCCGTGCGAGAGGGCGACGTCGTCGCCGTGCTCGGCCGGAGCCAGAAGAACCCGACGATCGAGCACGCGATGGAGGAAGTGAAGGGTCGCGGCATTCCGGCGTGGCTTTCGTTCGATGCGACCGCCGTCAGCGGCCGTATTCTCTCGATGCCGACGCGTGAGCAGATCAATCTACCGGTGCAGGAACAGCTGATTGTGGAGCTCTATTCAAAGTAAAAAGTTGAAAGTGAAAAGTCAAAAGGACAGTGCAGTCCTTCTAACTTTTCACTTCTAACTTCTGACTTTCTCTCGTCGTTCGTCATCCGCCGATCCGCAGCCTTACACAGACCTGCGGCGGGAGATCGGCGGCCACTTGCAGGTCTGGAGGCCCGTCTGCGGGCCCGTAGGCGAAAGGAACCATCACGATGCTCTGGAAAGGTTTTCAGCGGCCCAAGCGGCTGGAGTTCGAGCGCGAGACCCTGACCGATCGATTCGGGCGTTTCTACGCCCAGCCGTTCGAGCGTGGATTCGGGACGACGATCGGCAACACGCTGCGGCGCGTCCTGCTGTCGTCAATCGAGGGCGCCGCGATCACCGCGGTGAAGATCGACGGAGTGCTCCACGAGTTCTCGCCGATTCCTGGTGTGGTCGAGGACGCGACCGACATCATCCTCAATCTCAAGCAGATTCCCCTGAAACTGCACACGGATCAGACCAAGACGCTCACGATTCGCGTCGACAAGGCCGGCGAAGTGCGCGGGCGAGACATCCAGGCCGACGGCGACGTCGAGATTCTCGAGCCCGACGCGCACATCGCCACCGTCGCCGAGCACGGCAAGCTCCATATGGAGATGCGCATGAAGCGCGGCCGCGGGTACGTGGCGGCCGACAAGAACTTCGACGAAGATTTGGGGATCGGCTGGATTCCGATCGACTCGGTGCACTCGCCGATCAAGAAGGTCAATTACCTGGTCGAGGCCGCGCGGCTCGGCCAGACGACCGACTACGACAAGCTCACGGTGGACGTCTGGACCAACGGTTCGATCAGCGCCCGCGACGGGTTGTCGCTCTCGGCCAAGCTCATTCGCGACCACCTGAACATCTTCATCAACCTCGAGGAAGGCGCGGAGCCGCTGGCGGACGGCGCCGGCGAGCAGCCGCGCAGCGGCATCGGCAACGAGAACCTCGATAAATCGGTCGAGGAGCTGGAGCTGTCGGTCCGGTCGTACAACTGCCTCAAGAACGCGAACATCCGCACGATTCGCGAGCTGGTGCAGAAGACCGAAGCCGAAATGCTCAAGACGAAGAACTTCGGCAGGAAGAGCCTGAACGAGATCAAGGAAATCCTGCACACCATGGGGCTGAGCCTCGGGATGCGTGTCGACGCGGCGCCGGCCGCTTCGCAGGAATAACCCCGAGCCTCGAAGCCCGGCCAGATCAAACAGCCATGAGACACCGAGTTGCTTTCAGAAAACTGGGCCGCGTCACCGAGCACCGCTTGGCGATGCTCAGAAACCAGGCGACGGCCCTGCTCCGCTACGAGCATCTGACGACCACCGTGGCGAGGGCGAAGGAGCTGCGCCCGTTTGTCGAGCGGCTGATCACCATCGCGAAGCGCGGCGTGTCGGGTGGCGCGGAGAACGGCAGGGTCCTCGGCGCCCGTCGCCACGTCATGCGCGACCTGCAGGACCGCGAGGTGGTGACGAAGCTCTTCGACACGCTGGCGCCGCGCTTCCAGTCGCGCCCGGGCGGCTACACGCGGCTGCTTCGTCTGGGGTTCCGCAAGGGCGACGCCGCCGAGATCGCGCAGGTCGAGCTCGTGGGCAGCGAGTTCAATCCACGCGCCAAGGCCGAGGCCGAAGCCAAGACCGAAACCGACGCGCCGAAGAAGGCCAAAGGCGTGGGTGGGCGGCTGCGAGCTGCAGCGGAGCGTCTGCGCGGGAACAAAGGCGATGGCGCGCAGGAGGAGAAGGCGCTCAAACACATCAGCACGAAAGGCGCCGGCGGCGCCAAGCCGCGACCCAAGAAGCAGGGGCCTAGAGGAAGTTAGAAGTTGGAACTTGGAAGTCAGAAGTTAGAGCCCCGCCGGCGTCACGCGGGGGGGCACGCGAACGACGTCAGGCCCCGCCGTACTACGGTCCGCGCCCGTAACGCCCGAGAAAAATGTTAGGATGCGCGCCATGCGAGGCATCATTTTC
>MEKT01000163.1:0-26170 GCA_001767435.1 Acidobacteria bacterium RIFCSPLOWO2_02_FULL_65_29 | reverse complement strand
TCAGGCGCCGCTGGCCGGGCTGTTCAACGAGCAGCAAGGGCCGGTCGCCAACTACCGAGGCTACGCGCATGCCGATTGCGGACCGGCCAACAGTCCGGCCGTCCGTGTGATCGCGCTGCAAGGCCTCGTGCCCGACGGCGTGCCCCGCACGCCGCCGCGCCCGTCGATCGACATCGTCATCTACGCCGGGCTCGACAAGGCGGTCGGTCAGCCGTTCACCGTGGCGCCGAAAGCCGCCGAGGGCGGCGCCGTCGTGTCGTCGTGTCCTGTGGTTGGCGACTGCGCGCCGGCGGGGAACGGCACCGTGTCGCTCACAAGTCGCGCCGAGGACGGGACGCTCGTCGGCGAGTTTCGGGCGAAGTGGGCCATCGGCGCGCCGCGCGCCGGACGATTCACCGTGCCATGGCGCGACGCCAACACGAAGTGCGGTTAGATCCTTAGATCCTCAAATCCTCAAATCCTCAAATCCAGGATTCACCTACGCTTCTTCCACGGCCTCCTGGCCGCGCTCGGCCTTTGCGGCGGCGATGATCTTCGTCTGCAGGTGTGAGGGCACTTCGTCGTAGTGCGAGTACTCCATGTGGTACGACCCGCGTCCGCCCGTCGCCGACGTCAGGTGCTGCTCGTAGGTCAGCATCTCCGCCATCGGCACCTGCGCCTTGATGATCGTCATGGCGCCGCGGCTGTCCATACCGCCGATCCGTCCCCGCCGGCCGTTCAGGTCACCCATCAAGTCGCCGGCGAAGTCCGACGGCGCGTACACTTCGACGTTCATCACCGGCTCGAGAATCGTCGGGCGCGCGCGCGTCATCGCGTCCTTGAAGGCCAGCGACCCGGCCAGCTTGAACGAGAGCTCGTTCGAGTCGACGTCGTGATACGAGCCGTCGTACACGGTCACGCGGAAATCGACCATCGGATAGCCGGCGAGGTAACCACGGGTGCGCGCGTCCTGCACGCCTTTTTCGACCGCCGGAATGAACTGTCGTGGAATCGAGCCGCCGAAGATGTCGTCGACGAACTCGAAGTCGGCGCCCCTCGCGAGCGGCTCGACCTTGATCTTGCAGTCGCCGAATTGCCCGTGGCCGCCGGTCTGCTTCTTGTGGCGCCCGTGCGCCTCGGTGGCCGCCTTGATGGTTTCGCGGTACGGAATGCGGGGCGGCTTCAGGTTGACATCCACGCCGAAGCGTCGTTTCAGCTTGGCCACCGTGACTTCGATGTGCAGCTGGCCCTGTCCCGAGAGCAGCAGTTCCTTGGTCTGCGGGTCGCGACTGTAGGCAATCGACGGGTCTTCCTCTTCCAACCGGTGCATCGCCGTGCTGATCTTGTCTTCGTCGCCGCGGCTCTTTGGCTCGATCGCGTACGACAGCACCGGTTCGGGAAACTTGAGCGGCGGGAACATGGTCGGATCGCTCTTGTCGCCAATCGTGTCGCCCGTCAACGTGTCCTTGAGCTTCGCGACCGCGCCGAGGTCGCCCGCCTTGATGTCGGGCACCGGCGTCTGCGTCTTGCCTTGCAGGAGCTCCAGATGGCCCAGACGCTCGGGCGTGTCCTTGGTCCGGTTGTGGACCGTCGAATCCGACTTGAGCGACCCGGTCACGACGCGGAACATGGTGATGCGACCCGCGAACGGATCGGCGATCGTCTTCCAGACGAACGCCGCAGCCGGCGCCTTGTCGTCGGCCGTCTTCAAGACCTCCGCCCCTGATTTGTCGAGGCCCTTGAACGGCCGGTCCGCGGGCGATGGCAGGTACGCCAGCACGGCGTCGAGCAGCGGCTGCACCGCCACGTTGAGCAGCGCCGAGGCGCACACCAGCGGGAACACTTTGCCGGCGATCGTGGCGCTCCGCAGGCCGGCCACCAACTCTTCGTCGGTCAGCGTGCCCGCGTCGAAGAATTTCTCCATCAGCTTCTCGTCGGCCTCTGCCACCATCTCGATGAGCGCTTCGCGCTCGGCTTCGACGGCCGCGGCCATGTCGGCCGGAATGGGCGCCTCGGCGAATTTCCCGCTCTCGTCGGTCTGGAAGACGTACGCCTTTCTGGCCACCAGATCCACAACGCCCTTGAACGACTTTTCCTCGCCGATGGGCAGCTGGACGGGAATGACCGTCCGGCTGCAGGATTCGCGCAGCGACGCCAGCGTGCGTTCCAGGCTGGCGCGCTCACGATCGATGCGGTTCACGACGATCAGGCGGGGCAGCCCGGCTTCTTCGGCCGCCGCCCAGACCTTCTCGGTCTGCACCATCACGCCCCCGACCGCGTCCACCACCACGAGTGCAGCGTCTGCGACCGCGAGCGCCGCGCGCGCGTCGCTCAGAAAGTTCCCCATGCCCGGCGTGTCGATGAGGTTGATCTTCTGCTTGCCCCACTCGACGTGGGCGAGGCTGGCCGAGAGCGTGTGTGCCCGGGAGATTTCCTCTTCGTCGAAGTCGGTCACGGTCGTGCCTTCGTCGACCTTGCCGAAGCGATTCACCATGCCGGCGTCCGACAGCATCGCCGAGGCGAGCTGCGTTTTACCGGATCCGGTGTGCCCGACGAGGGCGACGTTTCTGATGCTGGCGGCCTCGTAAACCTTCATTGTCTCCCCTCGCGGGGCCCCAACCCCGCTCGCTCCCCGCGAGGGGCCCCAGCCCCGCTCGCTCCCCGCGAGGGGCACAGCCCCCGTGCGCGCTCGCGCGAGGTTACCGCGCCGGCTCATCATGGCCCGGACCGTGGTGACGTCTCGCGCGACCAAAGGCGAATCATATTCGTGCGCGCACGCAGTCGCAAGACGCCGCCCTCGCAGTCCCTCAGCCCTCAGCCCTGAGCTCTTGGCCCTACGCGTCTTTATTCGTATCTGAGCGCTTCGATGGGGTCGAGGCGGGAGGCTTTCACGGCCGGCCACATGCCGAAAAAGAGGCCCACCGAAGCCGAGAAGCCGAGGCCGATGGCAAAGGACCACCACGGCAACGAGATGGGGAAACCCGAGATGAAGTGCACCGCCCAGCCGAGGCCGCTGCCCAGCACGATGCCGAGAATGCCGCCGAGCGAGGTGAGGAAGGCGGCTTCCATGAGGAATTGGAAGAGTATTTCGGTCCGGCGCGCGCCGAGCGCCTTGCGCACGCCGATCTCGCGCGTGCGCTCGGTCACCGAGATCGACATGATCGCCATGACGCCGATGCCGCCGACCATCAGCGCGATCGACGAGATGACAATAAGCGCGAGGAACGTGGCCTGACTGATCTGATCCCAGAGTCCGAGAATCGCGTCCTGCGTCGCAAGGTCGAAGTCGTTCGGCTCGTCGAGCCGAAGGCCGTGGCGGATGCGCATGATGCGCTCCACGTCGGCGATCGCGTCGGCGATCTCCACGCCCTCGCGCGCCAGCAGGCCGAGCTGAATGGGAACCACCGTGCCACGCACCCTGCCGCCGCGGCCGATGTTGATCCCGTTCAAGCCGAACTGCTGCTGATACTTCGTGTAAGGAATGACGACGAAATCGTCCTGGCCGGTGTTGAAGCCGCCGATGCCAGGGCGCTTGTCGAACACGCCGATCACGACGTAGCGCTCGGCGCCCACCCGCACGGTCTTGCCGATCGGATCGGTGCCAGTCGACTGGAACAGTGCCTGGTACGGCGTCTGGCCGAGGGCGACCACGTTCTTCCGGTACTGCACTTCGGTGCCGTTGAAGAACCTGCCGAGCGCCAGCCCGAGCGCGGTGCCGACGGCGAAGTTCTCCGTCGTGCCGAGGATGATCAGGGGCCGCGTTCGCAGGTCGCGGTAGAACACGCGCTCCTGAGTCGGTGGCGCCAGCCCGGGTACCCCGAGCTGAATGTCGACGACCTGAATCGTCGCCGACGCTTCGGCCTCGATCGCCCGCGCGTCGGAAATCGTCAGGTTCGGCCGCTTCATGATCTCGGCGAACTCGACCCCGTTGGCGAAGCTCAACGGACCGGCGCGTTGCAGCGTGATGATCTTGGGACCGATCGTGCGTATGGCGTCTCGGAGCGACTCATCGAACCCCCGGATCATGGCTGTCATCCCGACGATCGACGTGATGCCGATGACCACGCCGAGCACGGTCAGTGCCGAGCGCAACTTGTTGGTGCGCACGGTGTCGAACGCCATGGTGATGACTTCGGTGAAGAGCGTGGACCGCATGGTTAGGCGAGTGTTCGCGTCCTCATTCTCTTCTCAACGCTTCGATCGGATCGAGCCTGGCGGCGCGCGCGGCCGGATACAGCCCGAAAAACAGGCCGACGACGCCGGTGATGCCGATGCCGAGCGCGATCGACCAGACCTGCACCGACGCCGGCACCGGTGTGAGCGAGGAGATCGCCAGCGCAATCGACGATCCCAGCACCGTGCCGATCACGCCGCCGAACGCCGACAGCACCACCGACTCGGTGAGGATCTGCGCCATGATGTCGGAGCGCCGCGCGCCGAGCGCTTTGCGCAGCCCGATCTCCCGCGTGCGCTCGGTCACCACCATCAGCATGATGTTCATGATGACGATGCCGCCGACGACGAGCGACAGGGCGACGACGCCGACCAGGACGGCGAAGATCCCGTTGGTCGCCTGGCGATAGAGGCCGAGAAAGGTATCCGAGGTGAAAAGCCCGAAATTGTCCGGCTGTGCCGGCTTCAGGCGCCTCGACACGCGCAGCGCGACGATCGCGTCGTCCATGGCCGCCGTAATCTGCGAGACGTCGCGCGGCTTGACCGACATGTTCAACTGCCGGCGGGACCCGAAGATCTGCTGAAACTGTCCCAGCGGGATCACCGCAAAGGCATCCTGCGAGCGGCCCAGAAACGATCCGCGTTTCGCGCTCACCCCGACGATCCGGAAATGCACGCCCTCGATCTGGATCACCTTTTCCAGCGGGTCCGCAGTGCCGAAGAGCCGGTCCGCGACGTCCCACCCCACGAGCGCCACCGGGCGCGACCGTTCGACTTCGGTCGCGCTCATGATCCGGCCCCGTTCCGCGTTGTACGTCGAGAAGCTGCCGTATTCCGGCGTGACGCCCTGAATCGAGACGGTGTCGATGGTCCTGCCCCGGTGGACCACTTGGCCGCTGCCGTTCGAGTCGAGCATGACCGCCGACACGACGGGACTGTAGCGCCGCACGGCGCGCGCGTCGCTCAACGTTATCCGTGGGTTGTAGCGGAACTTGTCGAACTCTTCGTCGCTGAAGGCCAATGGAAACTGTTGCACGCTGAAGGAGTCGGCCCCCGCCTGGTTCAGGATGGCATTGCTGACCGATGCGTTGAGGCCCTGGATGAGCGACACCACGGCGATGATGGACGTCACCGCGACGATGTTGCCGAGCACGGTCATCAGCGATCGGAGCTTCGAGCCCCAGATGGCTTCGAGCGCGATGCCCGCCGATTCGAGGAGCTTGTTCATACGAGGGCCAGGCGGGTCCGGTCGGTCTAGTGGGCCGGGTAGGGAAGAGTGTTCACTACCTGCCCTCAGCCGAGGTCTCCACCTTCACGGCCGCGCCTTCCCTCAGGTTGCGGACCGAGTTGTACGGTCCGGTGACGACCTCGTCGCCGGGTTGCAGCCCCGCCGTCACCTCGAAGTACCGGTCGCCGGCAATGCCCATCTTGATCGGCACGAACTCGACTTTGCCGTTTCGAACGACGAACACGCCCTCGGTTTCCTTCCGCGTCTCCCCAGGCTTCAGCTCCGCCGCGGACGCGACCGGCGCAACGCCGCCGCGGCGGCGCCGGTCCGTCGGAGCCTTCACGATCTGGCCGTTGGCGTCGTACACGAGCTCGCGAACCGCGACCGCGGGGATCGGTACGGCCATCACGCTCTGGCGTGTCGCCGTCGTGATGTCGGCCGTGCAGGTGAAGCCCGGGCGTACCTCGGGAATGTCGCCCTCGATCACGACGACGACCTTGAAATTGGTGGCCTGCCGCGAGCCAGCCGCGGCGCCTGTCGCCTGGATTGGACTGTTGCCGATCTCGGTGACGCGGCCGGTGAACGTCTTGTCGGGCAGCGCGTCGATCGCGATCGTCGCCCGCTGGCCGACGGCCACGTTCGGGATGTTGGTTTCGTCGACCTCGACCTCGGCCTGAATGACGGCCATGTCGGCCAGGGTCAACAGGGTCGTCCCCGCGTTGTTCATCGTGCCGACCACGGCAGTCTCCCCTTCCTGAATGTTCCGGCGCGTCACGATGCCATCGATCGGGGCCTCGAGTCGGACCTTGCTGAGATCGTACCGCGCGTTCTCGAGCCCCGCGCGTTCCTGCGCGATCCGCGCCTCCTGCGCGTTGACCTGTTTCTCGCGCTCTTTGAGCGCCGAGTCGGCGACCCGCACGTCGCTTTCGGTCCTGTCGAGCGCCTCGCGCGTCGTCAGCTGCTGCTGCCAGAGATCCTGCTGTCTCGTCAGCGTGCGCTGCGCCTGATCGAGCTGCACGCGGGCCGTCTGGATCGTCTGGCGCAGCTGCTCGAGCGAGGCCTCGGCCGCGTCGAGCGATGCCGAGCCGCTGTCGACGCGCGTCCGGAGCGACCGCGGGTCGATCTGCAGCAGGAATTGCCCCTTCTTGACGCGGTCGCCTTCGTTCACCGCCAGATCGACGACGCGGCCCGACATGTCGGCGCTGATATTGACGAGCCGCTTGGGCTGAATCTTGCCCGAGGCCGACACGATCGCCTCGAGATCCCGAGCCTTGACCGCCTCGGCGGTGACGGCGAGCGCCGATTCCACGCCAAACCACAGGTTGGCCGCCACGACAGCCGCTCCAACCGCGATGATGCCAAGTGCGATGAGTACCTTCTTGCGCATGGCCGCCTATGGTCCTCCAAACGCCGTCCGAATCGCGACGATGATCAGGACGACGCCGAGATACAATCCGAGCATCGCAATCGCGATGGGCGTCGTTGTCCTCTTGTAGAGCACGCCCACACCGATCGCCAGGTTGACGGCGAGCCAGATGAAGAACAGATCGAGGCCGCCGAGCAGGCGTGCCAGAAACGTGGCTTCATCGAGAAACGGGAAGAACACGCCGAGGGTCGTCGGGCTCGACATCGACTGGCGCGCGTAGTTGAGCGGCGTCACGAACACCTGCTGAAGCGCGACCAGGAACGCCGAGTGCGCCACGACGGCGTACGCCTGCCGGAACGTGGCTTCGCCGCCGAGCGCCAGGTTGAACACGCCCAGAATGAGGCCGGAGATGGCGGCCCACACGACGGGGAACATCACGAGCGTCAAGGCGGCGCCCGTGTACGGGGTATACGCCAGGCCCTGCTCCATGCGGTCGTACATCTGATCCGTGATTCGGAATCCGAAGGATTCCATCCCACGGATCTGCTGGTCGAAGAGTGCGTCCTTGCCGACGTCCGTCATCAGAAACGTCGTCTGCGCGACGATGGTGATGAGCAGGACCACGACGAGGGCGCCGACGACACGCGGGTGTGCAGCGATGTCGAGGTAGGTCTCACGCGGGGAAAAAATGACGCCAAGTGCGCGCGCGCCCAGTCCTTTGCCTTTGGACGCACCGGTGGCTGTGCCGGTTTCCTGAGCTGTCGGTGTGGCCACATTCTCCATATAATACGAGGGCAGTCTGGCTGAGGTTTCCTGAGCAGCCCGTCATCTCGCGCCTTGCCAGCCGGGCGCCTCGACACCCGGAATTGACACCGTTTATTCCCCGACTGGCCCTAGTGTCCCGTCCCAGTGATACGCGACATAATTCCCGGGCGGGGCATCCCGCCTGGCGGCGTTGCTCCTCGCTCAAATACTCCCGGTATTCTCACTCGTCGCGCCTTGCCAGACGGGCGCCTCGACGTCCTCGGTGCGGCGATGGAGTTGCACCACGGGCTGCTAACAACGTGCCCGGGGCGCGTCCGCAAACACCTTCCGAAGCACGGTCAGACCCGCCTGCAGCCGGCGTCTGGATGCGGCGTCCAGGGGCGCCAGAACGTCCGCCAGATGTGTTTCGGCCGAGCGGCCGACGCGGTCCACTGCCGCCTTGCCCGTTGGCGTCACTTCGATGATGACGACGCGGCGGTCCCGGGTTGGCGCGGCCCGTTTCACCCAGCCTCGCTGCACCATCGCACTGATGGAATTCGACATCGTCGGCAGGCTGACGCCCTGCAGGGCGGCCAGTTCGGTGAGCGTCCGGGGCTGCTGGCCGAGCATCGTCAGCAGGTAAAAGTGCGCTGGGGCCGGGAGCTCGCCGGCGGCGCGGAGCTCCGCCGCCACCGTGCGCATGACCAGCGGGATGATCTTCAGGACTTCCCGCGCCGAATCCCGGGCTTGCGTGCGTGTCATGTCCCTGCCGCGGCCTCACCGCGGCGATTACCTGTTAGGATACCTAATTGTTAAGTGGGCTAAGCGATTTACGCTAACACCGAGGGTACCGGGCCGTCAACGTGGCCAGCCCGAACGCCACCGCTGGGCCCAGACCGCTGCAGAGCTCCTTGACACTGTGTTTTCTGCTGTTTACCATGCACCGTCCCCGAGCAGCCCGTGGTGAACGTCTGGCGTTGCACCGAGATGGGCGCGGCGGGGATGCATCGTCCGTCGAATGCAGCCAGACGTTCACCGCGGGCTGCTACGATAAGGAGCCTGACACGTGGTCGGATTCGTTCCCAAAGAGATGTTCTTCACCAAGGGCGTCGGGAAGCACCGCGAGAAGCTGACCTCGTTCGAGCTCGCGCTCCGATCGGCCGGCATCGCGGCCTGCAATCTCGTCCGCGTGTCGAGCATCTTCCCGCCAAAATGCCGCATCCTGTCGCGTACACAGGGTATGACGCGGCTCGAGCCCGGCCAGGTGACCTTCGTCGTCATGTCGGAGGCTGCGACGCGCGAACCGCATCGGCTGATTGCCGCGACGGTCGGCGTCGCGATTCCGCGCGACCGGAACACGTACGGCTACCTGTCGGAGCATCACAGCTTCGGCGAGAGCGAGGACGTGGCCGGCGATTACGCCGAAGAGCTCGCCGCCGAGATGCTGGCCACCACCTTGGGGTTGGAGTTCGATCCCGACAAGAGTTGGGACGAAAAGAAAGAGGTCTACCGTCTTTCGAACGAGATCGTCCGCACCCAGAACGTCACGCAGACCGCGGTCGGCGACAAAAAGGGCCTGTGGACGACCGTGGTGGCTGCGGCCGTGCTGGTTGGGTGAACCGATCACGCGGCCCGATACAGCCGAGTTCGTCACTGGGCACGCGAAGGACACCATGAGCAAATCTCGTCCGGTCTTGGTCGTTGTGTCCCTCGCGCTCTCCGCGCTCATTGCGCCGCCCATCGCCACGGCGCAGATCTGGGAAACCATCGGCACCCGCGCGCAGGGCATGGGCGGTGCGTTCGTGGCGGTTGCCGACGATGCCACCGCGACGTGGTGGAATCCGGCGGCGCTCGTCCTGAGCTACTTCAGCCTCGTCGTCGAACGGGCGGAAACCGAAGAGCCCGCGGACCAGCTGCAAGGGGAGCCGGCGTGGCGCGGCACGACCGGAGGTTTCGCCGCGGCATTTCCAGCCCTCGGGTTGAGCTATTACCGACTGCGCATCAATGAAATGGCGCCGGCAGTCTCTACAGCGGGAGGGGAGGGCGGCCGACAAGATCTTGGGGCCGCAGGGGGTGGTCTGCGTTCGCGCGTCACCCGGCAGTTTGGTGCGACCTTTGGTCAGTCCCTTGGCCCTCATCTGGTCATCGCCTCGACCGTGAAGCTGGTGCGCGCCGGCGAGACAGCGGCGCCGGGGGAGTCGCTCGACGCCGCGGATGAGCTCGAGCCGACGCTCGAGTCGAGCGGCGACCTGGACGTCGGCGCGCTGGTCATGGTGGGGCGGGCGCGCATTGGCGTCAGCGTGAAGCACGTCAACGAGCCGACCTTCGGCGATGAACCGAACCGGTTCGTGCTCGGACGTCAGGCGCGGGCGGGTTTCGCCTGGGTGGTCGGCCAGCCGGGAGCACCGGCGACGATCACGACCGCCTTCGACGCGGACCTCACGCGCACGCCGACGGCGTTCGGCGACGCGAGACACGTCGCGGGCGGCGTCGAGGTGTCGTTGTCGCGTCTCCGTCTCGCGCTGAGGGGCGGCGTGAGCGCGAACACGGTCGGAGACGTGAGCAGCTCGACGAGCGGCGGTATCAGCGTCGGGCTGGCGCGCGGGTTCTTTCTCGATGCGGCCAGGACTCTCGGATCGGACCGTTCGAGAAAAGGGTGGGCTGTAGGTGTCAGGCTGACGATTTAGGTCAGTCGTTGACAACTTTTGTCATAGCCGATAGTCTTCGAAGTTCATGCCTGTTCGCATTGGCGAGCTCCTGCTAAAGGAGAAGCGCATCACGCCGGATCAGCTCCAGCAGGCCTTGAACAATCAGAAGGCCCACGGGGGCAAGCTTGGCTTCAACCTCGTCAAGATGGGGTTCGTCAAGGACGAGGAAATCACGGCGCTCCTCAGCAAGCAGTATGGCGTGCCGTCGATCAACCTCACGCAGTTCGAGATCGACCCGGCCGTCATCAAGCTGATTCCCGCCGACACCGCGCAGAAATATCAGATCGTTCCACTCAGCCGCGCCGGCGCGACGCTCACGATTGCGATGACGGACCCGACCAACGTCTTCGCGATGGACGATATCAAGTTCATGACCGGCTACAACGTGGAGCCGGTCGTGGCGTCGGAGATTGCCGTCGTCGACACCATCCAACGGTACTATCCGACCGCGCCGAAAGGCGGGCCGAAGGATAAAGGGCCCAAGGTCGAACACCAGATCGTGCCGAGCGGGCCGAGCGCGCTCGACATGGCGAGCAAGGGCCTCGAGGACCTGCAGTCCACGCTCGAAACCGACGCGGGCGACGTGGAGGTTCTCGAAGATCTGCAGGAAATCAGCGCCGATGCGCTCGCCAAGCAGGGTGAGGACGCGCCGGTCGTGCGGCTCGTCAACGTGCTGCTGATGTCGGCGATTCAGAAGGGCGCCAGCGACATTCACATCGAGCCGTATGAGAAGGAGCTGCGCGTTCGGTACCGGATCGACGGGATTCTCTACAACATCATGGCCCCGCCGATGAAGTTCCGCGACGCCATTTCGTCGCGCGTCAAGATCATGTCGAAGCTCGACATCGCCGAGAAGCGGCTCCCGCAGGACGGCCGCATCAAGATCCGGTTCAACGAGAGCGGCGCGCCCAAGGAAATCGACTTTCGCGTGTCGGTGCTCCCGACGCTCTTCGGCGAGAAGATCGTCATGCGCTTGCTCGACAAAGACAAGCTGATGCTCGACATGACGAGGCTGGGCTTCGAGTCCGAATCGCTCGCGAAGTTCGAAGCCGCGATTCTTCGGCCGTGGGGCATGGTGCTGGTGACCGGCCCGACGGGCAGCGGCAAGACGAACACGCTCTACTCCTCAATCGCGAAGATGAACAAGCCGGAAACCAACATCATGACCGCCGAGGATCCGGTCGAGTTCAACCTCGTCGGCATCAACCAGGTCCAGGTCCGCGAGAACATCGGGCTGAACTTCGCGGCCGCGCTGCGCTCGTTCCTGCGGCAGGATCCCAATATCATCCTCGTGGGTGAAATCCGCGACTTCGAGACGGCGGAAATCGCGGTGAAAGCGGCCCTCACCGGCCACCTCGTGTTGTCGACGCT
The DNA here is from genome assembly GCA_001767435.1 of Acidobacteria bacterium RIFCSPLOWO2_02_FULL_65_29. GTDB lineage: Bacteria > Acidobacteriota > Vicinamibacteria > Vicinamibacterales > CAVVIG01 > 2-02-FULL-65-29. The sequence goes on along the minus strand of MEKT01000163.1, from coordinate 14,601 downwards.
CCACACCAACGACGCCCCCAGTACGATCAACCGGTTGATGAACATGGGCATCGAGCCGTTTCTCGTGGCGAGCTCGGTGCATCTCATTTGCGCGCAGCGCCTCGTCCGGCGCGTCTGCTCGAATTGCAAGGAGCCGCAGCCGATGCAGCCGGCGGCGCTCGTCCAGGCCGGCTACTCGGCCGACGACGCCAACAGCGTGACGCCGATGAGGGGCAAGGGCTGCGAACGCTGCAACAACACGGGCTACAAGGGCCGCGTCGGCCTGTACGAGGTGATGGAGGTCAGCGAGGAGCTGCGCGAGCTGATTCTCGTCGGCGCCTCGGGCCTCGAACTGCGCCGCAAGGCGGTCGACGAGGGCATGATCACGCTGCGCATGAGCGGCCTGCGCAAGGTGAAAGACGGCGTGACGACGATTGAAGAAGTCGTGCGGGAGACGGTGAAATAATGAGCGGTCAACCCTGGATGTGCTCCGAAAGGTCATATGTCGAGTCTGCCTGAATTACTGAAGACGACGGTGGAGATGGACGGATCCGACCTCCACATCACGACCAATACGCCGCCGCAGGTTCGCGTGCACGGACATCTGGTCCGCCTGCAGATGCCCGACATGAGCCCGTCGGAGACCAAGCAGCTCGTGTACAGCGTGCTCACCGACGCCCAGAAGAAGCGGTTCGAAGAGACGCTGGAGCTGGACTTCTCGTTCGGCATACGCGGCCTCGCGCGCTTTCGCTGCAACGTCTTCAACCAGCGAGGCGCCGTCGCCGCCGTGTACCGGCTGATTCCCGAGAAGATCCGCGCGTTCAGCGATCTGGGTCTGCCGGCCGTGCTGGGCAAGCTCGCCGAACGGCCCCGCGGACTGGTGCTCGTGACCGGCCCGACCGGCAGCGGCAAGTCCACGACGCTTGCGGCCATGCTGGACAAGATCAACGTCGAACGCCACGACCACATCATCACGATCGAAGACCCTATCGAGTACATTCACCAGCACAAGGGTTGCCTCGTCAACCAGCGCGAGGTGCACAGCGACACGACCAGCTTCTCGATGGCGCTCCGCGCGGCGCTGCGCGAGGACCCCGACATCGTGCTCATCGGCGAGATGCGCGATCTGGAAACGGTCGAGGCGGCGATGAAGATTGCCGAGACCGGACACTTGACGTTCGGCACGCTCCACACCAACTCGGCGGCGCAGACGATCAACCGCATCATCGACATTTTTCCGGCCAACCAGCAGTCGCAGATCCGCACCCAGCTATCGCTCGTGCTCGAGGGCATTGTCTGTCAGTCCCTCCTGCCGAGGGCCGACGGCAAGGGCCGCGTCTGCGCGCTCGAGATCCTCGTGCCGACGCCAGCCATCCGGAATCTGATCCGCGACGACAAGGTGCACCAGATCTACGGCATGATGCAGGCCGGGCAGGGCGAGCTCGGGATGCAGACCGCCAACCAGTCGCTCGCCAGCTTGTACATGAAGCGCCTCATCACCAAGGACATCGCCCTCAACACCTCGTCGTTGAAAGACGAGCTGAGCGAGATGATCGAGCGCGGCGTGGGCGTCGTGCAGGGTGCCGGGATGCGGCCCGCCGGACCGAGGCCGGGCGCGAGGTAGGGCCATTCGTCGAACCGGGAACGTCGAACGCAGAACGTAGAACGGAGAACGGTGTCATGCCAACATTTGCCTACGCGGGACGAACACGAGCCGGACAGACAGTGAGCGGCGAGAAGCTGGCCGACACGATGGATGCGGCCGTCGCGGCGTTGCGCCGCGAGCAGATTCAGGTGACCCGCATCACGCCAGCCAAGGCGGCGGCGAAGGCGGAAGCGGCCAAGAAGCCGGCCGGCAAGGCCGGCAAGTCGGTCGCGGCCAAGAACCTGGCGGTCTTCACCCGCCAGTTCTCGGTCATGATCGACGCCGGCCTGCCCCTGGTGCAGTGCCTGGACATTCTCGGCACGCAGGAAGAGGACAAGAACTTCTCGCACACGATTCTGCAGACACGCACCGACGTCGAGTCGGGCGCGTCGCTCGCCGATGCGATGCGCAAGCATCCGAAAGCGTTCGATCCGCTCTTCACCAACATGATTGCCGCCGGCGAGGCGGGCGGCATTCTCGACACGATTCTCAAACGGCTCGCGACCTACATCGAGAAGGCCGTCAAGCTGAAGGGCCAGGTCAAGTCGGCCATGATCTACCCGGTCGCGGTCGTCGTGATCGCGGGCGCCGTGGTCGGCGTCATCCTGTGGAAGGTCATTCCCACCTTTGCGCAGCTGTTCGCGGGCCTCGGCGCCGAGCTGCCGTTCGCGACGCGCGTCGTCATTGCGTTGAGCAACGGGCTCGTCTCGTTCTTCCTGCCGATCGCGGCAGGCGCGGCGGTGGGCGGGTGGCTGTTCCGCAACTACTACAAGACCGCGTCCGGCAAGCGCGTGGTCGACAGCACGATGCTGAAGCTACCGATTCTCGGCGACATCCTGCGCAAGATCGCCGTGGCCCGCTTCTGCCGCACGCTCGCGACGCTCATCAGCTCGGGCGTGCCGATTCTCGACGGCCTCGAAATCACGGCCAAGACCTCCGGTAATTCCATCATCGAGGACGCCGTGATGCAAACGCGCAAGAGCATCGAGCGCGGCGAGACGATCTCGGCGCCGCTCAAGGAGACCGCCGTGTTTCCGGCGATGGTGACCCAGATGATTGGCGTGGGCGAGGCCACGGGCGCGTTGGACACGATGCTCGCGAAAATCGCCGATTTCTACGAAGAGGAAGTGGATACCGCGGTCGCCGGCCTTCTGACCTTGCTCGAGCCGATCATGATCGCCATTCTTGGCGTCGTCGTCGGCGGCATCGTCATCGCCATGTATCTGCCGATCTTCGACCTCATCAGCAAGCTGACCTAGGCCTAGGAAGAGGCTAGGGACTAGAGGCTTGGGGCTCCCTAGCCCCCAGCCTCCAGCCCCTGCCGTCACCATGTTAGGCACTGAACTCCGCCGCAAGCTGGCCTGGCTGATCGGCATTCGCGCCGCGCTCAGCACGGTCTTGCTTGGCGGCGCGACGATCGCGCAGATCCGGTCGCCCGGATCGTTTCCGGTCGATCCGTTCTTCTTCCTGATTGCCGTGAGCTACGCCCTTGCCGTGGCGTATGCGACGACGCTCCCCTACGTCGACCGCCATCGCTGGCTGATCGACGTACAGCTGGCCGGCGACGCGCTCATCGTCTCGGCGTTCATCTACTTCACGGGCGGGATCGAAAGCGTGTTCTCGTCGCTCTACGTCCTGCCGATTCTCGCCGGCAGCACGGTGCAGTTCCGACGCGGCGGTCTGCTCGTGGCGGCGTTCGGCGCCGTGATGTACGCCGGGCTCGTCCTGGCGCAGTACCTCACCGCCGGTGGATTGCTGAACGATCCCTGGCTGGGCCTCGCTGCCGGGGGACTGCCGCCTCCGGCGGTCGCACAATACAGGGTCTATCTGAACCTCTTCGGGTTTTTCGCCGTGGCGCTCCTGAGCGGATCGCTGGCCGAAGGCGTACGATCGGCCGGGGCCCGGCTCGAGCAGGCGTCGACGACCATCGCCGACCTGCAGGCGCTCAACCAGCACGTGATCGACAGCATGCCGAGCGGCCTCGCGACCACCGGACCCGACCAGCGCATCCTGACGTTCAACCGTGCCGCCGAGGCCATCACGGGCATCCCGCTCGACTTGGTCGTGGGCCGACCCGTCGCCGAGGTGTTCCAGCTGCCGTCGGTGCTCGTCGACTCGTTGGATCGCGGGCTCGCCCCCGACGGCGTGCGGCGCGCCGAATTCCGATTCCAGACCGCCGACGGCCGCGGCGAGGTCGACATGGGTCTCAGCGTCACGCATCTCCAGACACCGGGCGGGCCGCTCGGCGTGCTCGTGACCTTTCAGGACGTCACCGAGATCAACAAGCTCGAGCGCGACGCCAGGATGCAACAGCGCCTCGCCGCGGTCGGCGAGATGGCGGCCGGGATCGCACACGAGATTCGGAATCCGCTGGCCTCGATGTCGGGGTCGATTCAGATCCTGCGTCAGGAGCTGCCGCTCACGAGCGAGCAGGAACAGCTGATGGACATCGTGCTTCGCGAGTCGGAGCGCCTGAACAACACGATCCGATCGTTCCTGGCGTACGCGCGGCCGCAGCGGTTCGCGATCGCCCGGTTCGACGTGCGCCGCGCCCTGAACGATACGGCCCTCTTGCTCCGCAACAGCTCGGAGCTCGGTGACCGACACACTGTCGAGGTCGACGTGCCGGGCGAGGAGCTCTGGTTCGAGGCCGATGAGGGCCAGATCAGGCAGATTCTGTGGAACCTGGCGACCAACGGCCTGCGCGCGATGCCGGCCGGCGGACGGCTCCTCCTGAAAGCGTCGGTCGACCCGTCGTCGGACGGGGTCGTCATCGGCGTCCGCGACGAGGGCATCGGGATTCCGGCCGACGAGATCGACGGGCTCTTCCAACCATTCCACGGCACGTTCGCCAAGGGCAGTGGCCTCGGTCTCGCGATCGTCCACCGCATCGTCACCGACTATTACGGCGACATCAAGGTCAGCTCGCGTCAAGGCGCCGGCACGACCGTGTCGGTGCGCCTGTCGTCGCGGGCGCCGGTCACCACATGAGCACGACCGACATCCGCGAACCCGCGGCGACCTCGGCCGAGCGCCGCCCCGCCCGCATTCTCGTCGTCGACGACGAGCGTTCGATGCGCGAGTTGCTGGCGATCGTGCTTCGACGCGAGGGCTACGACGTGCGGCTCGCCGAGAATGGGCGCACCGCCATCGACATGCTCGAGCGCGAGCCGGTCGATTTGCTCATTTCAGACATCCAGATGCCCGACGTGAGCGGCGTCGACGTGCTCCGCGCCGCGAAAAAAATCGATCAGGACATCCTGGGCATCATGATTACCGCGTTTGCGTCCACCGAGACCGCCGTCGAGGCGATGCGCCTGGGCGCCTGCGACTACCTGAGCAAGCCGTTCGACGTGGACCTGCTCAAGATGAAGGTGCGCGAGAAGGTCGAGAACCGCCAGCTCCGGCAGGAGAACGTCCTGCTGAAGCGCACGCTCGGCATCGCCCACCAGTTCTCGAACATCATCGGCCGAAGCGAGGCCATGCTCGCCGTCTTCAAGATGATCGAGACCGTCGCCAGGACCAACAGCACGATTCTGTTGACCGGGGAGTCGGGCACGGGCAAGGGCCTGGTGGCGCAGGCCGTCCATTTCCACTCGCTGCGCCGGGACAAGCCCATGGTGTCGCTCAACTGCGGCGCGATGCCAGAGACGCTTCTCGAATCCGAGATGTTCGGGCACATGCGCGGCGCGTTCACGGGCGCCGACGCCAACAAGAAGGGCCTGCTCGAGGTCGCCGAGAAGGGCACGATCTTCCTCGACGAGATCGGCGAGATGAGCGCGGCGATGCAGGTGAAGCTCCTGCGCGTCCTGCAGGAGCGGCGGTTCCGCCGCGTCGGCGGGCTCGAAGAGCTGCAGGCGGACATCCGCGTCGTGGCGGCCACGAATCAGAATCTGACCAAAGCGGTGGCCGAAGGCCGCTTCCGCGAGGACCTCTATTACCGGATCAACGTGATTCCCATCGCGCTGCCCGCGCTGCGCGAGCGGCGCGAGGACATTCCGATTCTCGCCGAGCATTTCCTCGCCAAGTACGCCGAGCAGATGGGGAAGCCCATTCACGGGATTGCCAAGATCGCGATGGATCTCCTGCTGCAGCACGAGTGGCCGGGCAACATCCGCGAGCTCGAAAACGTGATCGAGCGAGCCGTGGCGCTCGAGGCGACCCCCGCGATCCTGCCAGAGAGCCTGCCGACGTCGATTCGAGGCGTCGAACCGCGCTTCGACGCGCCGGTCGACTCCTTGCCCGATTCCGGCTTCGACCTCGAAGCCCACGTGAAGCAAATCGAGCGTGGATTCATCGCTCAGGCGTTGCAGCGGGCGGGCGGTGTGCAGGTCAGGGCGGCGGAGCTGCTGGGCATGAGTTTCCGGTCCTTCCGGTACTACGTGAAGAAATACAATGTCCGCTAGGAGCCCGTCCGAGTAATGCCCCGCGGGCTCCTAGTCGCGCGCTTCGCGCGGGACCGGCCCAGCGAATTCGGGCCATTTTTTTGCCGGCGGAGCCGGCCTACTAGGAGCGTGTTCACCTTTCTCGACACGCTCCTAGGGCGCTGACATTCCATGTCGCCCGGAGAGTGACAGTAAATGTCATTTGACGAGGAATGTCACACGATCGGATCGATTACACGACTGTTAATTACTAGATAATGAATACCTTATAGGTTTTTCTGCCACGAATGACGGGTGGCACCGGGGTTGCTGAAGCTTTAGCCAAACGAAACTGGCCTGCGAACTGGGCTTCGGAAACTCGTCAACCGTGAAGGAGTCAGAGATGAAAATGCGCGACACCAAAGGCTTCACCCTCATCGAGCTGCTGATCGTCGTGGCGATCATCGGCATCATCGCCGCGATTGCGGTGCCCGGCTTGCTCCGCGCCCGTATGTCGGGCAACGAAGCGTCGGCCATCGGGTCGCTGCGCTCGATCAACTCGTCGGAGTCCACGTATTCCTCGAGCTGCGGCGGCAATGGCTACGCCGTGACGCTCGAGGACCTTCTGAAACCGCCGGCCGGCTCGACCGCGGGCTTCATCTCGCCCGACCTCTACATCAACGGCGTGACCAAGAGCGGCTACATCGTCAACCTCGCGGCGGACGTCAGCGCGGTGGTGGTGACCTTGGCGGCGGCGACCTGCAACGTCGCGGCGGCCGACGCGGTGTCGGCGTACTTCGCGGAAGCGCACCCGGTGACGGTCGGCTCGACGGGCCAGCGGTCGTTCGCGACCGACGTCCGCGGCACGATCTACTTCAACAACACCGGCGCGACGATCGTCGCCGGTATGGCCGGCGCGTCGGTTCTCCAGTAACACCGTTCGCTCGAGACAGCCAAAGGGGTGCCGCTTCGGCGGCATCCCTTTTTTTGTCGGACGCCGATAGCCGATAGTCGATAGTCCATGACTAACGACTAACGACTAACGACTAACGACTAGCTTGACGTTCCCCGGCCCGGCTGTTACAACAACCATGGTTCCATGACCAGAACATCCGGTGTGATGGCTCTCGTCTGCGCCCTGGCCGGCTTGGCCGCCTCGGGCGCCGCGGCCTACGTCCACTACCACTTGCTGCGCGATCCCTCGTACGTCAGCTTCTGCGACGTCAGCGCAACGCTGAGCTGCTCGCAGGTCTACTCGAGCCGCTACGGTATGATGTGGGGAGTGCCCGTGGCGATCTTCGGCGCCATCTGGTTTGCCCTGGCGTCGCTCTTGTCGGTCGCCGGCCTCACGGCGCGCCCAGCGGTTCAGGAGAGCGTCCCCGGGTACCTGTTTGCTGGATCGACGCTCGCGCTGTCGATGATTCTCTACCTCGGCTACGCGTCGTTCGTGCTGCTCGAGCTGGTGTGTGTGCTGTGCGTGATCACGTATGCCGCCGTGATCGGCCTGTTCCTGGTGTCTGGCGCGGCAGGTTCTGTCCCCATGATGTCTCTGCCACGTCGCGCGCTCCACGACATGAAGGTTCTGGCCTCGAGCCCGCTCGCCATCGTGCTCGCCATGCTCTTTCTCTGCGGCGCGGCGACGACGCTGGCGTTTTTTCCGCGTGAAGCGGCCGTCGCGCCGGCCGCCGTCACGGCCGATCCGGCAAACCCAGCCGTCGCCGCGACGCAGGATCAGCGTTCCGAGTTCGAGCGTTGGTACACGTCGCAGCCGCGGCTGACGCTCGTGGTGCCCGACGAGGGCGCCAAAGTGCTCGTCATCAAGTTCAACGACTACCAGTGCCCGCCGTGCCGCCAGTCGTTCATGGACTACAAGAGCGTCTGGAGCAAGTGGGAATCGTCGAACCCGGGCGCGGTGAAGCTGTTGCTCAGGGATTTTCCGCTCGACTCGGAGTGCAATAGCAACGTGGCGACGAGCCTGCACCCTTCGGCCTGCGAGGCGGCGGTGGGCGCTCGCCTCGCACGCGAGAAGAGCCGCATCGCGCCGTTCGAAGACTGGGTCTTCGCCAACCAGCCGACGCTGACGCCCGACGCCGTGAAGCGCGCCGCGCGCGAGGTGGCCGACGTTCAGGATTTCGACCAGCGCTACCAAGCCGTGCTCGCGCAGGTCAAGGCCGACATCGCGTACGGCCGGACACTCGGCGTGCGCTCGACGCCGACGTTTTTCATCAACGGCGTCAAGCTCGAAGGCGCGCTGCCGGCCGCATACTTCGATCAGGCGATCGCCTACGAGCTGGCGAGAGCCAAATAGCGTGTGCGTGCGATCGCCACCCACGATCTGACCAAGGACTACGCCATTGGTTTCTGGCGTCAGCGGCCCTATCGCGCGCTCGACTCGCTGACGCTCGATGTCGACGCGGGCGAAGTCTTCGGCTTCCTGGGCCCGAACGGCGCGGGAAAGACCACCGCGCTGAAGCTCCTGATGCGCCTCGTGTTTCCCACCTCGGGGCATGCGGAGTTGCTCGGCCGCCCCATGGGCGACGTGTCCGTCAAGCGCCGCATCGGGTATCTCGCGGAAAATCCCTACTTCTATGACTACCTCACGGCCGAGGAGTTGCTCGAGTACTTTGCGGGCCTCTTCGGGCTCGGCGCCTCGGAACGGCGCGCCCGTACGAGCCGGCTACTCGACGAGGTGGGGATCGGCGCCGAACGCCGGATGCAGCTCCGCAAGTTCTCGAAGGGCATGCTGCAGCGCGTCGGCATCGCGCAGGCGCTCATCAACGACCCCGAGCTCGTGATCTTCGACGAGCCGATGTCGGGTCTCGATCCGCTCGGCCGGCGGGCGGTGCGCGCGCTGATTCTCTCGCTCCGCGACAAGGGCGTCACCGTCTTCTTCAGCTCGCACGTGCTGAGCGACGCTGAAGCCTTGTGCAGCCGCGTGGCGATTCTCGCGAAAGGTCGCCTCGTCACGACGGGCCGCCTGAGCGAGATGCTCGCGTTCGAGGTCCGGGGGTGGGAGCTCGTCGTCTCCCACGTCGCCGACTCGCTCGCGCGCACGCTCGAGGCGCGCGCCACCCGCGTTGTCCGTCTGGGTGAAGGCCGCTACTGTGTAGACGTGCCCCTCGGGCCATCGCCCGATCGGCTGATCGCCGAGCTGGCGGCGGCCGGTGCCCGGCTGGTTTCGCTCAATCCGCTGCGCGAAACGCTCGAAGACTTCTTCGTGCGTGAGGTGACCGGCCTCGAGGCGGCGAGCGCCGAAGGCGGTCCGGGTGCGACGGCCGCGGGAGGACGGCCGTGAAGGTCATTGGCTGGATCGCGCTCAACGCGTTCCGGGAATCGGTGCGCGACAAGGTCCTCTACAACCTGGTGGCCTTCGCGATTCTTCTGATTGGCGCGTCCTATCTCATTGGCCAGCTGACGGCGGGACAGGACGTGAAGATCATCAAGGACCTGGGCCTCGCCTCGACGTCGATCTTCGGCGTCTTCATGGCGATCTTCATCGGCATCGGGCTCGTGTCGAAGGAGGTCGAGCGGCGGAGCATCTATGGGCTGCTGGCCAAGCCCATCGAGCGCTATCAGCTCGTGCTCGGCAAGTACGCGGGCCTGTTGCTGACGCTGGCGATCAACCTGGCGATCATGGCCGCCGCTCTCTACGCCGTGCTCGGCTTCATGACGTGGAGAACGAACCCCGTGATCCGGACCACCTGGGACGCGCCAGGCGTCGATCCCCGAATGCTCGCGGCGATCGGGCTGACCTTCGTCGAGCTGTCGATCGTCACGGCGATTGCGCTCTGCTTCTCGACCTTCTCCACGCCCATTCTGTCGGCGGCCTTCACCTTCGGCATCTTTCTCGCGGGCCGCCTCAGCGCGGACCTCCGGAACTTCAACCAGGTCGTGGACTCTCCGGCAGCCGCCACGCTTGCCAGCGCGCTCTACTGGGTGCTGCCCAATCTCGCGCCGTTCGATGTGCGCGCGCAGGTGGTCCACGGCCAGCCCGTGACATTCGACTACGTCGTGCTGACCGTGGGCTACGGCGCGCTCTACATCGCGGCGCTCCTCGCGGTCGCCACGCTGGTCTTCTCGAGGCGGGACTTCAAATGATGGGCAGACCCCTGTTGCCGCTGTCGCGGCTGTGGCAGACGATCGCGGTGCTCGTGATGGTCGCCGTCTGCCTCGGCGCCGGATCGGCGCTCCAGCGGGCGCGCGAGGCGCGCTACGAGGTGCCGCCTATCGAGGAGGACTCGCTGTACATCACGTCGGGACGGGCGCTGCGCTTCATGACGGCCGGGTACAACGCGCTTGCCGCCGATCTCTACTGGATTCGGACGATTCAGTACTACGGCAACACGAAGCTCAAGACCAAGGCCGAAGGCACCACGCCCACAGCGCAAACCGACTACCGCCTCCTGTACCCACTGCTCGATCTGACGACAACGCTCGATCCGCGCTTCAACATCGCGTACCGGTTCGGCTCGATTTTTCTGGCGGAGGCATATCCCGGCGGACCCGGCCGGCCCGATCTGGCGATCGCGCTCCTCGAGAAGGGGGTTCGCGAACGGCCCGATAAGTGGGAGTACATGCAGGACATCGGGTTCGTGCACTACTGGTGGACGCACGACTTCCAGGCCGCGGCCACGTGGTTCCTTCGCGCTGCCGACGTGCCAGGCGCACCATGGTTTCTGCGTTCCCTCGCGGCCACGACCCTGGCCGAGGGCGGCGATCGCCGATCCTCGCGCCTGATGTGGCAGGCGATTCGCGAGTCGGCCGAGATCGACTGGCTCAAGAACGAGGCGGAGCGGCGGCTGCTGCAGCTGCTGGCGCTGGATCAGATCGACGCGCTCCAGCCGCTGGTCGACCAGTTCACGCAGACAAACGGCGCGCCGCCCGCCGACTGGACACCGCTCGTTCGCGCGGGACGCCTCCCGGGCGTGCCGCTCGATCCCTCTCGAGCCGCCCCGTACGAGATCGACGCGTCCGGACGCGTCGGCGTGTCGAGGCGTTCGCCGCTCTTCCCGCTTCCCGTCGAGCCGCAGCGGATGTTCACGCCGCCCTTCGCATGACGGGCCCCGCAGCGATTCTCGTCGCCGCGGTCTTCGGTGCCATCGTCGGCAGTTTCCTGAATGTCTGCATCTACCGACTGCCGCTCGGTCAGTCCGTCGTCTGGCCTTCGTCGGCATGCCCGCATTGCAAGCGGAGCCTGGCCTGGTTCGAGAACCTTCCCGTTGTCAGCTACCTCGTCTTGTGGGGCCGGTGCCGGACGTGTCGCCACCCGATCTCGGGCCGCTACCCGCTCGTCGAGGCGCTCACGGCGCTGATGTGTGCGGCTGCCTGGTGGTACTACGGCCCGGGCGCGCTCGTCTTCTCGCGGCTACTGTTCGGGTGCGCGCTGATCGTGCTGTTCGCGATCGACCTCGAGCACCATTTACTGCCCAACGTCATCACGCTGCCCGGCATGGCCGCCGGGTTTGCGCTCAGCTTCGTGTGCGGGCCCGGCTGGCTCGACTCGCTCTTCGGGATCATGGTGGGAGGCGGCGTGCTGTACGGCATTGCCGAGCTGTACTACCGCGTGCGGCACGAGGAAGGCCTCGGCATGGGCGACGTGAAGATGCTGGCGATGATCGGCGCCTTCATCGGTTGGAAGCTGACGCTCGTGACGCTGATGATGGCTTCGTTTGCGGGCTCACTCGTCGGCGTCGCCCTGATGGTCGCCCACAAGGGCGGCATGAAATACGCCCTGCCCTTCGGCACCTTTCTCGCGCTCGGCGCCGCGCTGGCGGCGACGACCGGGCAGGGAATCCTCGATTGGTATCTACGATTTTGGTGACCGAACGATCACCGTGGCCCCGCCTGCTCGCCGTCGTGGTGCTTCTCTCCGCCTTCGCGTTCACCTCGCGAGGCGGATGGCGAGGCGCGCCAACCGGCAACCCGTTCGCCACGTCGTGCGAGCTCGACCCGCCTCGCGACGCCGCCGGCCTCGAGGGCTGCCTGGCCATCTTTCCGCGCGACATCGAGCTGATGCTCGACCTCGGAACGCTCTACGAAGAGAGTGGCCGTGACGATCGGGCCGAGGCGCTCTACCGTCTTGCGCTGTCGATCGACGCCAGGGACGCCGACGTCCACGTCCGGCTGGGCCGGGTGCTGCTCGCGCGCGGCGACGAGGCGGGCGCGGCGCGCTCGGCCCGCGCGGCGCTGGCGTTCCAGCCCGGCAGCTCGCGGGCGCTCGACCTGCTCGCGCGGCCTGAACGCGGAGCCGCCCGGTGATCCGGCGATCCACGGCTACGGCAATCGCGCGCGCCGCCAACGCGATCTTCTTCCTGATGACCTCGGCGTACTGCGTGCTCAGCTACAGCTCGTTTGCGTACCACCAGTTCATCCGGCCGGAAGTCTTCGCCTGGCCCGGCGACTTCGTCGCGCTGCACCACGTGTTCTTCTGGCTCATGCTGCTCATCACCGCCGCGACGCTCGTGCCCCACGCTCAGGGCGCACGCGGGCTGCAGGCGGCGTGGGCCGCGCGCGCGTACCTGACGATGTCGGCCGGCGTGGGAGTCCGCCTGACGCTCCATCCGTTCATGGAGAACATCGACATGAGCGGCCGCAGCCTCGCCATCGGTTTGCTCGCCCTCGTCTTCCCGCTCTCGTTGGCGGCGGTCGATCACGTGATCGCACGTCCGGCCGCGATGGGCGAATCGCACGAACCGCGGCTGCTCCGCGCATGCGGGCTGACGGCGCTGGCCGTGTGGGCGGCTTACGGCATCGCTGCGCCTTACCGGCTCTACGGGGCGGCGGGTATCGACCTGCCGCTCTCGGGCGTCTTGCTCGGCCTCATCGCGTCGGGGCTGGCGCATCTGATGGTCTTCATGGGCCTGTTCCTCGTCCTCGCGCTCGTCGTGGGCGTGGTGAAGGCGGTCAGGCTCGGCGCGTCCGTCGAGTACTGGGCGCTCGTGGCCGGGTCTGCCGCCGCGTTGGCCTTCATCCTCGATACCATGGCCTTTCGAGCCGTCGGGTTCGCCGGACCGGCGGCGTGGTCGGCGGCCTGGGCGCTGGCCGTCACGATCGCGATGGTCTGGTCGGGTGTCGCGCGGCACCGGGCGGCCGATCGCGCAGGTCGACTCGACGCGATCGACGCGTTTCTCTCGCCACTTCACGTGGAGTCGCCGCGCCGGCGGAACGCGCTGCTCGTGCTGCTGCCGGTGGCCGCGTTCTGGCTTGCGGCCGCGGTGGAAAAGCTCGATTGGGATTTCTTGCTGCAGAAGCTGGGCGTGCTCGCGGTGTGGCTCGTGGCTTTTTCGCTGATGTGCGGCAGGCCGGCGCGGGCGGGATCCGAGAAGGCGTCGCCGGCGGAGGATCTGATCGTCCCGATCGTTGCGATCGTCCCGAGCCTCCTCGCGGCGCCGGCGGCCGTTCTTGCCGTGTTCTGGATCGCGTTGCTTGGCGCCACGCGCCTCACGGCGCTCTCCGGCGACGCGAGGCTGAATCTCGAATTCGCGCTCGATCGCTATGCGGCCTTCGACCCGTCCTTTCATCTCCTGCAGGACGCGGCGCGCGCCAATTCGGGTGAAGCGGCGTCCTTCTACGGTTACTTGAAGGCCAACACGAGCATCGCACACGTCAAGGTCGATCCGATCGAGGTCGACTTCGTGCGCCCGCTCGGGCCGCCGCCTGGCGAGCGCCCGCATATTTTCCTGTTCATCATCGACAGCCTGCGCCGCGACTACCTCGCGCCGTACAACTCACAGGTCACGTTTACGCCAGAGATCGACCGCTTCGCGCAAGAGAGCCTGGTGTTCGATCGCGCCTTCACCCGCTACAGCGGCACGGGACTGTCCGTTCCGGCGATGTGGGTGGGCGGCATGACGCTGCATATGCAGTACATCCTCCCGTTCACGCCGATGAACACGCTCATGAAGCTGCTCGATGCCGCCGGGTATCGCCGCATGATGGGAATCGATAGCATCTCGGAGCGCATTCTCGCGCCGACGCCGATGCTCACCGAGATCGATCGCGGTGTCCCGACGAGGAACTACGACTTGTGCCGCACGGTCGGCGAAATGAGCGAGAAGCTTGGCGCGAGCCTCGCCGATCCCCGGCCCGTCTTCGCCTATGCGCTGCCGCAGAACCTGCACATCGTCAACGCGGTCGAAACGCCGGTGCCCGAGGGCGAATCGTACCCAGGCTTTTTCGAGCCCGTCGCCGCGCAGACGCGGCGGCTCGACGGCTGCTTCGGCGCATTCATCGGCCACCTGAAGACCATCGGGCTCTACGATCGCAGCATCGTCATCCTGACGTCCGACCATGGCGACTCGTACGGTGAGGAGGGGCGATGGGGACATGCGTATACGCTGTTTCCGGAAGTCATGCGCGTGCCGCTCGTGATTCACCTGCCGGTGGCGATGGCAGCCGGCGTGAAAACCGATCTGACCCGCGTGACATTTCTCACAGACCTCACGCCGACGCTGTACTCGCTCCTGGGTTATCAGCCCGCGGCCTTCGGTCCGCTCTACGGCGAGCCGCTCGTCGGACGCACGCCAGACGAATCATCGCGCCGTCGCGATCCGTTCCTCTTGGCGGCCAGTTACGGCGCCGTGTACGGCGTCCTGCGCCACAATGGCCGCTCGC